>CALMKX010000066.1 GCA_937867335.1 uncultured Acidobacteriota bacterium
CCCTCGCTGTGGACTCCAAGAGCCGAAGCGCCACCGGCACCCTCTTCGCCTCCAGAACCTCGACCACCACAAGAGACCACAAACGCCCCCTCCTGACCCCCGACGAAGTGCGCCGACTGGGCAACGACCACCCCCTTCTCATCGCCACCGGAGCCCACCCGATCGCCAACACTCTCCCTGGCTACTACGAGCTCCCCGCCCTCCTCGCGAGGACCCGAATCCCGCCCCCCCTGCCGAGCCGCGACAACGCCCCCGATGTGAGCCCCTGGACGGGCGAGAAGGCGGCGGGGGTGGGGGAAGGCAGCGGCGGGGCCCAGAACCCCGGCGAGGCGCCCCCGGAGCCTCCCGGAGAGCTCACCGCCGAGGATCTCTTCGGGTTGGGGGGGTGGGGGGGAAAGCAATGAGTAGACAGAGCCTCGGGGCCTGCTTTGCCCTTCCAGCGCGAGAGGCCGCCTTCGTACAGCCGGGAGCTCAACAAGCTGCCCGCAGAAGCACCCTCTCCCGCTGCCGCGATGCGTCCCAGCAAGCCAGCAGCTCGCCCATCTCGGCTTCGAAGGCCTCGAGGTCCGGCTCGACGAGCGAGATCGAGACCGGGAGCTGCTGGGGAGCTTCGGGCTCCAGGGGCTGGGCCAGGGCGGTCTGGAGGAGTTCGTCGGCCGGCTCCTCGACCAGGGTCGCCACGGCCAGGAAAACCTCCATCCGGAGGCTCGGGGACTGCCCCGGGCTCCCCGCCTGGCAGAGGTTGGGGAAGAACGACCGGCTGAACCCCAGGCGCGCAGCCGCTTCACTTTCGGCCAAGCCCTTGCGGCGCAGCGCTCGCCGCAGCTCGCGCTTCACCGCTTCGGCCTCGCGCACGGCCACGGCCATCTCTCGAGTCGGCGGGATCTTCCCGGAACCTTTGCGACGAGGCATGACCGATCCCTCCTACTTTGCTCCCTGCCCGGGAAATTCGATGTTACCACTTGACAGCATTCGTTCCCAGTTCATAGTCTATGATCTCGCATGAGGATAAATCGCCACCAGAACCTTGAACAGCGGGGCTCCGCGCGCCCTCCGGAGCCGCTGCGACATGCCCCGGGAGAACTCGGCGTACCCTCATTGCGCGATCTCGGCTTGAGCGGACTCCCCGTGGCAGATCGCCATCAGGCGCTGCTCCCAGAGCTCGAGCGCCGCTCGCTTCTCCTTCAAGTAGGAGTAGCGGTTGTAGATCGAAGTGACCGTGTTGTAGGCGTGGCCGACCACTCGCTGGATGATGAACTCGTCCACCCCCAGGCTCGCCAGGTTGGTCGATACCGTGCGGCGCAGGTCGTGCGGTGTCCACGGCTCCGTCCCCAGCCGCTTCACCAGCTGGCGAGCCCTCTGGGCCAGGACATCCGTTCGCAATCGAATCGCCCTGCGAGGGCTCTCGAGCACCTGCTCGGGATGCTCGCCCCGATGAGCCTCGATGAGGCCCAACGCCGCCGGCGGAAGCGGAACGGCATGCTCGCGCCCGCTCTTGGTCAGGTTGCCAGGAATCAACCAGACGTCTCCCGAAAGGTGCGACCACTCCATCCGGGCGATCTCTCCCGGCCTCTGTCCCAGCAGCATGGCCAGCCGGAAAAAGGTGGCGAACACCCGCGGCTCTTTCTCCAGCTCGTGCCAGAGAGTGCGCAGCTCCTCGTGGGAGAGCACCCGGTCTTTCTTGTTCTCCTTCCCCGGCTTCACGAGGTACAGGCAGGGGTTCGCCTCCACCAGCTCCACGCTGTTGGCCCACTTGTACATCTTGCTCAAGGTGGCCGCCACCCGATTCGCCTGGATCGGAGCTCCGCGCTCCGCAGAGGCCGGTTCGGCTCCCTGCGGCCGGGCGAGACCTCGCACCGCGATGCCCTCGATCAGCTCGGCGATCTGCCCTCTGCGCACTTCGCTGGCGTTGAACCGCCCCAGAACCGGCAGCACGTACCGCTCCAGGATCCGCTGGTCCTCGCGCCAGCTGCGCTTCCTCCGCTTGGCCCAGCGCTCCAGGTATTGCTCCGCCACCTGGGCCACCGTCAGAGCCTGGGGCACTTCCGGCTCCTCGCGGCCCGGGTCTTCGCCGCGGTCCACTTCCACCTCGAGCTCGCGAGCTCGCGTGCGAGCCTCGGCGAGGCTCACCGCCGGGTACTTGCCGATGCGCGCTCGGCGGTAGACGCCCTCCCCCGCTCGATAGCGGAAGTAGAACGTCTTCGAGCCATTGCGCCCCACCCGGACCTGGAAGGCCGGGAAGCTCAGGTCGTAGAAATCCTCCCGCTCCTGGTCGGTCGAAAGGGCCCGCAAAGAGCGGTCGGTCAAATTGAGGCTAGGCATCCATCCACCTCCCCGGGAGCGAGCCATGATGACGTCCGAAGACCCCACCCTCACTCACCAGCAGGTCCTCGATCTGGTCGGTGTCCATCGCGACACCCTCTGGCGCTGGCGCAACGAGGGCTTCTTCCCCCACCCCATCCGGCGCAACCGCCGCGGCGACCTGGGCTGGAAGAAGAGCGCTGTCGAAGACTGGCTGCGCCGACGCGACCACGGCGAAGCCTGGCACTGACAGAGCCACCACCCCCGGCGCCCGGCCCGGCGATTCTGGGGTGCAAAATGGGGTGCAAATGGGGTGCAGCATGGGGTGCAACTCGTACCAGACAGTACCCGACCCCACCAGACTCGCCGCGGCAAGAAGCGACGTCGGCATGTGTCGTAAATAGCTGCACTGTCGAGACTTGCAGGCCATTCTCCGACGTTCAACCGACAGACTACGGCCGAAAGATGCAGAGCCAGACGGGCATAATCAACTCACTTTTAATCAGCGGGTCGGGGGTTCGACTCCCTCACGGCCTACCAGGTTTTGAA
>CALMKX010000067.1 GCA_937867335.1 uncultured Acidobacteriota bacterium
CCCGGCCCGCTCGGGGAGAGCACGCTCCAGGCCAGCACGCCGGCGACCGCCACAGCAGCGAGGGCCGCGGCCAGGGCCAGCCAGCGACGGGGCGCCTGCCGGGAGGGCCCGAACTGGGCCTTGAGTACCCGAGCCTCAAGCTCCGGGCGTTCCGCCGCCGTCGACTCTTCCCCCAGGGCCGCTCGGTAGCTCTCCCGCAGCAGAGCCACCTCCTCCTGGTAGCGTGGATCCTCGGCGATCAGCCGCTCGAGCAGGGCCTGGGGGATCTCCCCGGCCGGCTCGCCGGCGACGTAGTCCGTCAACGCCTCCGGCGCGAGCCGTTGGCGGTAGATCTCAGCGGCAGCCCGCGTGGCTGCCAGTTCCCGGCGCAGCTCGGGCGAATCGGCCAGCGTCGCCTCCACTTCTGCCCGCTCTTCGCTCGACAAGCTCCCATTCAAGTAGAAGGGCAGCAGCTCGGCGGCTCGTTCGAAGTCCATCGTCGCCTTACCTCCCGACTTGCTTAGGCTGGATCGAGGAGGGTGTGTTACCGGCGGGCGAGGGTGGCCGGCTGAGGAGCTCGTCCCTCAGCGAGACGGCGCGCCGCCGGCAGCGCAGCACGCGCACGCGCAGGGCCCCCTCGGCCACTCCCATCTGCTCGGCCATCTCGCGATAGGAAAGGCCGTCGAAGAGCATCTGCCAGAGCCGCTTGCATTCCTGGGAGATGTCCGCCAGCACGCGCAGCATCAGGTCTCGCGCTTCGCGATTGGCGGTGAAGGTCTCGGCAGCTTCCTGGAGGGCGTCGCCGCGCTGATCGACCGCCTCGAGCTCGTCCCAGACCACCCGACGTCGAGAGCGCAGGCGATCGAGGCAAGCGTTGGCGGTGACCCGCCAGACGTAGGTCTTGAGGCTGGAATCACCCCGGAAGGAGCCGCGGCCGAGGAGGCGGGTGATCTCCAGCCGCACGTCCTGAAGGGTGTCTTCCCAGTCGGCGCCCAGGCGCTCGCGGAAGGCGCCGCCGGAGCGGCGGATCCACTCGTCCACCTCGGCGAAGGCCTGGCCCTCTCCCGCAAGAAAGCGTTCGATCCGCCCCTGGTCCTCCGCCTGCACCGAAGCCCTCCCTGTTCGCAACGAGATGCTGGCCGAAGTGGCACGGCGAGTCAACCGGAACGCCCCGGGCTCGCCTCGATTTCCTTTCCCGTAGCGGCTCGCCGAGCCCAAGGCAGGCCCGGCGAGCACGAATGATAGGATCGAAACTGATCAAAATGCTGCGGCTCCCTCCTCCAGCAGGCTGCTTCGCGCTGGCGGCGCTCTTCCTGACCACCGGCTGCAAGGCGCCTCCCCAGCCCCCCGAGGAGATCTCCTGCCAGGCCGAAAGGGCGGACCTCGCAGCCGCCCAGGCGCAGGGCGGCCTGCCGCTCGCCGAGGCGCAGCAAGGTTTGGCCAAGTGCCTCCGGGATCTAGAAAGATGGGACGAAGCCGAGGCTGCCTATCGCCAGGCCCTCGCTACCTATCAGCAACTACCCGGCACAGCAAAGCAGCCTGGCCTGGAAGGGAAAATCGTCAGCAACCTGGGCGTAGTGCTCTGGGCCCAGAACCACCCCGATATGGCGCGCGCCGTGCTGCTCGAAGGCCGTGCTCGGCTCCACCAGGCGGGAGACAAGCTAGGCGAGAGCTCAATTCTGATCAGCCTGGGTAATCTCGAGCAACTGTATGGCCAGTGGACGGAGCCTGTAGCGCAGCGGTTCCTGGGCGCGATCGAACTTGCTAAGTCGGCCGGGAACGAGCCCGATGCCCCTGGCCTACAACAGGAAGGCTGGAAAGCCCTGGGCTACCTCTACTGGAGTATAAGCAGACAGGACCCGCGAAAGCTCGACCCAGAAACCCTCGGCCGGGCCGAGGCAGCCTTCGAAGCCGCGCTTCGGCTTGGCGCTCCAGCTAACGACCCTGCGGTGCTGCGAGGGCTTGCAGGAGTGCAGGAGCTTCGTGGCGAGCTTCGCCAAGCAGCGCGCACCTACGAGAGCCTGATTCGCGAGATAGGTCGAGAGCCGGGGTCGCTTGCTAGCCAAGCTGCCTTCAAAGTGGACCTTGCCAGCCTAGACCTGCGGCTGGAGAAGTTGCACGAGGCGACGAGTTTGCTGGAGGAAGCTCTACGAGTCCTTGAGCCACTGCCCGAGCCCCAGTGGCAGTTCGAGGTGAGCCGCGCTCTCAGCGTCCGCGCACGTGTGGAGGAGGGGCAGGGAAAGCTGCAGGACGCACTCGGTTCGATTCGCCACGTCATCGAGCTGGACGAAGCGCTACGTCGCACGGTCGCCGACCCCAGCCTACGCCAGTCGTTGGCGGCCAGCCGCCGCAAGCGATATGAGCTCGCAGTGGCCATCGCTGACCACCTCAATCAGGCAAGTCTGAACCAGGCGAGTACTGCGGAAGCCTTTGGATTCAGCGAGCTAGCCCGCGCCAGAGGCTTCGCCGACCTGCTTGACAGGGCGAACATTACCCTGCCGGCCGAAGCACTCGCCAGCGCAGCGCCCCCTACTCTCGAACGGCTTCAACAGGATCTTCTCAAGCCCGGCGACGCAGTCCTGGAGTACATCGTGGGAGAGGAGCGCTCCTTCCTGCTGGTCGTGACTCGCCACGGAGCTGCCCTGCGGCCGCTCGCTGGTGGCCCTGGGTCGCTGAGCAGCTCAACTCTCACCGCCCAAGTTGAGCGACTGCAGAAAGCGATCCTGGCACGTGCAGATCCGATGCTCGACCCTGCGTACACGGAGCCCGCTGTTGCGCTCTTTCGTGGCCTTATCTCTCCGGCTGCAGAGCTACTGGAGGGAGTCGATCACCTCATCGTAATTCCGGACGACTCTCTGTATCGGTTGCCGTTCGAGACTCTTCTCGAGCGAGAACCGCGGCTGGGCGATGCAGGCGCGCCATTCCTGGTGAAACGGTACCGAGTCAGCTATCTGCCCTCAGTTACAGTCTGGGCCCAGATCGAAGCCGAACTCAACCAGCGGCTTGATCGAAGTACCCCAGGCCCCAGGTACGCATTCGTTGGCTTCGGCGATCCTCAGAACCGCTCGGAGAGAGAGGCTACCGTCGTGGCCCAAGCCCGAGCTGGCCAGCCTGCCGTGGGAGCGCCCGCGGCTTCGCTGCCGCGCTTGCCTGGGTCCGAGGGGGAGCTGCGCACTATCAGCGCCCTCTTGGCACCCAGCGCCGTAAAGCTCTTCCTCGGCAAGCAGGCGACCAAGGTTGCGGTGACTGGACCTGGCTCGGTGGTCAGCGACACTCGGTTCCTGCATTTCGCCGTTCACGGGGACATCGAAGGCAGGAGCAAGGATCAACTCGCTCTGGTTCTGGCCCCGACTAGCCCTCAGGACGACGGCCGCCTTCGGATGCAGGACGTCCTAGGCCTTTCTCTCCGATGCGACCTTGTGGTGCTTTCGGCTTGCGGATCAGGCCTTGGCGAGCAGCTGCGAGGGGAAGGGGTTATCGGTTTCTCTCGAGCGTTCATGCAGGCTGGCACACCCAGTCTGCTGATGAGCCTTTGGAATGTCGATGACGTCAGAACTGCTCAGCTGATGGAGCGCTTCTATGGGCGCCTCCTAGCCGGAGCGAGCAAGGCGGAGGCTCTGAGGCAGGCCAAGCTTGACTTGCTCGACCAACCAGGAAGCGCAGATCCCTTTTATTGGGCTCCCTTCATCCTGTTCGGCCGCTCCGAGTAAAGGGAGCCTACTGCTTGACCAGGCCTGGCGTAACGAACTTGCTCCGACCTCGCCTGACTCTGCAACCGAGGACCAGCTCCGCCGATGGCCAGCGTGGGAGCTAGCCGTCCATCTGCTGAGTGAGCGAGGACCGGTCGACCCTTCGTGCATCCCGCCCGAGCTACAAACATCGGGCTGGTGCTGGTTTGAAGCCGTCCAATCTGGATTCCTAGAGGAGGTGCCTCCATGCCTGCTTACAATCAGACCAGTCGCTCTTCGGACTACAAGGTCATCCCCCCGCCCCCACCACCGCTCATGCCTGAGACCGCGGCCTTTGAGAGCGCGGCTCTGGCTGCGGCCACCAAGACCGTGCTGGCGATCGGTGCTTCGGCGCTCGTCGTGGGCCTGCTGGTGCCTGGCGCTCGGTTGGTTTCTGTGCTCGGCCTCGCCCTGCTGGTGGCCGGTGGCATTCTGGCCCTGCTCAAGGGCTCTCGGGGCGCAAGCTCTGGCCCAGGCGCACAGGCCGTAGCTGCCGCCACTCCGCCACCCACCCAGAAGGCGATGCTCGGGCCCGGGCTGGACCCTTGCGCCGGGGCTCCTTCGACCGGCTGGATCCCCCTCGAGGGCGGGGAGACGAACGCCTTCCCCGAGACCTTCGACACCACCAACACCTGCGCCGCCGTGGTTTTCCAGGTGTGGCCCAAAGAAGGCCGAAACACCGGCACCCCCTTGGAGGTGAAGTACAGCATGGTGGGCAAACCGAGCAAATGCCTGGTGATCGTGCGACCGAAGCTGGTGACCGGCACCGGCGGCACTCTGGTGGCGAGCGAGGACGAGTTCGAAGCTACCTCGGTGGCGCTGTAGGGCGAGAAGAGGGCGGCCCCGGGGAGTGCACACCGGGGGGCCGCCCCTTCGTCTCGAGGCCGAGAGCTCGGCCCGAAATCGGGATTCGCAAGAAATCCGCAGTCGCCGGCTCTGCCTTGTAGGGGCAGGCCCCCCGTGCCTGCCCCTTCCCCGGGGACCCCGCGCCGCCGAGGCTAGCCCTTGGCCGGGCTCGCCTCGAGCTGCTTCAGGAAGGACTCGACGTTCCTGCGCGCACCGTCGTCCGGCGCCTGGGTCACGGCCTTCTTGGCGTGCTCGATCGCCTCCTGCTTCTTGCCCACCCCGGCATAACCACGGGCGAGGCCCATCTCGATGGGCCACTCGCCCGGGTGCCGCCGGGCGTTGAGCTCGAAGACCTTGAGCGCCTCGGCCTGCTTGCCGATGCCCTGGAGCTGCCGCGCGTAGGTATGGATGTCGAAGGGCCCGGCCGTAGGGTGGTTGAGGGCCTTATCCCGCGTGACGGCTGCCTCGGCCGTCTTCTGGTTGGCTTCCTGGAGGTCGGCGAGGGCGCTCAGGCTGGTGAAATTCTCCTGCCCCATCCCTTTCGGGCTCACCACGTACTCCGCCCACTTCAGGCCCTCGTCCAGGTGGACCTTGCTCTGCAGGCAGTAGCGGGCGGCGGCCACGTAGTTCTGCCAGGCGAAGCCGGCGCTGTTGCGCAGCTCGCGGCGCAGGTTCTCCACGTAGAGCTCCGGGGTGTTCTCCACGGTGATGTCGAGCGGTAGCGCGAGGCGCTCCCACTCCAGGGCCACCGTGGCGCGGTCCGGCTGACGGTCGATGAACTCGTAGGTGAGCCACTCATGGTAGTCGTTCGCTCGTGGCTTGGCCTCCACCCGCAAGGCGTCCTCCCCGGCGTCGTAGCTGAAGCTGCCCCAGGAGGTGTAGTTCTTCGAGAAGACCACCGTCCAAGTGTCCTTGCCGGGGATGAAGTGCAGGCCGTAGGAGCCCGCGGCCAGGGGCTTGCCCTGCACCTTGACGTCGTGGGAAACGGCGAACACGGTGTTCTCGTTGGCGCCGCCTCGCCAGGGGCATTGGTCTCCGCAGGTGCCGAAGCCGAGGTTCACCAGGCCGTAGGGAACCAGCTCGCCCCAGATCTTGCCGGCTCGGTCGGCGCCATCCGGGGCGTGGACGTCGGGGCTGTGGTAGTCCACGGTCACGCTTACCAGGCCGATGTACTGGGTGACGATCGAATGCTGGTTGTCGCCGCTCGGCGGCAGGGTGACGCCCGGGAACTGGGCCGCTGCCGGCAGAACGGCGAGCAGGCCGAGAGAGGCGACAAGAGAGAGGCTGCGGAGGGGTTGGCTGGGCACCTGGGGCTCCTTTCTGGGCTGGCTGACGAGGGTCTCAGGCCTGCTGTACGCCCCCGGGGGCAGAAAGTTCGACCCTCGGCTTTCCCCGAGCCCGGCTACCGCCAGCGCAGGGCGCAGTTCCTCGTAGAAGCAGCGGTATTGCGCCTGCACCAG
>CALMKX010000068.1 GCA_937867335.1 uncultured Acidobacteriota bacterium
GCCGCCGCCGGCGAAGGGCTCGAGCTTGCGCCCCGGCGCCGGCTGGTCCACCTGCGGGTGGTCGGCCAGGAGGGCTCGCTGCCGATCGAGGCGGCCCCCGCCGAAGAGCTCCGAATCGCTTTCGAAGCGGCCTACCGGGGGATCTACGGCTACGCGCCGGAGGGTCCGCTCGAGGTGGAGTCTCTGCGGGTGATCGTCGCCTCGCCGCCGGCGGCCGAAGCTCGCCCGTTCGCTAGATCCGCCGCTCGGGCGCAGGCTCTCGAGCCCCCGGCCCCGCGGCCGGTCTGCTTCGGAGGGAGCTGGCTGCCCACGACTCTCCATCATCGAGAGCGGCTGCAAGCCGACAGCCGCTTCGCCGGCCCCGCCCTGGTCCTCGAAGCCCACAGCACCACCCTCGTGCCACCCGGTTGGAGTTGCCGGGTAGACGAGGCCGGGGCGCTGGTGCTGGAACGGGCGGGGAGGGCGGGCTGAGGAGGCCAGAAACGCTGCTACCATGGATGGCGGCGTCCAAGGAGGGCGAATCGTGGCCTCAGTGACTTACGACCTGCCGGCCGACATCTACTCGGCCCTTCGGCTCTCTCCCCGAGAGCTTGCCCGCGAGATGAGGATCGCCGCAAGCGTGCAGTGGTACGCCCAGGGCCTGCTCTCGCAGGAGAAGGCCGCGGAAGTCGCGGGTCTGGGCAGGGCCGAGTTCTTGGCAGAGCTCTTCCGGCGCAGAGTCCCGGCCAGCCAAGCCAGCCTCGAGGAACTCGTCGAAGAGCTGGAGCATGACTAGGCGATGGGTGTTGAACGCCTCGCCGCTGATCCTCCTGGGCAAGGTCAGGCGGCTCGGCCTGCTTGCGGGTCTCTGCGACGAGTTGCTGGTTCCCGAGGCAGTGGCAAGCGAAGTAGCGGCTGGGCCGGAAGGAGCAGCCTTGGTCGGCGAGTTGGCCAGGGTCGATAGGACTCGATACTTCGGGGTGCCTGCGATCTTGCCGCGAGTTGAAGCATGGGACCTCGGCCTCGGCGAGTCCCAGGTCCTGACCGCGGTCGCCGAGCGCCCTGGCTCGAGGGCCGTGCTGGACGACCGAGCGGCTCGCCGATGCGCGCAGGTGCTCGGACTGCCCGTGATCGGCACGGTCGGCATCGTCCTTCGAGCTAGAAAGAAGGGTTTGATTGCCCGGGCGCGGCCCATTCTCTCGGAGCTGGAGAGGTCGGGACTGTATCTGACAGAGTCAGTTCGGGAAGAGGCTCTCGCTCGGGTCGGAGAGTGACTCCGTCGTATTCGGATCGAGACTCTTCCAGTCCATTCGAGCCCGATCCACCTGGACTACCCGCCAGAGCTCAATCCATGAGCCACCGCCCCGCCGCCGTCGAGCTCGAGCTCTTCACCCATCGTTTCGAAGCGATCGCTTCGGAGATGGGGGAGATGCTGCGACGCACGGCGCGCTCTACCAACGTCAAGGAACGCCTGGACTTCTCCTGCGGCCTGCTCGATGCCGAGGGGCGGCTGGTGGCGAACGCTCCCCATATCCCGGTGCATCTGGGGGCCCTCGGGCTGTGCGTGCGCAAGGTGCGGCAGGCGCTGCCGCTCGCCCCCGGCGACGTGGTGGTCACCAACCATCCGGCCTTCGGCGGCTCGCATCTGCCGGATGTCACCGTGATCACGCCGGTCCATTCGGCCGCTGGCCGCCTTCTCGGCCATGTGGCCAGCCGCGCCCACCACGCCGAGATCGGCGGCATCCGGCCCGGCTCGATGCCGCCGGGTGCCAGCCGCTTGGTGGAGGAGGGGGTGGTGATCCCGCCGTTCCGCCTGGTCGAGGCCGGCGAGGCTCGCTGGCCGGCGATGCGACAGCTGCTCTCGGCGCCGCCCTACCCTTCGCGCAACGTGGACGAGAACCTCGCGGACCTCGCCGCCGCCGTGGCGGCCAACCAGCGGGGCGTGCGGGCGCTGGCGGGCCTTGCGGAGCGCTGTGGCGACGAGCGTGTGGCCGAGATGATGGGCCGCCTCGCGGGCGCGGCCGGCGAGCGGGTGCGCCAGGCCCTTTCCAAGCTGGGCGACCTGAGCCGCAGCGAGGCCGAAGAGCTCGACGACGGGGCCGTGCTCCAGGTGGCGCTCGGAGTGCGAGCGGGCCGGCTGAAGCTCGACTTCACGGGCAGCTCCGGTGTTCACCCCGGCAACCTCAACGCGCCCGAAGCGGTGGTGAGAAGCGCCGTGCTCTACCTGCTGAGGCTGCTCCTGGCCCAGCCCCTGCCGCTCAACGAAGGGTTGCTCGAGCCGGTGGAGCTGGTGCTGCCTCCCGGCCTGCTCAACCCGCCGTTCCAGGCCGATCCGGCCCTCTGCCCGGCGGTGGTGGGGGGCAACGTCGAAACCAGCCAGCGCCTGGTGAACCTGCTGCTCAAGGTCTTCCGCCTGTCTGCCGCCAGCCAGGGCACCATGAACAACGTGCTGTTCGGCAACCAGCGCCTGGCCTACTACGAGACGGTGGCCGGGGGCTGCGGCGCCGGCCCGGGCTTCGCCGGCGCTTCGGCCGTCCACTCGCACATGACCAATACCCGCATCACCGACCCCGAGGTGCTCGAGCAGCGCTATCCCGTGCGCCTCGAGCGCTTCGCCGTGCGCCGGGGCTCGGGCGGCGCCGGTCGCTGGCCCGGGGGCGACGGCGTGGTGCGCGAGCTCCTCTTCCTGGCGTCGCTGTCGTTGTCGATCCTCTCCCAGAACCGGCGGCGCGGCCCGTTCGGCCTCGAGGGGGGCGATGCGGGTGCGCCCGGCCGCCAGCGGCTTTTGCGGGCGGACGGCTCGGTGGAGGAGCTGGGGGCGATCGCTGCCCGGGAGGTGGGGCCCGGAGACCGGCTGATCCTCGAGACGCCCGGGGGGGGTGGCTGGGGCTCAGCTCTCGAGGACGCCGAGGCCCCGTTGGCGGAGCACCTCGTAAAGGGCCACGGCGACGCTGGTTGAGAGGTTGAGCGAGCGGGCCCGGGCGTCGAGCATCGGCAGGCGCAGCAGGCGGTCGCGGTAGCGCTCGCGAAGCGCCGCGGAGAGGCCAACACTCTCGCGGCCGAAGATCAGCACCGGCGAGGCGGGAAAGGCGACGTCCCAGAACGACCGCTCGGCCTCGGCGGAGAAGAAGAAGGGCTCACCGAGGCCGGGAAGGGCGCCCTCGAACTCGTTCCAGCCCGGCCACAGGCGCGGCTGGACCCACTCCCAGTAGTCCAGACCGGCGCGCCGCACCTCCCGTTCGTCGAGCGAGAAGCCGAGCGGCGCTACCAGGTGGAGCTGAGCCCCCAGGGCCAGGCAGCTGCGGCCGGCGTTGCCGGTGTTCCAGTGGATCTCGGGCTCGACCAGCACCACGTGGGCGAGCGGTGGCGGGGCCGCGGGCAAGCGAGAGCTCAGTCCAACTTGACGGTGATATCGCCCACGCCGGTGTCCACTTCCACCTTCGCGGCGCCCTTGCCCTGGCTCCAGTCGAGCCCCTTGCCTACCAGGCCCGAACCCTCCACCCGGCCGCCGTCCACCAGCAGCACCACGTCTCCCACGCCGGAATCGAGCTCCACCACGTGCACCTTCGACTTGTCGGCGGTGATCGAGACATCTCCCACCCCGGCGCCCAGCTCGAGATCGCCCACCATGCCGGCGCACTCGGTGTCGCCCACGCCGACGTTGGTGTCCAGCCGCACGGCGCGGGGCACTTCCACCTTGAGCACCACGCTCACGCCGTGGTCCCCGAGCTTGGGGAAACCCGCCACCTGGAGCAGCAGCTCGCCGCCGCGGTTGCGCGAGTCGAGCGAGATCTTCGCCGCCGCCTGCTGGCAACTCGTGTCGCTCGGGGCCTTGCAGTGGATTTCGAGGTGGGCCTTCACCCGGTCTCCGCCGGTGCCGGTGATGTGGAGATCGCCCACGGGTACCTTGATTTCGAGCGAATTGGCGTCGGCCAGGGCGATGTCGCCCTCCACGGTGCGGGTCGGCTCGGCGGAGCCCGCCGCCAGGGCGACGAAGGGAACGCAGGCGAGGCAGAGGGCAAGAGCGAGTCGCTTCATGGTGGATCCTCCTCGAGGGCGGTGGTGCTTCGGTGCGCCGGGGAAACTCTCCCCGCCGCGGAGATCCGCCCCCGGTGGGCGATTCTAGCCCGGCGCGGCCGTGGAGCCGGGAGAAGGCGCCGGCCCGGACGCGCAGGTCCCGCTGGCTCAGGCTCCGGGGTGGGTCCAGGCGAGGCCGTCTACCAGCTCGAAGTGACGGTCGAAGGACAGCAGCTCGGCACCGGTTTCCATGGCGTGGGCGGCGATCCACATGTCGTTGGTGGGAATCGGCCGGCCCTTGCGCCGGAGGGTTTCGTAGATCCGGCTGTAGCGGTCCGCGGTTTCGCGAGTCAGCTCCGGCTGGACGACTCGCGGGCCCGCCAGGAAGCGCTCCAGTTTTTCCAGGTTCTCCCGGAGACGGGTCCCCTTGCGATAGCCGCACAAGAGCTCGCCGATCACGATCAGCGGAAGCTGGATCTCGGCGGCTGTGCGAATTCGATAGCCCATCGCTGCATGGCCGTCGAGCAGGAGGGAGTAGGCGCTGGTGTCGAGAAGAACCCTCACTTCCACAGTTCCTCGTCGATCCGCTCGAACCACTCCTCAGCTTCCTGGACCACCCGAAGGTCCTCTTCCGTTCCCGAGCCGATGAACCAGTCGAGCGAGTTGCCGATCACGTCCTGCTTGGGTTCGGGGGCTTCGAGGCCGGCGCCGCGCCTCAGCAGTTTGAGCACCGCCTTGTTGAGCGAGATCCGCTCGCGGCGGGCCACTTCCTGGATTTTCGCTTCGAGCTCGGGCTCGAAGCCGCGGATGGTCAGCTGAGCCAGCATGGGGCGCCTCCCGTCCCGAGACTGAGTCGGGAACGACTCAGTATGAGTCATCCCTATGACTCGGGCAAGCCTAGCGCACCGTCTTGCGGCGGTTCTTGATGTAGTCGGTGAGGATGAACTCGCCCAGGTTGTAGGGCGAGGCGAAGTAGGCGCGGCCGCGGTTGATCTGGGTGAGCTTCTCGACGAAGTCGGTCAACATCGGGTCCGTGGCCAGCATGAAAGTGGTGATCACCACCTTCTGGCGGCGGCAGACGTCGGCTTCCTCGAGGGTGAGGTTGACGATGCGCATATCGAGGCCGAACGGGTTCTTGTACACCCGGCCGTTCTCGGTGATCGCCGAGGGCTTGCCGTCGGTGACCAGGAAGATCTGCTTGTTGGGCTGCTTCTGGCGGGAGAGTAGCCCGCGGGCCAGCTGCAGGGCCTCGCGGGTGTTGGTGTGGTAGGGGCCGGCCTGGATGTAGGGCAAATCCGAGAGGGGAACCGGTTCGGCGCGGTCCCCGAAGAGGATCACCGAGAGGTGGTCCTTGGGGTACTTGGTGGTGATCAGCTCGGTCAAGGCCAGTGCCACTTTCTTGGCCGGGGTGATGCGGTCCTCACCGTAGAGGATCATCGAGTGGCTGATGTCGATCGCCACCACCGTGGCGCAGCTGGTGAGGTGCTCGGTCTCGTGAATCTCGAGGTCTTCCTCGGCCAGGGCGAGATCGCCGAAGGTGCGGCGCAGGGCGTTCTGGAGCGTGCGCGGGGCATCGAGATGCTGCAGGTCGTCGCCGAACTCGAAGCTGCGGGTCTCGGGCAGGCGCTCGATGCCGTCGCCGGCCGAGTGCACCGGATGGTAGCCGGGGCCACTCTTGCCGAGGCTACCGAAGAGGTCCTCGAAGGCCGATTGGCGGATGCGCCGCTCGCCGGCCGAAGTGAGCACGGCACGGCCTTCGTCGTCGCTCTGGATCAACCGCTGCTGCTCGAGGCTCGCGAAGAAGGCCTCGAGGTCCACCGCTTCGTCGATGTAGCCCTGGGCCTGCAGTTCGCGCATCCAGTCCATCGCCTCGTTGACGTCGCCGCCGCTCGCCAGGAGCAACTGGTTGAACAGCCGCAGCAGGTCGAGCTGGGCCAGCAGCGAGCGCAGTAGCTCGGGATCGAGGTAGAAGTAGCGGTGGCGCATGGCGGTGGCCTCAGTTGATGCCGCTTCCTCCCCGTACCGGGCGCTTCTTCACCAGCTGGAACTTCACCAGCTCCTTGTAGGAGACCTGGCTGTCGAGGTCCTGGCGGGCGAGCTTGAGGTGCTGGTGCAGGCCCTCGAGGACCACCTCGGCGCCGAGGGCCCGCTCCTCGGTGGAGGAGCCCAGCCGCCGCCCGAGCTCGAGGAGGCCCGGCACCTTCGCGAGCTCCGCCTGGTGGGTGGCGAAGGAGGTCTCGTCCGAAAGGGTGAGGCTGTTGCCGTCGGCGAACCAGGCGAGGATCGGCGGGTAGGGCCCGCGGTCGTCTTCGGAGCTTGAGCCCGGATCGCGCCCCACCTCCGGGAAGGTGCGATCGAAGAGCCGCTTCACGGCCTCGCCGATCAGCCGCCTGGCCACCACCTCGGCTCCCTGCTGCTCGCCTTCGTAGACCATCTCCACCTTGCCGGTGATCGCGGGCAGCACCATCTGCAGGTCCGCAAGCCGCGGCCACACCGCCGTCTCTCGGGTGGCGAGGGCCCGGCGTTCGAGGTTCGAGGTCAGAAGCTCGAGGGCGGAGATCGACACCCGGGCCGAAACGCCGGAGCTCTGGTCCACCAGCTCGCTTTCCCGCGCGGCAAAGCTGATCTCCTCGATCAGCAGCCGCACCACCTCCGGCACGACGACGGTAGCGTTCTCGCGATCGGTCCAGGCCTCCTGGCGGGTGATCTCGGCCGCCACCGAGGCGTCCGGCGGGTAGTGGGTGAGGATCTGCGAGGCGATACGGTCCTTGAGCGGCGTGATGATCGAGCCGCGGTTGGTGTAGTCCTCCGGGTTGGCCGAGAAGACCATCAGCAAGTCGAGGGGGATGCGCACCGGGAAGCCGCGGATCTGCAGGTCCCGCTCCTCGAGGATGTTGAACAGGCCCACCTGGATGCGCGGAGCGAGGTCCGGCAGCTCGTTGATGGCGAAGATGCCGCGGTTGGTGCGCGGCACGATGCCGAAGTGGATCACCTCCGGGTCCGCGAAGGTGAGCTTGCGGGTAGCGGCTTTGATCGGGTCGATGTCGCCCAGAAGGTCGGCGATCGACACGTCCGGGGTGGCGAGCTTCTCGTTGTAGCGCTCCTCGCGGTTCATCCAGGCGACCGGCGCGTCGTCTCCGGCTTCGACCACCAAGCGCTGGCCGGGCACCGAGATGGGCGCCATCGGGTCCTCGTTGAGCTCGCTGCCGGCGAGCACCGGAACCTCGGCATCCAGCAAGCTCACCAGGCTGCGCAGGAGGCGAGTCTTCGCCTGGCCGCGCAGGCCGAGCAGGATGAAATCGTGCCCGGCCAGAAGGGCGTTGATCACGCTCGGGATCACCGTGCGGTCGTAGCCCAGAAGGCCGGGGAAGAGCTTGCGGTCGGCCGCAAGCTCGAGGCGCAGGTTGTCGCGGATTTCTTGCTTCACCGAGCGAGGCTGATAGCCGCTCGCTCGCAATTCGCCCAGGGTTCGCGGTCGGTGGCCGGCCATCAGTCTCGACTCTCCAGCCAGCGCTCGGCATCCAGGGCGGCCTTGCAGCCGCTGCCGGCGGCAGTGATCGCCTGGCGGTAGCTCGGGTCCATGGCGTCGCCGCAAGCGAAGACCCCCGCGATCGAGGTTCGGCTGGTGGGCTCCTGGACCAAGAGGTAGCCCTGCTCGTTCATGGCCAGCTTGCCGGCGAAGATCGCGGTATTGGGCTGGTGGCCGATAGCGACGAAGACGCCGTCGGTGGCCATTTCCCGCTCCTCGCCGGTGCGGGTGTCGCGCAGCCGAACGCCCTTGACGCCGGTATCGCGGCTACCCAGCACCTCCACCACCTCGCTGTTCCAGGCCCAGGCGATCTTCTCGTTGGCCATCGCCCGTTCTTGCATGATCTTCGAGGCCCGGAGCTCGTCTCGCCGGTGCACCACAGTCACCTTGGTGGCGAAACGGGTGAGGTAGTGGGCCTCTTCCATGGCGGTGTCGCCGCCGCCCACCACCACCAGCTCCTTGCCCTTGAAGAAGAAGCCGTCGCAGGTGGCGCAGGCGGAGACACCGTAGCCCATCAGCTCGGATTCCGAGGGCAGGTTCAGCAGCTTCGCCGAGGCGCCGGTGGCGATGATCAGAGTCTCGGCGCGGTAGGTGTTTTCGTCCGTCTTGACCGTGAACGGCGGTCCAGAGAGGTCCACTTCCACGGCCGCCTCGAAGCGCACCTGGGCGCCGAACCGCCGGGCCTGCTCGCGCATGCGGTCCATCAGCTCGGGGCCGAGGATGCCTTCGGGGAAGCCCGGGTAGTTCTCGACTTCGGTGGTGATGGTCAGCTGGCCGCCGGGCTGGAAGCCCTCGATCACCAGCGGGGCCATCTCGGCGCGCGCCGCGTAGAGCGCGGCCGTGAGCCCGGCCGGACCGGAGCCCAGGATCAGGACCCGGTGAGGGTGGTCGTCGTTCGGGGATGAGCTCATGAGTTGCAAGTTCTCCTAGGGTGCAGGCGGGAGGCGTCGGCTCGAAACCGGCAGGATCTCTGGAGCCGGATCGCCGTCCGCTCAGTATAACAACCGGCTATTCCCGCTCCGCGCTTCCTCGCAGGGCGTGGCGCAGGAGGCGAAACGGGATGTCCGGCCGGAACAGCAGCGCCGGTGGACTCAGCAGGTGCAGCACCCGGAAGAAGGCCTGGGCCACCGCCGGATCGCTCGAAGCGGCCAGGTGCACACGGCCCACATAGGCGTTGACCCAGCGGGTTCCGAAAGGCCGGCGACCCTTCGCCTTGGCGTAGCGGAAATCCTCCCCGGTGGCGAGCTGCCAGGGAACGTCGCTCGCCTTGGCGGCCAGGCGGTGGTAGCGCCGGCAGAGGTCAGCCGGAGTGGTTCCCGCCCTGCCGAGGGACTCCTCCAAGGCCTGAGCATGGAGAGTCGCGAGGGTCATCCCCTGGCCGTAGACCGGGTTGAAGCTGCACAGGGCATCGCCCATCACCACCAGCCCCTCCGGTGCCGGCCTCAGCCTTTCGTAGTGCCGGCGCCGGCTGGACGGGAACCGATGAGGCACCGCCGAGGTGAGGGGGCTGGCCCCTTCGAGCGCTGCAGCGACCTCCGGAACCGGCAGGCTGCGAGCGAAGCCCAGATAGCCGTCCGGGTCGACCGGAGGGTAGTCGGCGAGCCAGCCGGCGAGGGTCACCACCCAGCGATCCGGGCCGATCGGGAACACCGCCGCCGCCCGCGTGTCGGGGGGGCGAGGCACCACGAACAGGCTCTGCCACGGCCGGGGCTCCGGCTGGAAGCGATAGATCCGGCTCGAATAGCCGACGTGGATCTCCACCTCCGATTCGCGTGGCGCCGGCAGGCCGAGCTCCCGCAGCCACTGCGGCGTTTGCGAGCCGCGGCCGGTGGCGTCCACCACCAGGTCGGCGGCGATGTCCTCCGTGCCGCCACCCTCGGTCGAGCGTGCCACCCGAGCCCCGACGACGCGGCGGCCTTCGCCGTCGGCGAGAAGGCCGCGGGCTTCGGCTCCGGCGATCATGTCTACATTCGGCAGGGCGAGCACCCGCCTGGCTACTTCCGCCTCGAAATGCGGCCGGTAGACGAAGAGCATGCGGATGCCGCTCCGGAATCGAGTCTTCCAGCAGCCGAAGTGATGCCAGAAGAACTGCTCGCCGGTGTCGGCACCTACGAGGCCATCGCTGGGTAGCGTCGCGAGGAGGTCCGGGAACCAGCGCTCCACAATCTGCTGTCCACGGGCGAGCAGAACATGGACGTGGCGTCCTTGGGGCACTCCCTTCCTGGGCTCCGCGTCTCGCGGCAGCGGATCCCGCTCCACCACGGTGACACGGGCGAACCGCTCGGCGAGTACCCGCGCTGCCAGCAGGCCCGCGATGCTGCCGCCCAGAACCAGGGCGTGGTCTCTCCCACGGGTCGAGCCGACGGCTTTCGACATGGCGTCTTGCCTCCTGAATCCTTAGCGTGCAGCCCGAGGGCCGCTGCGAGACGCGAGTCGCTTCCGGGCGCCATGTAGAATCCCGCGCCGGAGGCGGGGGCATGGCGATCAGCGTTTTCGACCTCTTCACCATCGGCATCGGGCCTTCGAGTTCCCACACCGTGGGGCCAATGCGTGCGGCGAAGCGGTTTCTCGAGCGCCTGGAACGGGAGGGCAAGCTCGGCCAGGCGACGAGAGTACGGGTGATCCTCTACGGATCCCTGGCGGCGACGGGCCGAGGCCACGGCACCGACCTCGCGGTGCTGATGGGCTTGGAAGGCGAGACCCCGGAGCACATCGAGCCGGACTCGGCACCCGAGCGAGTGGCGGCGATCCGCCGCGAAGGAAGCCTGCACCTGCTCGGTAGTCGACGGATCCCCTTCGATCCCGCGGAGGATCTGGTCTTCGACCGCCGCAAGGTGCTGCCGCTGCACTCGAACGGCATGGTGTTCTCGGCCTTCGACGCGGCTGGCGATCAGCTCGACGAGCGCACCTACTATTCAGTGGGCGGCGGCTTCGTGGTCAACCAGGACGATGCCTCCCACGACCGCCTGGTGCCCGACGCGACGGCGCTGCCCTATCCCTACACCACCGGCGAGGAGCTGCTGCGCCTGTGCGAGGCGAGCGGCCTTTCCATCGCCGGCATTACGCTCGAGAACGAGAAGCGCTGGCGCAGTGAAGAGGAGGTCCGTGCCGGACTTTTGCGCATCTGGGCGGCGATGCGGTCCTGCGTGGAGCGCGGTTGCCAGCGTGAGGGGGTGCTGCCAGGCGGGCTCAAGGTGGCCCGGCGCGCTCCGAAGCTCTACCGTGAGCTGATCGCCCGCCCCGAAGCCGGGACCAGCGATCCCCTCACCGTGCTGGACTGGGTGAACCTCTGGGCCCTGGCCGTGAACGAGGAGAACGCGGCCGGAGGGCGGGTGGTGACCGCCCCCACCAACGGCGCCGCCGGCATCATCCCGGCTGTACTCCACTACTACCGGCGGATCACCGCCCACGCCTCAGACGAGGGCGTGATCCGCTTCCTGCTCACCGCCGGCGCCATCGGCATCCTCTATAAGCAGAACGCCTCGATCTCCGGCGCCGAGGTCGGCTGCCAGGGCGAGGTGGGGGTGGCCTGCTCGATGGCGGCGGCCGGCCTGGTGGAGGCTTTGGGCGGGCCGGTGATCCAGGTGGAGAACGCTGCCGAGATCGGCATGGAGCACAATCTCGGCCTCACCTGCGACCCGGTGGGCGGTCTGGTGCAGATTCCCTGCATCGAACGGAACGCCATGGGCGCGGTGAAGGCGATCAACGCGGCGCGAATCGCGTTGCGCGGCGACGGCACCCAGAAAGTCTCGCTCGACGAGGTGATCAAGACCATGCGCGAGACCGGCGCCGACATGAAGAGCAAGTACAAGGAAACCTCACGCGGTGGCCTCGCCACCAACGTGATCGAATGCTAAGCCACACCGGAAACTCATCGGCACAGGGAGGATCCACCCCATGCTCAAGCCGTCCAAGAACCTGACCAAGGCGTTCACTGAACAGATCCAGATGGAGTTCGGCGCGATGATGCAGTATCTGGCCATCGCCAACCATTTCACCGAAGAGGCGCTGCCCGAACTCGCCAAGTTCTTCTACCGCCAGGCCGACGAGGAGCGCACCCACGCGATGAAGTTCGTGCACTTCCTGCTCGATGTGGGGGCGAGCGTCGAGATGCCGTCGGTGCATGCTCCGAAAAGCAAGTTCAAGGCCGCCGAAGACGCCGTGGCTTTGGCTCTCGCCGGGGAGGAGAAGGTCACCGAGAGCATTTCGAACCTCGTCGACCTCGCACGCAAGGAGAACCACCACGCCGCCCAGCGCTTCCTCGACTGGTTCGTGGTCGAGCAGCAGGAGGAGGAGTCGAGCATGAGCGCGCTGCTGCGTGTGGTGCGCCGGGCCGGCGAGACCGGCCTGCTGCACGTAGAGCAGTACCTCGCCCGCCAGGGAGGAGCGCCGGCCGAAGAGGCCGAGGCCGACGCCACCTAAGCGGGGCGAGTCGGGCACGGCCCAGGAGGCAACCTTGGGCTCCTCAGGCGGGGCTCGAGGCACAAACTTGCTGCCGCTCGCAACGCTGGGCTAGAATTTCGCCCGCAGCCGGAGTCTGCCGGCATAGCTCAGAGGTAGAGCAGCTGTCTTGTAAACAGCAGGTCCTCGGTTCGATTCCGAGTGTCGGCTCCGCAGGGCAGCAAGGCGTTCCGGGTAGCAGTGCTTCTTTGACAGGGTTCCTTGGAGGCGTGGCCGAGCGGTCAATGGCAGCAGACTGTAAATCTGCCGGGCTAAGCCCTACGGTGGTTCAAATCCATCCGCCTCCACCATCACCCTGCTTGCCGCCGCCTTTCCGGCGACTCGAGTTCGGGCGGGCGGGCTGGCCGGAGCGGCTGGTCCCGAAGTAGCGATCTCGTGCCGGGCATCAGGTCGGGAATCACCCTCGCGGGAGTAACTCAGGGGTAGAGTCACAGCCTTCCAAGCTGTTGGTCGCGGGTTCGAATCCCGTCTCCCGCTCCATCCCAACTCGTTCTGCTGAAAAGCCTTAGGCCGCATGCGGGCGGCTCGAGGACCGGTTGCCCGCCACCTCTTCGCGGACCCTTGCCAGGGCTGCGCCGCTGTGCGATACTCCGGCGTCCTCCGGCAGCTCCGTGGCTTAGGGAGCACAGTTTCCTGTCGCCAGGGGCTTTACAGGGCGCTTGCGGTCGTACTAGACTCGCAGGGTTTCTCTGCGGGTGCTCTCCCCGTCCGGGGAAGAGTCAAGCTGCGGTAGATCGTCAGCCCACGTGGCTCAGGGGTAGAGCACTTCCTTGGTAAGGAAGGGGTCACCGGTTCAAATCCGGTCGTGGGCTCCAGAGTTGGATGAGTGAATCTTCGACTTCGCTTCGTGACTTCAAGATAGAGATAAGGGTTCGGTCGTCATGGCAAAGCAGAAGTTTGAGCGGGTGAAGCCCCATGTGAACGTGGGGACGATT
>CALMKX010000069.1 GCA_937867335.1 uncultured Acidobacteriota bacterium
CGCGCATGTACATCACCACCACCACCCGCAGGTAGTAGAAGGCGGCCGCGGCCGCGTTGAGCATCATGATCACGGCGAGCACGGTCAGCCAGCCACCGCCCTCGACGGCGGAGATGACGATGACGGCCTTGGCGAAGAAGCCGGCGGTGGGCGGGATGCCCACGAGCGACAGCAGGAACAGGGTCATGGTGATGCCCAGGAGCGGCGCCCGGCGGCCGAGCCCGGCGAAGGTGCCGATCTGGCTCGTCACGCCCGGCCGACGCTGGAGCGCCGCCACGCAGGCGAACGCGCCCAGGTTCATGAACGCGTACGCCAGGGAGTAGAACAGCACGCCCTGGAGCCCGTCCGCCTGGACGGTCGGGTCGTTGGCGGCGGCGAACACGGTGAGACCCACCATGATGTAGCCGGTGTGCGCGATGGAGCTGTAGGCCAGCATCCGCTTGATGTTGTCCTGGCCCAGCGCCGACAGGTTGCCCAGGGTCATGGTCACCGCGGCGAGGATCCCCAGGAGCACCCCCCACTCCGCGCGGAGCGGCCCCAGCGCCTCCACGAGGAGACGCAGCAGCAAGGCGAAGGCCGCCACCTTGGGCCCCACCGACAGATAGCCTGTGACGGGCGTGGGCGAGCCCTGGTACGCGTCGGGCGTCCAGTAGTGGAAGGGCACGGCCGCGATCTTGAACGCCCCGCCGGTCACGAGCAGCGCGAGCCCCATGGCCAGGCCCACCACCAGCGAGCCGCCGGCCGGGCGTTCGGCCAGGAGCGGCCCCACGAACCGCCCCCAGGCCTGGGAGATCGTGCGGCTCAGCGCTCCCGGGCGGCCGCTCCTCTGGCCCAGCAGGGTGAGCCCGGCAAGGGCCAGGGCGAGCCCGGTCACCAGGGCCAGCACCCGCTCTCCCCATTGGAAGGCCGGGTGGTGGTAGAGCGCCGCGCCGAAGCTGCCGGCGAGGGCTCCCAGAAAAGCGTAGGTGGAAGCCTTGCCTAGTTGGAGCAGGAGATGGTCGAGGAACTGGCGCAGGGGCCGTCCTCCCCGCAGGGCTCCCACCGCCAGCACGAAGCCCCCGCACATGCCCACGCAGTGGATGGAAGCGGCGAAAGTGAGCGAGGCGGCGAGCAGCCAGGAGGAAGGGTTCATGGCGACTCCTGGGGCAGGGGAAAGCGGGCCAGGCGCTGCGAGCGCAAGACCACCAGGAGGCTCGAGGCCACCATGCCCACGGCGCCGAACAGAGGGTGAAGCAGCCCGGCCACGGCGAGGCCGATGCCGATCGAGTTGTAAGAGAAGGCCCAGATCAAGTTGCCGCGGGCGATTGCGAGAGTCCGCTCGGCGAGGGTGATCAGCCAGGGCAGGCGCGAGAGGTCCCCCCCGAGAAGCGTCACGTCGGCGAGCTCGCGGGCGAGGTCCGTGCCGGAGGCGAGGGTCACGGCCACGGCGGCGCTCGAAAGGGCGGGGGCGTCGTTGATGCCGTCGCCCACCATGATCGGGTGCTGGCCGGCCTCGGCGGCGCAACGCACGCGCTCGAGCTTGTCCTGGGGGGAAAGACCCGCGGCGGCGGCCAGGCCCGGAATCCCGGCGGCGAACGCGGCCACCGAGCCGGCATTGTCCCCCGAGAGCAGCTCCACGCCGAGCCCACGGGCCGCCAGGGCCGCCACCGCCCTACCGGCCGAAGGGCGGGGCTTGTCCTCGAGGATGAAGGAGCCTTGCCAGGCGCCGTCGAGCGAGAGGTGAACGAGCGTCTTGCCCGGCTCGGGTTCCGGCAGGGCTGCGCCTACGCTGGCGATGAGCTCGGCGCTGCCCAGCTTCCCCTGCCGCGCCGTGCCGTCGAGCCACACTTCACCTTCCACGCCGCGACCCGGCACGGCCCGGAAGCCGCTCACCCGGGGCCGAGGGCCGGAGTCGAGCTCCCGGAGAGCCCGCGACGCGGGGTGCTCTGAGCCGGCGGCCAGGGCCGCCGCGGCGCTCTTCAAAGCCGAGAGCGCGACGCCCGGCCCGGCGATCGCGGCGGTCACCCGCATTTCGCCGGTGGTGAGCGTGCCGGTCTTGTCGAAGAACACGCTACGGGCTCGAGCCAGGCGCTCGAAGAGCTGGCCCGAGCGCACCAGCACCCCGGCCGAGGCCGCCCGCCCGGCCGCCACCGTGGCCACCAGCGGGGTGGCGATGCCGATGGCGCAGGGGCAGGCGATGAGCAGTACCGAGAGCGTGTTGAGCAGGGCGACACCCGTATCGGCTCGCAGGCTCCAGAATCCAAAGGTGGCCAGGGCCACCAGGGCCACAAGCGGCACGAACAGCCCGGCCACGCGGTCCACCAGCGGCGCGAGCGGGTAGCCGCTGGCCCGGGCTTCTTCGACCAGGCGGAGGATGCGCGCCACCGTGGTTTCGCTGCCGGTGCGGGCCACGGTGAGGATCAAGTCGCCGTCGAGGTTCAGGGTGCAGGCAGCCACCGTCGAGCCCGGGCGGCAGTAGAGCGGCGCTGGCTCGCCGGTGATCTCGGCCTGGGAGACGCTCGCTTCGCCCGCTTCCACCCTGCCGTCGGCGGGAATGCGCTCGCCGGGCCGCACGCGCACGCGGTCCCCGGCCGCGAGCTCGGCGATCGCCACCTGCCTTTCCTCGCCCCGGGCGTCCACCCGGCACGCCGTGACCGGCATCTGCTGCACCAGGGTCTGGAGGGCGTCGGTCGTCCTCGCCCGGGCGGCGGCCTCGAGATAGCGGCCGAGGGTGACGAAGAGCAGGATGCCCATCGCCGTGTCGAGATAGAGCGGGCCGTGGCCGAGCAAGACCGAACGCGCCGAGAGCAGGTAGGCGGCGGAGACGCCCACCAGGATCAGCGCGTCGGTATCGAGGCGGCGCTCGCGCAGGCTCGTCAGGCCTCGGCCTAGGAACGGCCCGCCCAAGAGCACCAGCGCCGGCGTGGCCAGAAGCAGCAGGGCCCAGCGCACCCAGGCCTCGCCGCTCGCCTGGTCCGACTCGCCGCCGTCCGAGTAGAGGACGAAGGAGAGCATCATCACGTTCATGGCCAGAAAGGCCCCCACGCCGACCGCCATCAGAAGGCCGGTGGCCCGGCCATGGCCCTCGGCTCCGCCGGTCACCCGGTGGGCGAGGGCGCAACCGGTGCAACAGTAGGAATCTCCGGTCTGTCGTTGGCGCCGGCCGAGCGGCAGGCCGCAGTGGTGACAGAGGGGCAGCGGCGGCGCCTGGTAGGGCGAGGCAGCCACCGGGCCGGCCAAGGCGAGAGCTGGCATCCGCGGCTCAGAGGACGGGCTTCTGGCCCACCGGCTTGCCGGTCTCGAGGTCGAGCAGCACGGGATGGGCTCGGGTCGAGGCCACCCAGGTCCAGATCATGATGGCGATGAAGAGGGCGCTCATCGCCCAGAACAGCACCTGGAGCGTTCGGCCCTCGCGCAGGAAGAAGGAGTGCTTGGGGATCCTCATGTCGCGTCTCGCTTTCGGTGGGCGAGGAGGGCTGCGGCGAAGCGCTGTTCTTCTCCTCCGCCCTCGACGATCCAGGTAAACGGCGTCACCGTAGAGCTCACTTCGGCAATCGGCACCCGAACCACAAGCTCGAAGCGACGCTCCGTGCCGGCCGGCACCGTGGGATCTTCCAGGCCCAGCACTTCGGCCTCGTGGGGCAAGCCCTCGGGGCGCACGGAGAGCGCCACCGGATCGTTGCCGCGGTTGGCCGCCCGCAGCAAGAAGCGGGACTCCGCCACGGTGGGTGCTGCTGCGGCCTCGGTGTAGACCGGAGAGAGCTGGAAGGCCAGCAGATCCCTCCTCATCAGGGCGAGGCCGAAGGCCACCGCGAAGCCGAGCGTGGCGAAGGCGACCAGGACCCGCTTGGCGTCGAGAGAGCGCAGGCTCATGCCCGGCAGGCGGAAAGCCAGCAGGCTGGGGCGCGCCGGCTTCAGCTTGCCCAGCACGTGGGAGCAGGCGTCGATGCAAGTGCCGCAGCGGGTGCATTCGATCTGGAAGGCGCCCTGGCGGATGTCGATCTCCATCGGGCAGACCCGCACGCAGGCCTTGCATTCGATGCACGGGCCGGTCGATTCGTCGAAAGCCACGTGCAGGCTGCGGCCGTCCTCGAGCAGCCCCTGGAGCAGGCCGTAGGGGCAGGCGGAGCGGCAGAAGCGCTCGCGCACGAAGGCGAAGTCGAGGAAGGTCACGAGCGCCGTGGTGGCGCCCACCAGGCCGAGCCAGAGCCCGACATCCAGCCGCGCGAGGCGGCCGAAGACCTCGCCCAAGGGCGCGAAGTAGCCGAGGAAGACGACCGAAGCGAGCACCGCGAGCACGCCGAGCAAGGTCAGCGAGATGGCCCGGGCCACGCGCTCCCGCAGCTTGCGGTCGAGGCCGCGGGTGAGTCGCTTGCCCAGGGCGTCGAGGTCGTGGGCGAGCTCGGTGAAGACCATCTGCGGGCAGGCGTAGGCGCAGTAGACGCGGCCGAAGAGCAGCGACAAGGCGCCGATCAGCCACATCGCGAGCATCAGGGCCAGCCAGAGCAGAGCCCATTCGTCCAGCCAGATCTCGCGGCCGAAGAAGTGCAGGCGGCCGGCGCCGAAGTCGAAGCGGAAGAGGTCGAAGCAGGGCAGCAGAACGAAGACGCCGAGAAAGCCGATCTGGATCAGCCTCCGGCGCAGGGCGTTGTGCCCGTTCCAGTTGGGGAAGGTGGCCATGATGAGGCCTCCGTGCCGAGCCTCAGTACGCCAGGCTCGGGTTGGGCTCGTCGGCCACCGCGAGCTCGCGGTGGAAAACGAACCGCCGCATGCTGAAAGCGTGAGTGGGGCAGCGAGTGGCGCACATCGAGCAGCGGATGCAGGCCGTTTCGTCTTTGAGCATCACCCCGCCGAGGGCATCGAGCTCGGCGGGCTCGAACTGCTTCAGCGCCTCCGGGTCGAGCCCCAGCTGAGCCTGAGCGAGCGTCGCCAGGCGGTTGTCCTGGGCCACCTGCGAAAGCCCCACCAGGTGCAGACAATCGTCCGGGCAAACATCCACGCAGCCGTTGCAGGCGATGCACAGCGGCGCCTCGAACCAGGTCTGCACGTCGCAACGCAGGCAGCGTTCCGCCTGGCGGCGAGCCTCCCGCTCGGAGTAGTTCTCCTCCACCAGGTCGTTGCCGGCGCTCGCGAGCTCGGCCGGGGAGGGAGCCTTGGAGGCCGGCAGCCGCCGCTCGGTGATCTCCCAGTCTTGAGCCATGGTGTAGGTGGCGGGCTGCCACTCGGACACCAGCTCGACGGTGGTGGTGGTCTTGCGCAGGTAGTCGTGGATCGACCGCGCCGCCACCTGGGCCGAAGCGATGGCGTCGATGAACAGGCGAGGCCCGAGCACCACGTCGCCGCCGGCGAAAACATCCGGCCGGCTGGTCTGGAAAGTCTCGGGGTTGGCCTTGATCAGGCCCCGATCCGTCAGCTCGATGCGGTCTTCCGGGGTGAGAAAGCCGAAGTCCGCTCGCTGGCCCACGGCGAAGATCACCGTGTCGCATTCCAGAACTTCGGTCTGGCTCTCGTCGAACTGCGGGTTGAAGCGTCGCTCGGAGTCGAACACCGCGAGGCAGCGGGCGAACTCGATGCCCGTCACCCGGCCGTCGCCGAGAATGCGGCGGGGGCCGAGGGAGGTGTGGAGCTCGAGGCCTTCGTGCAAGCCTTCCTCGATCTCGATGGCGTCCGCCGGCATCTCCTCGCGGGACTCGAGACAGACGATGTGCGTTTCGCGCACGCCGCTGCGCCGAGCCGCCGTGCGGGCCACGTCGGCGGTGACGCGGAAGCCCTCGGCCTCGTCGTCCTCGGTGGTACGCAGCGCCGTGCGGGCGACGTCGAAAGCCACGTTGCCGCCGCCCACCACCACCACCCGCGGGCCGATCTCCACCTTCTGGCCGAGATTCACCAGCTTGAGGATCTCGAGCCCATGCATCACCCCGGGCTGGTTCGCTCCCGGAATGTCCAGCTGGCGGCTCGCCTGCAGGCCGGCGCCGAGGAAGAAGGCGGCGAAGCCCTCCTTCCGGAGGTCCGAGAGCGTGGTGCCCGGGCGGCCCACCGGCGTGTTGAGGCGCAGCTCCACCCCGAGCGAGAGGATGGCGTCGATCTCCGCCTTCACCAGCTCCCGGGGCAGGCGGTAGAGGGGCACGCCCAGCATCAGCATGCCGCCCGGGACCGGCCCGGCCTCGAACACCGTCACCTTGTAGCCGGCGCGGGAAAGGTCGTGGGCCACGGTGAGCCCGGCCACTCCGGAGCCCACCACGGCGACTCTCTCCGGGTAGATGCCCGGAGGCGGCAGCATCCGCGGGTCGGCGTAGCGGTGGTAGCGCTTGTCCGAGCCGGTGTCGTTGCCATGGAGCTCACAGGCCCAGCGCTTGATCGCCCGGATCGACACCGAGGCCGAGAAGCGCCTCGTCGCCTCCACGCCGCATCTCGCCGTTCTCGTCGTGAGCATGTCCGACGACGACGACACCGTGTTCGCTGCGGTACGCGCCGGAGCACGCGGTTACGTCCTGAAAGGCAGCGACCCGTCCGACGTGGTCCGGGCCGTCCGGTCGGTCGCCCGCGGAGACGCGGTCTTCGGCCCAGGACTCGCAGAACGAGTGCTCGGCTACTTCGCGAATCCTCACCAGTCCAGCGCTCGACTGTTCCCCGAGCTGACCGACCGCGAGCGCGAGGTTCTCGGGCTGCTCGGCCGCGGCCTTCACAACCCCGAGATCGGCCGCATCCTCGGAATCCGACCGAAGACCGTCCGCAACCACGTGTCGAACGTACTCACCAAGCTCGCTGTCGCCGACCGTACCGAAGCAGTGCTCAAGGCCAGGGAAGCCGGCCTGTCCTGACTATCGGTTCAGTGCACGACCCCGGAAGAGATCATCCCTCGGGCGGCACGAGCGCGTGCGTATAGCAGTACACGACGGCGTGCACTCTGTCGCGCAGATGCAGCTTGGAGAAGATCCGGGTGATGTGGGTCTTGACGGTTGATTCGCCGATGAGGAGCTGGTGGCCAATCTCGGTGTTGTTGCGACCGATGCCGATGAGCACGAGGATCTCTCGTTCGCGTTCGGTGAGCAGACGAAGCTCGGCCGGTTCTGGTGGGGCGATTCGCGGAGTGCCGGCGGCGAGGAACTGTTGAAGGAGCAGCTCGGTGACCCCGGGTCCGAGCTGACGATCGACGTCGGTGGCGGAGCGGACCGCGTTGACGATGTGGTCGGGGTGGTCGGTCTTGGCGAAGAACCCTGCGGCACCGGCGCGGAGCGCGTCGTAGACGTTCTCGTCGACTGCGTAGGTGGTGAGAACGAGGATGCGGGTCCTGGAGCCGCTGGCGACCAGTTGTTTGGTGGCGGCGATGCCGTCGAGCACGGGCATGCGGATGTCCATCAGCACCACGTCGGGATCGAGCTCCTCGACGAGTTTGATCGCGGCGGCACCGTCGGCCGCCTCGCCAACAACTTCGATGCCGTCCTGCGCGTCGAGGATCATGCGCAGTCCGCTGCGCACCATGGTCTGGTCGTCGGCGATCACCACGGTGATCGGTCGCGGGTCGCTTGGGTGGCCGTTCATCGCCGCATCGGGAATGTCGCAAGGACCTTCCAGCCGCCCTCGGTGCGGGGACCGGCGTGGAACGAGCCGCCGAACACCGACACCCGCTCGGCGAGCCCGGCGAGCCCGCGCCGGCTGCCGACCGTCGCGCGGGATGCTGTTCCGTTGTCGATGACGTGCACTTCGAGTTGGCGGTCGGTCGAGGCCACGCATACGTCGACGCGGGCGCCCGGCGCGTGTTTGAAGGCGTTCGTGAGCGCTTCTTGAGCGACACGGTAGGCCGACACCTGCAGCGCCGCGGATGGTGGTGGACCGCCGAGGCGGAGCGCCAATGTGACGTCGGCGCCTGCGCGGCGAGAGCGCTCGACGAGTCGGCCGATGTCGTCGAGCGTGGGTTGGGGCTCACGGACCGGTTCGGCTCGCTGTCGCATCGTCCCGAGCATGGCGCCCAACTCGCCGACCGCTTCCTGCCCGGTGGTGCGGATGGACGACAGCACCTCTCTCACGGCTGCGGGATCGGTGGCCAGCACTTGTTCGGCTGCGCCGGCCTGCAGCACGATCAGTCCCAGCCCGTGCGAGATGATGTCGTGCAACTCGCGGGCGATGTTCTCCCGCTCGGCTGCTGCTGCGGCGTCGGCGATGGCCTGCTCCTCGCGCCGGAGCGTTTCGGCACGGTCGTCGAGGACCACCTGTCGCTGTCGGAGCCGTCGGCCCTCCAGACCGGCGAGGACGCTCAACAATGTGATGGTGATCGTGAAGTCGCGGTCGCGCAGAGTGCGGACGAACGGGTCGAAATGGTCGCGGACCAGCATCGTGGCCGCCACCACCGGCAACGCCGCACGGATGGACGAGTGGTAGGCGGCCACCGAGTAGACGGCCACGATGAAGGGGAACATCGTCGACCAGGCCTGCGCGCTGCCGTACAGCACCCCGGCGACCGCGAGCGACGTCCCGACAACGACCATGACGGCCATGGGCACCACCCGCCGGAACGCAAGCGAGGTCGTCATCACAGTCACCAGCAAGGCGTCGACGAGCGGACGTCCCGCCCAGGCGTGGTTCGCGAGCACGTCGTAGAGGCCGTAACCGGTCATCGCCGCGGCAATCACGACGTCTCCCCAAGGCGGTGCCCAGAAGGTGGACCGGGGAAGTGACCGCATTGGTGCGAACGGTAGCGCTCGTCCGGCGCACGGTCGTCCGACCGGAAGGGGACCGTCCCGTCAGACCCAGGTCTGACGCGCATTCACCGCGCCGTTGGACGACAACGCCGACGACCTCACGAATTCTGAGAGGCACCACTCGACCAAGGAGCAACCATGACAACGACCTCGACCAACCAGCGCTCGGCCAACCTACTGCGCATCCCACTCGCCGTCTGGCTCGTAGCAGTCGCCGGCGGAGTCATCGGCGCCCTGCTCGCACAACCCGGCAACTTCTGGGGCAACACCCTGCCGAGCACGGCGACCTTCTTCGTGGTGGCGTTCATCCTGGCTCTCGCGGGGTGGGGTGTGGCTCGACGTCTGCGTCGGTGATCGGGTCCGTCTGGTCGACGTCGTCGCCTGCTACAACCGCCAAGATGAGCAGTCCCGGCGGGCGCTCGATGAGCTCGCCACGCACGCTCAGGAACTCAGGCCGTACGGCGCATCGTGATCGTGCGGGTCGCGATCGTCCACGCCGACGCGCCGCCCACGAACCCGAACGTGTCGCCCAGGCCCTCGTCGAGGCGGCAGCGCGACGCCGTCGTCCACCGATTCACGCCGACCCTCTCTCTCCAGCGGCTGGACAGAACGATCCCGAAGTTCGTCGCCCGATGCCGTCCGCTCCTGTAGTCGTTCGTGCGGCCCGGTTTGGCGCCGGCATCCCGATGGTCCTCGTCCGCTGCCAAGCGTTCCAGGGTGCGCCCAGGGCGTCCAGCCGGCGTGTGGCAGCGAGTAGTCATTCTGGCCGGCTCCGTTGGCGGCGCGTGTCAACGCGATGTCAACGCTCGTGCGACCCACAGCCTCCGACGGCCGCCCACCAACGCCTACGGCGCATACGGTGAGTCAGGCCGTGAGCAGGACGGATGCGGCGTCCGGCCAACTCCCGCGGATGATGACCTGCGCCCTCATAACCCGAAGGTCGCAGGTTCAAATCCTGCCCCCGCCACC
>CALMKX010000070.1 GCA_937867335.1 uncultured Acidobacteriota bacterium
CGCTGCGCTTCCACTCCTCGACGTTCAGGTACAGCCGCCCGATCTTGCCGGTCAGCGTGCTGCGGATTTCCGGGTTTTCCAGGTTCCGGATGATCTCGGCGATGCCGAACAGCCCCATGCCGATCGGCACGAAGCCGATGCCGTCGGACAGTTCCGGCACGTTCCAGCTGAAGCGCTGCTGGCCGGTCTGCACGTCGGTGCCGACCAGGCCCAGGGCCACGCCCAGCACCACCGCCAGGGGTCGGCCGAGATCTCCTACCACCATCTGGAAGAGCAGCACGCCGAGGGCGAAGACGTCGCCCTGGATGGTGAAGGGCTTGCCGGCCAGCAGCTCGGGAGGAGCGTAGAGCCGGGTGCCCGTGCGGCTGGAGTCGTGGTCGGCGAGGAGCGTCTCGGTGAGGCCTGTCGAGGTCAAGCCGAGCTCGCCTAGCCGGCTGGGAGTGGTCAGCAACCCGATGCCGAAATCGGCCAGGCGGGGGCGGGGAGAGCCATCCTCGGCCTGGTAGATCAGCACGTTCGAGGGCTTGACGTCCTTGTGCAGCACTCCCACGTTGTGGGCGGCGGCGGTGGCCACCGCGAGGCGGGCGACCAGGTCGATGCGCGTGGCGAGGGGCACCTTGTCGATGCCGCCCTGGCGCTGCGCCCAGTCGGCGAGGCTGCCGAGCTCGGTGTACTCGCTCTCGAGGAAGAACGGCGCCTCGTCCAGCTGGACGTCGAACAGGCGGGCGATGTCCGGGCGCTCGCCGAGTTCGGAGCGCAAGAAGCGGAAGAGCGTGAGCTCGCGGCGGAAGCTGCGCAGGCGGTCGGCGTCGAAGCAGAACTTGAAGATCCGCTTGCTGCCGGCGCGCCGGCTCCGCCCCAGCCAGACCTCGCCGAAGCCTCCCTCGCCCACTTTCTCCACCAGCTCCCAGCCCTCGCGATGGGGAATGGCGAGGCCGATGGCCGGCCGCCAGCCCAGAGTGGCCTCGGCCTCCAGCGGCACCGCGCGATGGGCTTTGTCGCCGTCCGGAGGCGGGGCCAGGGGAGCAAGGCCGGCCGCCCCCACTTCGAAAACCGCCACCGGCTCGTCCTGGCCCTTGAACAGGTAGGCCCCATGGGCCCGCCACTCGAGCGAGTGATGAGCCTCGAGGCCGGGCGCGGGCGGATGCTCGCGCAGGTACTGGCGGGCGTTGTCGAACACGCTCGCCGAGAGCAGGATCTGCCCCGGCAAGGCGAGACCCATGATCCGCGCGGCGAGGTCCACCGGCAGGCCCACCAGCTTGGGCGGCGCGCCGCTTTCGTCCGGAATGAGCTCCACCTGGCCGCTGTTGAGACCGACCCGCACGGCGACCGGCTCGGGCTGCCAGAGCTCCCTGCGCAACGCTTGCTGAAAGAGGAGAGCGGCGGCCACGGCCGAGTCCACCCGCTCGAAGTGGGCCAGGAAGCCGTCGCCGGTGTCCTTGTTGATGCCGGCGTCGGCGAAGCCACCCACGACCTCGCGGAACAGCTCATCGTGGCGCTGGATCAGCCGCGCGTAGGTGGCCACGCCGAGTCGGTTCTTCAGCTCCACCGAGCCCACCAGGTCGGTGAACATCAGCACCAGCAAGCGGGAGCGGGCGGCGACGCCTCCCGCTTCCCTTGCCGAGGAGCTGCCGATTTCGCCGGGACGCTCCATCTCGCCTACCGCCCTCTGGGGCTTCGGAGAAAACGCTCGGAACTCGAACCAGCCTGGTCGAAACCACGTGGGAGTGTTCTTGCGATCCTAACCCATTCCCGCCCTCGAAAGGCCTAGCCCCTTCGCTGGCGCCACTTCGCGTCCAGGCTCCAGTCTCCCGCGCCCCAGGCGGCGAAGAACAGGAAGATGAAGCACAGCAGCACCGCCGGCTCGCCGTGGTTCTGGATCGGCCAGGTGCCGCCCGGCTGGTGGAACTGGAAGTAGGCCACGGCCATCTCGCCCGAGAGCACGAAGGCCACCGGCCGGGTGCAGAGCCCGAGCATCATCGCCAGGCCGCCCACGAACTCGAGGATGCCGCCGATGCCGATCTGCGACAGGAGTGGCGCGGTGCCGCCTCCCGGCAGGCCGCCGAACCAGCCGAAAAGCTTCATGCCTCCGGCCTGGAGAAACAGCAGGCCGGCCACCACGCGCAGGAGAAAAAAGGTGATCTGCCGAGCTCGTTCCGCGTTCATGTCCCCCTCCTTGGGTTCGCTCGCGCCCGTGGCCGGATCCCGAGCGGAGCGAGGAGCGACTCCTGGCTTCGCCTGAATCTCGGACCGGGTGAGCCCGGCCAGCATACGCCGGCCGGGGCCGCAGGGAAACGCGAGTGCGCTACGGCGAGGTCAGGGCCCAGGCGGAGGTATCGCCGGATTCGAAGCCGTCGGTGAACACGAAGCTGGCGTCGAAGTAGTGAGTGACGTAGACCATGCCGGCATCGGTGGCGGTGCCGACGTCCTTGTCCGGCACGCCGATGGCCACTTCGAGGATGCCGTCGCCGTTGACGTCACCGAGGGCGAGGACCGAGCCGAAGAGATCCCCGGCCTCGGTGGTGCCGCCGAGGAAGCCCTGGGAGATCACCTGGTTGCCGTCGGTGGTGAGGCCGGTGGCGGAGCCCTTCTTGAGGAACAGGAAGCCGCCGTTGGCGCCTTCGCCGGGGGCTCCCATCAGCAGGTCGGCGAAGGCGTCGCGGGTGACCTTGCCGGCGGCCAGGGCGGTGCCGAAATGCTCGTTGGCGGCGGGAGTCTGGCCGGCCCATTCGTCCTCGCCGATCAGGTCCGCGCCGTTGGCCGGGTCGGGCCCTCCGGCCGTGCTGTAGGCCACGTACACCCGCCCGGAGTCGCTGGGGTTGCCGGCGCCGTGGTTCTTGTTGGGAGCTCCGGTGGCGAGGTCGTCCAGGCCGTCGGCGTTGAAGTCGGCGACGGCCAGGGAGAGGCCGAAGTGGTCATTCGGGCCGTTGCCGGCGGTGGAAAACTGGGTCTGCACGTAGAGGCGAGTGGGATCGGCGTTCCCCGGGTTGGAGAAGAACACCGAGCCGGCCTCGGCGACACCGGCCACTGTGCAAGTAGCTCCGCTCGAGAGCAACCCATCCCGGTTGCCGTTGGCGAGATGTCCGGCTGCCAGCGAGGTGCCCATCTGCTCGCCGCCGTCGCCGTCGCAGAAGGTGTCCGGGGAGAAGATCCGCCCTCCTGCGCCAGTCCCGCCCAGTCCGCCGACGCCGCCGAAAGCGATGTAGACCGTTCCGGAGTCGATGACGCCCGCGGTCTGGAAGCCGGAGTGTGGGGAGCCGACGGCCAGGTCGTCCACCCCGTCGCCGTTCCAGTCTCCTCGGGCGAGCGAGGTGGCCAGCCGGGCCCCCTCGGCACGCCCTGGCAGGGAAGTGTCCAGCTCGGCTTCGCCGAAGAACTGGGCGCTGGCGAGCTGCAGGCCGGTCGCCGAGCCGTAGATCACGTGGATCGCTCCGGCGTCCTCGCAGGTGAAAAGGGTGCAGTTGGCTCCGAAGAGCTCGGGCAGGTCTTCGCCCGGCGAGCCGACCGCCAGGTCCTGGAAACCATCGTGGTTGAAGTCGCCGGAGGCGAGCACGGCGCCGAACTCATCGCCATTCTCGGAACCCTCGTCGGCGCCGCCGGTCTGATCCTGGCTGAACAGCTGCTGGCCGTTGGTGGTGAGGGTGTTGCCGTTGCTGTAGAACACATCGACGAAGCCGGCGCTGTTGTTCTCGCCGGGGATGCCCACGGCGAGGTCGTCGAAGCCGTCGCCGTTGTAGTCGCCCCAGGCGAGAGAGGCGCCGAAGCGGTCGCTCGCCTCGGCCCCGCCGTCCACCCCGGGCGAGTCCTGGTTGGCGCACCAGTTGGCCACGCCGATCGGGCCGCAGGGCGTCTGGGCCCAGGCGGCGGGAGAGCAGAGGAGCAGAAGGAAGGTGAGGGCCCGGGCAAGGGGTCCGAATTTCAGGTGAGGGAATCCAGCTGGCGACATGAGTGCCTCCACGGCAAGAAGTCAAGGAGCGCGATCTCTCCTACCTCCTCTCTCGCAATCGACGGCCCGAAGTGCGTCATCCTCGCTGTCTCGATCCGCGATCAGCGTTACAGTCATTCGTTATGGACCCCGAGCGCTGGGCGCGGGTGCAGGAGGTGTTCGAGCGGGTGGCGGACCTCGGTCCGGAGGAACGGACCTCGCTCCTCGCCGAGCTCTCGGAGGGGGATCGGGAGCTCCAGCAGGAGGTCGAATCCTTGCTCGGGGCCGAGGCCAAGGCGGAGAGCTTCCTCGAGACACCGCTCGCCACCGCATCCCTGGGCTTTTCGGCTGAGCAGGGGCGAGCCGAAGAGGAGCCGGCGGTGCCGGAGCGGATCGGCCCTTATCGCGTGCTCGGGGAGATCGGCTCAGGCGGCATGGGCACCGTGTACCGGGCCGAGCGGGAGGGGCTGCCCCGCACGGTGGCCCTCAAGGTGGTGCGCTCGAGCCTGGACGGTGCCTTGCTGCGCCGGCGGTTCCGCCAGGAGCAGGCGATCCTGGCCGGCCTCGAGCATCCGGCGATCGCCCGCCTCTACGAGACCGGCAGGGCCGAGGACGGCCGGCCCTACCTCGCCATGGAGCTGGTCTCGGGCCTGCCGCTGCTCGCCCACGCCGAACGCCGCGGCCTCTCGCTGCCGCAGCGGCTGGAGCTTTTCCTGGAGGTCTGCCAGGCCGTGGCCTACGCGCACTCCCGCGGCGTGCTGCACCGGGACCTCAAGCCCTCGAACATCCTGGTGGACGAGGCCGGGAGGCCGAAGCTGCTGGATTTCGGCGTCGCGAAGCTGCTCGACCCGGCAGCCGGCGAAGGAGAGCCCACGCTCACCCTGGCGCCGCTTCTGACCCCCGAGTACGCGAGCCCCGAGCAGGTGCGAGGCGAGGCCATCGGCCCCGCGAGCGATGTCTACTCGCTGGGCGTGCTGCTCTACGAACTCCTGGCCGGGCAGCGACCCTATCGGCTGCAGGGCCTGGGCTCGCGGGAGGTGGAGAGGGCCGTCTGCGAGACCGACCCCCAGCCACCCTCCAGGGCGGCGAGCACCGCTCCGGACGCCGCCGGGCAGCGCCGCTCCGGGCCCCTGCGCGGCGACCTCGACGCCATCGTGCTCAAGGCCCTGCGCAAGGAGCCGGGGCAGCGCTATGCCACGGTGGAGGCCCTGGCGGAGGACCTGCGTAGCTACCTCGAAGGCCTGCCGGTGGCGGCCCGGCGGGGCACTTTGCGCTATCGGGCTGGCAAGCTGCTGCGCCGGCAGGGGCGCCGGGCAGCGGCGATCGCCCTCGCGCTCGGCGCGCTCGCC
>CALMKX010000071.1 GCA_937867335.1 uncultured Acidobacteriota bacterium
CGTTCCCTTGGTGCGCGGCTAGCGCGGGCTCGCGGCGCCGAGGATGCCGGTGAGCCGGGTGATGTCGTCGAGCTTGTCGAGGTCGTTGACCATCGCCATCACCGCATCGACCTTGTCGTCCGTCAGGCAGTAGCCGGCGAGCGTGCGGAACTTGCGATACACCTGCTCGGCGGTGAGCGCCCGTGGCTGCTCTCCCGCGTCACGAACGGCCTCGGGAAGACCACCGACATCGTGGGGGGTTCGGTGCCCAACGTGTGCCGGATATACGAGGCAAGCAGGCGGTTGGCGCGCATAGATGTGATGTTAACCAAAGTGAGTATGGAATTGTCCACTAGGGTTATGAAACCATCGATCAGCGATTGTGACCGAGGTGTTTATGGCGCGTTTACTCAGACTCATTCACCAGGAAGACGGCCAGGACTTGGTCGAGTACTCCCTGCTGGTCGCGTTTGTCGCGTTGGCCAGTGCCGCGTTGTTCGTCGGCTCCACCCCCGGGCTCGAGGGGCCGCACCCGGCCGAGCACCTCATGGGTGTGGAGATGCAGCCGTGCCGCCGTCCAGCCCCGCAGCGGCTGGGGTGCATCGGCGAGCAGGGTGAACTCGGCGGCGAGGGAGCGGGTGGTGAAGAAAGCGCCCGGAGTGGCGAGTTCGGTTCCTCGCCCGGTCTCCTCGATCTCGACCCCGGAAAGCCGCAGCGAAGTGCGCTCGCCGGCCAGGGCCTCCTCGCGGGCCTCGCCGTGCACCTGGATGCTGCGCACCCGCGCCTTGCCACCGGCCGGCAGCAGCTCCAGCTCCTCGCCCACGCGGATGGCCCCGGAGCTCAAGGTGCCGGTCACCGCCAGGCCCAGGCCCTTCAAGTGGAACGAGCGGTCCACCGGCAGCCGGGCCGGCCGGGAGCGCTCCGGCGGCACGGCGTACCGCCGGGCGAGCTCGAGCAGCCGGGCCTTGAGCTCGGCGATGCCCTGCCCGGTGAGGCTCGAGACCGGCAGGATCTCGGCGCCGGCGAAAGGAGTGCCGGCCAGCAGCTCCTCTACCTCGAGAGCGGCGAGCTCGGCGAGATCCGGGCTGGCGAGATCGATCTTGGTGAGCGCCACCAGGCCGGCCGGGATGCCCAGGAGGGAGGCGATCGCCAGGTGCTCGCGACTCTGCGGCTTGACGCCTTCCTCCGCCGAAACCACCAGCAGCAGCACGCGGATGCCGCCCAGGCCAGCCAGGGCATTGGCCAGGAAGCGCTCGTGGCCGGGAACGTCCACAAAGCCGAGCTGCAGATCCCCCTCCCGCAGATGGGCGAAACCGAGGTCGATGGTGATGCCCCGGGCCTTCTCCTCGGCCAGGCGGTCGCAGTCGATGCCGGTCAGGGCCTCCACCAGCCGGGTCTTGCCGTGATCGATGTGGCCGGCGGTGCCCACCACCGCGCGAGCGAGGGGGAGTGGAGCGGGGGTGTTCATGGGGCGGTCGGGAGAGCCAGGGGCTCGAGGCTCAGCGGCCGGCGAGCTCCTCGCGGGCGAGTCGGCTCACCGTGGCGCCATCCACGGCTCCGGCGAAGCGGGCGAGGATCTCTTTCATCAACCGCCCCATCGCCGCCGGCCCGGAGAGCCCTTCGGCGGCGATCAGCTCGCGAATCGCCGCGCGGACCGTCTCCTCCGGAACGGCCTGGGGCAGGTACTCGGCGAGGAGCACGGCTTCGCGCTCCTCCTTGACGGCGCTTTCCTCGCGGCCGCCGGCCCGGAACTGGGTGGCCGCCTCCTGGCGTTGTTTGATGGCCTTCCGCACCAGAGCCGTGAAGCGGACTTCGTCCGGCTCGCCGCCGGCGCTCATCTGCTCGTTCTTCACCTCGGAAAGGAGCATGCGCAGCACGCTCAGGCGCTCTTTCTCGCCTGCCTTCAAGGCCCCGCGGACGTCGCTTTCGAGTCGCTCTCGAGGTGTGGCCATGGCCGGATGATAGCGCGCTCGAAGCCGGCGGGGGCCTACTTCACCCGCACCCCGTGCTTGACCACCAGGGTTACGTCCGAGAGCAGCTCCGGGTAGCGCAGCACATCGCCGCGCACGGCGATCACGTCGGCGTATTTGCCCGGGGTGACGGTGCCGAGGTCCGCCTCCACCTTCTGCGCCACGGCCGGCCAGAAGGTGGCGGCGCGCAGGGCGTCCATCGGCTCCACGCCGAGCACTCGGATCCAGGAGACGATCTCCCGCCAGGTGGAATCGGAGTGGAAGAAGCCCGGAATGCCGCTGTCGGTGCCGATCAGCATCGTCACGCCGGATTCCCGCAGCTGCTGGAACTTGCGCGCCACCGTGGGCCGGCGAGCGGGCACCGCACGGTAGTAGGCGAGCTGATCCGGATGGGCGAGCGAGCCCCGGATGTCGGCCACGACGTCCTTGGGCAGGCCGAGCTGCCAGCGCGGATCGTCCAGCCGCTCGGGGTTGTCGCGGGTCTCCTCGTAGGTCAGGAGCGGCGCCACCGTGGGCGTCCAGTAGAGCGTGTTGGCCCGGCCGCGGATCAGGGCGTAGAGGTCCTCCGGGTAGGAGGGGGCGGTACCCAGGCCGGTGTGCTCGAAGCCGTCCACCCCGGCGGCGATGCCGCGGCGGATCTCCTCGGCCCGGTGCGAGTGGGCGGTCACCGAGAGCTTGCGCTTGTGGGCCTGCTCCACCACCGCCTGCACTTCCTCGGGGGTCATCTGGTCCTGGTCGATCAGCTTGATCAGGTCCACCCCGGCATCGGCCAGCTTGTCCACCTTGGAGCGGGCGTCGTCCGCGCCGTGCAAGCCCCAGCGGAAGAGCTCGGTGCCCGGGTAGGGTTCGTGCTGCAGGAACGGGCCGGTGACGAAGAGGTTCGGGCCGGGGATCTCACCGTGGGCGATGCGCTCGCGCACGGCCAGGATATCCTCGAGCGGAGCGCCGAGGTCCCGCGCGCTGGTCACCCCGGCCAGCAGCAGCTGACGGGCGGCGGCCGGCATGATGGTGTCGCGGAAGCGGGGCGGGTAGGTCTTGTCCCAGTATTCGTAGTCGCTGTGGCCCACGATCATCAGGTGGACATGGCAATCCCACAGCCCGGGCAGCACGCTCATGCCCTCGGTGGAGATCACCTCGGCCCCCCGCGGCACGGCCAGCTCGCCCACCCGCCCCACGGCCTTGATTCGCTCGCCTTCGATCAGCACCACGCTGTCGGCGAGAGGCCGGCCGCCGTAGCCGTCGATCAACCTGCCCCCCACCAGGGCCTTGAGCCGCGGCGCCTTCGCCGCAGCCGGCTCCTCGGCCGCTCTGGAATGGCCTGTGAGCGCCAAAACCGCCAAGAACCCAGCCCAGGCCAGCACCGACCAGCGCTTCGATCTCATCGTCAACCCCTCCGAAAGGCTGCGCAGAGCCTAACGGATCCGGACGCCCTCTGCCTCGCGCGGAGGATGGCCCTGCACTGCCTGCACGAACGCCCGGGCGTGGTCGACGGGGGTTCCGGGCAGGATGCCGTGGCCGAGGTTGGCGATGTGCGCTCCGCCGGCTCCCTGGGCGAGCATCTCGGCCGTGAGGCTGCGGATGCGCTCTGCCGGGCCGAGCAGGGCCGCTGGATCGAGGTTGCCCTGGAGGGTGAAGCGAGGGCCCACGCGCGCTCGCACTGCCGAGAGCGGCAGGCGCCAATCCACCCCCAGCACCTCGACTGGCAAAGCTCTCACTTCCTCCCAGAGATGGGCGCCGCCGTGCAGGTAGTACACCAGCGGCACTCTCCCGGCCAGGACCTCGGCCACCCGCAGCAAGGGCGGCAGAGCCAGCGTGCGCCAGCGCTCGGCGGAGAGCAGGCCGCCCCAGGTGTCGAAGAGCTGCAAGGCCTGGGCGCCGGCCTCGATCTGGCCCTGGAGATAGTCGATCGAGACGTCGGCGATCCGCTCCAGGAGCTCGCCGAGCCCCTGCGGATCCTCGTAGCTCCAGCCCAGCAGATGCTCGAACTGCTTCGAGCCGCCGCCTTCCACCAGGTAGGCGGCGAGAGTCCAGGGTGTGCCGCCAAAGCCGAGCAGGGGCACCCGGCCGGCGAGCTCTCGGCGCACCACGCGCAGGGCCTCGAAGACGTAGCCCAGGCTGCGCTCGACGTCCGGCCGCTCGAGGCTTGCGAGGTCCTCCCGGCGGCGAACCGGCTGGGGGAAGGTGGGCCCCTCGCCGGCCGCGAACACCAGCTGCTTGCCCATCGCCTCGAGCGGCAGCAGGATGTCGGCGAAGAGAATGGCGGCGTCCACACCGAGCTCGTCGATCGGCTGTAGCGTCACCTCGGCGGCGAGCTCCGGCGTCTTGCACAAAGTGAGGAAATCCACTCGCGCACGCACCGCACGGAATTGGGGCAGGTAGCGACCCGCCTGTCGCATGATCCAAACCGGGGTCCGTTCCACCGTCTCACCCCGGCAAGCGCGTAGAAAGAGATCGTTCAGCATGGAGATCCCGCAGAGACTTTCAAGTTGAGTATCGATACTTCGAACAGGTTGCGATCACCTAACGGGCTGCCTTCGTTTCATCACATAGACGGGGCACGAAGCACCTTTCCTTGCCATAATCTCACCCATCATGCTTCGGTTGGTAGCTTATGCCCCGGACGGTGTGCGCCGTTTCGCCATCCACAGAAGCGACCTGACCATCGGCAGCCGGCCGGGCAGCGACATCTACCTGCCCTACTCCGGAGTGGCCCAGAGCCACGCCAAGCTGCGCTTCGACGGCCAGGCGCTGCGCATCGAGGACCTCGGCAGCCGGCGCGGCGTGCTGGTTTCCGGCCGCCGGGTGAAAGACGCACCGCTCGAAGTGCTCGACGAAGTGCGGGTGGGCAGCGTGACCCTGCTCGTGGAGGAGGTCGCCGGCGAGGCGAAGCGCAACAACCTGCCCGTGGCCGTGGCCCGCCCCGGCCCCCGCCCTCCCCGCATCACGCCCGAGGCCATGCTCGAGCACCTCGCTGCGATTTCCACCTGGGTGCTGGCCGACGCGGAGAGCCGTACCCCCCTCGAAACCCTCGCCGCCAACCTGCTCGAAGACTTCGGGGGCGGAGCCCTGTTCCTGCTCCACGGCGCCCTCTCCGAGGAGCTCGGCAGCAAGCTGGTGACCGCCACGGATGCCGCCTGGCTCTCGGCCGGCGACGAGCTCTTGGCCCAGGTGAGGAAGCACGCCGCCGAGCAGCAGGACCTCGGCGGCGAAACCGCTTTCGCCGGCGCCCTCGGCGGCCAGCCGGCGTGGGTCTGCTACCACGTGTTCGAAGCGGTGGAGCGGCCCTACGTGCTGGTGGTGGCCCTGCCCGCCTTCGCCGGCGCAGGGTGGTCCCTGGCCCATTCGCTGCGCGTGCTGGGCGATCTGCTGGTGCTCGGCCTGGTGCACCACGTGGGCTGGTACGAGCCGATCGTGCCCGGGCGGCTGGCCCAGCGCGAGGTGACCCTCGACCCGGGCCTGGTGGTGGGCGACTCGCCGGCGATGAAGCACGTGGTGGAGCTGGTTCGTCTGGCCTGCGAGCCGGACATCAACGTGCTGATCCAGGGCGAGGCCGGCAGCGGCAAGGAGCTGGTGGCCCGTTCGATCCACCTCTCGAGCTCGCGCCGCGAGGGCCCCTTCCTCACCGCCTCCTGCACCGGCGCCTCCGCCACCGTGGTGGAAGCCGACCTCTTCGGCGCCGAGGTGCCCGGCCGGGACAGCGTGGTGCGCCGCGAGGGCAAGCTCGCCCTCGCCACCGGCGGCACGCTCTACCTCGAGAACGTCGAACAGCTGCCCCTGGAGCTGCAGGCGAAGCTGGTGCGCGTGCTGCGCTCCGGCGAAGTGGAGCCGGCCGGCGGCATCGCGGCGCAGCGCGTGGACCTGCGCTTGATCGCCGCCGCCGACGGCCCCCTCGACGCCTTCGTGGCCCGCGGCGCGTTCCGGGTGGACCTGGCGCATCGGCTCTCGCAGTTCAAGATCGACGTGCCTTCGATCCGCGAGCGCCGCGAGGATCTGCCGCTCCTGATCCAGTCCTGCATCAACCGCTCCTGCCACGAGACCAAGCGCCGCATCTCCGGCATCACGGTCAAAGCGATGAGCGCCCTCTTGGCCTACGACTACCCCGGCAACCTCACCGAACTCGAGTCGATCGCCCGCCAGCTGGTGTACCTCTGCCCGCCGGGCCGGCCGATCGACATCAACCTGCTGCCGGAGAAGATCCGCCTCGCCACCGTGCAGGCCGCCAACCGCATCGAGCCCACTTCGGACCTCGACCTCGAGCGCCTGGTGGCCACCACCGAGCGCTCGGCCATCCGCGAGGCCCTGCGGCGCAGCCACGGCAACAAGTCGCAGGCTGCGAGGCTCCTGGGTCTGTCGAGAAACGGCCTGGCCCAGAAGATGGAGCGCTTCGGCCTCAAGGGCTGAGAGCCGGCCTGCTAAGATCCGCGCCGCTATGGCGGAAAAGAGAATCCTGGTCACCGGCGCGCTCGGGCAGATCGGCTCCGAGCTGGTTTCAGCCCTGCGCGCGAAGCACGGTGCCGATCGCGTGGTGGCGTCGGATATCCGCATGCCCCCCACCGAGAGCGCCCGCGAAGCCGGCCCCTTCGAGTTCGTCAACTGCACCCGCGAAGAGCAGATCCAGGAGGTGGTGCGGCGGTACCAGATCGGCACCCTCTACCACCTGGCCGCGCTGCTCTCGGCTACCTCCGAGGAAAAGCCCCAGGTGGCCTGGGATGTCAATATGGGCGGCCTGTACAAGGTGCTGGAGGTGGCCCGGCAGCACGGCTGCGCGGTGTTCTTCCCCAGCTCGATCGCCGCCTTCGGCCCCGGCACGCCCCGAGTGCAGACGCCGCAGGACACCCTGCAGCGCCCCTCGACGATGTACGGCGTCACCAAGGTGGCCGGCGAGCTGCTCTGCGACTACTACTGCCGGCGCTTCGGCATGGACATCCGCGGCCTGCGCTTCCCCGGGCTGATTTCCTACGGCACGCCTCCCGGTGGCGGCACCACCGACTACGCGGTGGACATCTTCTACGAGGCCATCCGCCACCAGCACTACACCTGCTTCCTGGAGCCTCAGACCCGGCTCGACATGATGTACATGCCGGACGCGATCGCCGCCGTGGTGGACCTGATGGCGGCCGATCCCGCCCGTCTCGTGCACCGCAACTCCTTCAACATCACGGCGATGAACTTCACCCCCGAAGAGCTGGCGGCCGAGATCCGCCGTCACATCCCGGGTTTCCGCCTCGACTACCGGATCGACCCCGTGCGCCAGGCGATCGCCGATTCCTGGCCGAATTCGCTCGACGACAGCGCCGCTCGGCGCGAATGGGGCTGGAACCCGCGCTACGACCTCAGCGCGATGACCGCCGACATGATCGCCCACCTGCGCCCCCGGCTCGAGCTGCCCGCCTAGGAGATCGCCATGCCCGTGGATCGTCTCAGCCCGGTTCTCTCCGCCGACCTCGCCGACCGCCAGGCCCGGGGCCTGCTCAAAGGAGCCGAATCGGTGGTGACCGAGGTGGTTCCCGCCCGCGGCGAGCACGGCCCCCGCTACCGTCTCGCCGGCGAGGGCGACCGCCCCTTCCTCAAGATGAACTCCAACAGCTACCTCGGCATGTCGCTGCGCCCGGAGGTGATCGAGGCCGAGGAAAGGGCCTGCCGCCGCTACGGCGCGGGGCCGGGAGCGGTGCGGTTCATCAGCGGCACCACGAAGGCGCACACCGAGCTCGAGGAACGCCTGGCCGCCTTCCACGGCCGCGAAGCAGCGATGCTCTTCAGCTCCGCCTACGCCACCGTGATGGGCACCCTGGTGCCGCTCTGCACCGCCGATACCGCCCTGGTGAGCGACGAGCTCAACCACAACTGCATCATCAACGCCATGCGGCTGGCCCGGCCGAAGGAGAAGTACGTCTACCGCCACCTCGACGTGGCCGAGTGCGACGCCCGCCTCGCCGAGGCTGCGGCGGCCGGCGCCCGGCGGGCGATCGTGGTGACCGACGGCATCTTCAGCATGCGCGGTAGCCACGCGCCGATGAAGGAGCTCACCGCCACCGCGGCCCGGCACGACGCCGCCTTCCCCGAGAACGTGGTGGTGATGATGGACGACTCCCACGGCGTGGGGGCCTTCGGTGCCACCGGCCGCGGCACCGAGGAGAAGACCGGCGCGAGCGGTATCGACCTCCTGGTCGCCACCCTGGGCAAGGCCCTCGGCGTCAACGGCGGCTACGTGGCGACTCGTCGCGAGATCGTGCAGTTCCTGCGCGAGTCTTCGCCGTTCTACATCTACTCGAACCCGATCACCCCCGCCGAAGCGGCCGCCGCCCTGGCCGCCCTCGAGATCCTCGACAGCGCCCGTGGCCGGGCCCTGCTCGACCACCTCCGCGCCATGACCGCTCGCTTCGAGGCGGGCCTGCTCTCTCTCGGCTACGAGACCCTCCCCGGCGAGCATCCGGTGAAGCCCCTGCTGGTGCGCGACACCGACAAGACCGCCGCCCTGGTGAAGCATCTGCGCGCAGCCGGAGTGCTCGCCACCGGCCTCAACTACCCGGTGGTGCCCAAGGGAGACGAGAGCATCCGCTTCCAGATCTCGGCCGACCACACCCCGGCCGACATCGACTTCGTGCTCGACGTGCTGGCGAGCTTCCCCGGCCGCGGCTGAGCCCCGGGCCTTCAGCCCCTGCCCGGGAAGCCGGGGGACTGGGTTACCCTCTCGGCCTGGCCCAGGTGCCGGTATTCGTGGGCCACCGTCACCAGCAGGCCGGTGGTGAGGCTGAACCGGAACAGCGACACGAAGGGGTTGCGAAAGCGGATGGCATTGGTGTCGAAGCCGTGGAGCTCCTCGAGGAAGGCGCGGAGCCGGGTGTGCTGGGCCAGCCAGGCCGCCATCAGCGGCTCCCGCTCGAAGCGAGCCGCCGGCACTGTCTTCTTCGTGGCCGAGAGGCGCCGCTTCGGTGGCGGCTCGATCTGCCCCAGGAACCAGCGCTCGAACCAGCCCTGGCTGAAGGCGACCGGGCTGTCGTCCCCCACCTGCGCCTGGCTCACCACGTCGGGACGGTCGAAGCGCTCCTCGAAGGCCGCGACCATGGCGTCCAGGTAGATCCGCGCCGATTTCTCCAGGTGATCGAAGACCTGGCCCACGCTCCAGGCCTTGCCGGCCACGGGCTGCCAGTTGAAGGCGGCATCGCTCAGATCGGCGGTGAGGCTCTGGGCGAGCTGTTCGACGGGTTCCAGGGCCGGAGCGATCTCGGCCAGCTGGGTGGGTCGCCGGTAGACGAGGCTCATAGGCTCCTCCTCCGAGAATCGAAAGCTGTGGCTTGGTGGACGTACAGGTCGGATCTAGGATACGGCCATCATGAGCTCGAGTACATCCCTGGATTCCCCTGCCTGGCAGGCCCTGGCGGAGCACCGCCGCCAGCTCGCCGGCTTCTCCCTGCGTAGCGCTTTCGAGGCCGATCGCGATCGCTTCGCCCGCTTCTCGCTCACCCTCGGCGATCTGCTGCTCGACTTCTCGAAGAACTGGCTCACCGAGCGGACCCTCTCGCTGCTCGTGGCTCTCGCCCGCGAGCGAGGCGTCGAGGCGCTGCGCGATCGCATGTTCCGGGGCGAGCCGATCAACCTCACGGAACACCGCGCCGTGCTGCACGTGGCGCTGCGGGATCGCTCCGGCCGGGCGATCGAGGTGGACGGCGTGAACGTTCAGCCTCTGGTGGCGGCGGCCCTCGACCACCTCCGGCAGGCGAGCGAGGAGGTGCGCAGCGGCCGCTGGCGCGGCTACACCGGCAAGGCGATCACCGACGTGGTGAACATCGGCATCGGCGGCTCCGATCTCGGCCCGCTGATGGTCTGCGAGGCGCTTCTCCCCTACCAGGACGGGCCGCGGCCGCATTTCGTCTCGAACGTGGACGGCAGCCACCTCCACCGAACCCTGCACGGCCTCGACCCGGAAACCACTCTGTTCTTGATCGCCTCGAAAACCTTTACCACGCAGGAGACCCTGGCCAACGCGCAGACGGCTCGCGGCTGGTTCCTGGCCGCGGCCCAGGAAGAGCGCCACATCGCCCGTCACTTCTTCGCCCTCTCCACCAACACCGCCGATGTGGTGCGCTTCGGCATCGCCCCCGAGAACATGTTCGTGTTCTGGGATTGGGTGGGAGGCCGCTACTCGCTGTGGTCGTCGATCGGCCTTTCGATCGCCCTGGCCCTGGGCTTCGAGCGCTTTTCCGAGCTCCTGGCCGGCGCCTTCGAGCTCGACGAGCACTTCCGTACGGCGCCGCTCGAGCGCAACCTGCCGGTGATCCTGGCTCTCTTGGGCGTCTGGTACACCGACTTCTGGGGCGCCGAGAGCTGCGCCGTGCTGCCCTACGACCAGAACCTCCACCGCTTCCCGGCCTTCCTCCAGCAGCTCGACATGGAGAGCAACGGCAAGAGCGTGGAGCGCGACGGCCGGCCCTCTCGCGTGCCCACCGGCCCGGTGGTGTTCGGCGAGCCCGGCACCAACGGCCAGCACGCCTTCTACCAGCTGATCCACCAGGGAACTCGGCTGGTCCCTTGCGACTTCCTGGCGGCGGCACGGCCCAGCCATCCCTTCCCCCGGCATCACGAGCTGCTGCTGTCGAACTTCTTCGCCCAGGCCGAGGCCCTGATGCGCGGCAAGACCGCCGAGGAGGTCCGCGCCGAGCTCGCGGCCCAGGGGCTCGCCGGCGACGCCGCCGAGGCCCTGGTGCCCCACAAGGTGATGCCGGGCAACCGCCCCTCGAACAGCCTGCTCTATCGCCAGCTCGACCCTGCCACCCTGGGCAAGCTGATCGCCCTCTACGAGCACAAAGTCTTCGTTCAGGGGGCGATCTGGAACCTCAACTCCTTCGATCAATGGGGAGTCGAGCTGGGCAAGCAGCTGGCCAAGGCGATCTTGCCGGAGCTCGAGGGCGACCAGCCGGTGACGCGCCACGACGCCTCCACCAACGGCTTGATCAACGCCTACAAGCGCCTGCGCTGATGCCGGCCCGGCTCGACCGCATCACCCTCTACCCGATCAAATCCCTGGACGGCGTCGAGGTGCCGGAAGCCCGCGTGCTGGCCAACGGCGCCCTCGAGAACGACCGCCGCTACGCCCTGCTCGATCGCCACGGCAACTTCTTGAACGGCAAGGCGAACGCCCGAGTGCACCGGCTGCGCGCCCGCTTCGGCGCCGGCTTCGAAGAGGTCGAGCTCGCGGTGGACGGCGAGAGCCCGCCGCAGCGCTTCCACCTGGAAGCCGACCGCGAAAGCCTCGAGGGCTGGCTCGCCGCGTACTTCGACCAGCCGGTGCGCCTCGGCGAGAACCGCGAAGAGGGCTTCGGCGACGACCAGGAGAACCCCGGAGCCACCCTGATGAGCAGCGCCACCTACGAGGCCGTGGCCGGCTGGTTCCCGCGGCTCGGTGTCGAGGAGCTCCGCCGCCGCTTCCGCACCAACCTCGACCTCGGCGAGGTGCCAGCCTTCTGGGAGGACCACCTGGTGGCACCCCGGGGGCAGAACATCCGCTTCCGGATCGGCGAGGTGGTGTTCGAGGGCGCCAACCCCTGCCAGCGCTGCGTGGTGCTCAGCCGCGACAGCCGGACCGGCGAAACCGGCGCGGACTTCGCCCGGCAGTTCATCCGCAACCGCCAGGCCACCTTGCCGCTCTGGGCACCGCGCTCCCGCTTCGACCACTTCCACCGGATGGCGGTGAACACCTGCCGCCCGAGCGCCTCCCCCGGCCCGACCACCCTGCGCCCGGGCGACCCGGTGGAGATCCTCGGCCTGGTGCCAGCCGACTGACGGAACCCGCGGCGCGAGCAGCCGTAGGGGCGCAGCAGGCTGCGCAACCTCGGGACATGGTTGACAGCCGGACCTCGGGACATGGGTGACACCTCCAGGTGGGGAGCGCGCTTCGAGGCCCGCGCAGGTGCCAGCCTCTTGGTCGAAGTCGCACCGCCAACGGGCCCCCGTGCCGGCCGACCCCGCGGCCACCCCCGATCTCCTCAGATCACGCCCTCTCCCCGCAGCCGCTCGATCTCTTCCGCCGACAGCCCGACGAGCTCGCGCAGCACCTCCTCGGTGTGGGCTCCGAGCTCGGATCCTCCCCACTCGGTGGCGCCCGGTGTGGCCGAGAGCTTCGGCGCCAGGGCCGGCACCTTGAGCGGCCCTTCGGGAGTCTCCACGGTCTCGAACAGGCCGCGCTCCTGGAAGTGCGGGTCGCGAAACATGTCCGCGACGTCGTAGAGGCTTCCGGCCGCCACTCCGGCCTGCTCCAGCACGGCCAGGGCTTCGGCGACGGAGCGGCCCCGCGTCCAGGAGGCGATCGCTTCGTCCACCTCGGCCTGGTGTTCCACGCGGCCGGCATTGACGGCCAGGCGAGGATCCTCGGCCAGATCCGGCCGGCCCAGGGCCCGCATCAGGCGGCGGAACATCGGATCGCTGTTGGCGCCGATGATCACCTGCTTGCCGTCTGCCGTGGGGTAGAGATTGCTCGGCACCACCCCGGTGATGGTGGCGCCCGACGGCTGGCGAACCACCCCGAAGCGGTCGTACTCGGGCACCGTCGATTCGAGGAGGTTGAACACCGCCTCGTAGATGGCGACGTCGATTACCTGCCCGCGCTCCGGCTGGCGCCGCAGCCGGTCGACGAGCCCGAGGAGAATGCCGATCACCGTGTGGAGGCCGGCCACGGTGTCCCCGAGAGAGAGGTTGGCGCGCACGGGCACTCCACCCGGAAAGCCGGTAACGGCCCGCAACCCGCCCACCGCCTCGCACACCGCCGCGTAGCCCGCCCGGCCGGCATACGGGCCGGTCTGCCCGAAACCCGACACGCGGGCGAAGAGCAGCCGGGGGTTCACGGCCTCGAGGTCCGCGGGCCCCAGCCCCCAACCCTCGAGGGTGCCGGGGCGGAAGTTCTCGATCAGCACGTCCGAGCGCGCTGCCAGGCGCCGCAGCAGGGATTGGCCCTCCGCCTTGCGCAGGTTGAGGGTGATGCACTTCTTGTTGCGGGCCAGGCTCCGCCACCACAGCGACGTGCCGCCGTCCAGCAGCCGCCAGCCACGGATCGGATCCCCGTCGGGAGGCTCGACCTTGATCACCTCCGCGCCGAAATAGGCCAGCATGGCCCCGGCAAACGGGCCGGCCAGGATCTGGCCCACTTCGAGCACGCGGATGCCGTCGAGAGGCCGAGGGCCGGGAGGCGGGTTCCCACTCGTCACGGCCCGAAGTCTATACGCCGGCCCCGGCGGCAGGCGGATGGGACGGGCGGCAGACCCGCACCCCCTCGGTCCCTCGCTCTCAGCCCCTCTCGAGGTGGCTAGAGTGGGAGGGCGGGAGAGGGGTCGGGGTGAGGGCTCTTTGCCCCAGGTGCCAGCCTCTTGGTCGGCAGGCTCTTCCGGGGCCCCTCGCGGGGTAAGATCGGCCCTGCGCGCCGTCCCAGGCTGCCGCGCACCAGTTCTTCCTCGCCGGGACCCAAGGATCACCCATCATGGCCGAAACCCTGAAAGACCGCGTTTGGGACGTACTGCGCACCATCAAATTCCCCGGCATGAGCCGGGACATCGTCTCCTTCGGCTTCGTCCGCAACGTCACCGCCGACGCCCAGGCCGTCGCCGTCGAGATCTCCCTGATCACCCAGAACCAGCAGGCCGCCGCGGATCTCAAGGTCGAGGTGGAGCAGCGCCTGCGGGAGCTCCCGGGAGTCCAGTCGCTGCGCGTGGACCTCTCCGTCGAGCTGCCCATGCGGCCCGAGGACGCAGCTCAGCGAGCCGTTCGCGAGAGCTCGGCCCGGTTGATCCCCGGCGTGGCCCACACGATCGCGGTGGCGAGCGGCAAGGGCGGAGTCGGCAAGTCGACCGTGGCCGCCAACCTGGCGGTGGCTCTGGCTCGGCTCGGGGCCCGCGTCGGCCTCCTCGACGCCGACATCTACGGCCCCTCCCTGCCCCTGATGTTCGGCATCGACAGCCGGCCTACCGTGGATGCCACCAAGAACCGCCTCCTGCCCTTCGAGAAGTACGGCATCCGGCTGATGTCCCTGGGGTTCGTGCTGGATGTGGACACCCCGGTGATCTGGCGGGGTCCGATGGTGATGAAGGCGATCGAGCAGATGCTGGGAGATGTGGAATGGGGCGAGCTCGACTACCTGGTGGTGGACCTCCCTCCCGGCACCGGCGATGCCCAGCTCACCCTCACCCAGCGGGTCCCCCTCTCCGGGGCCGTGATCGTCACCACTCCCCAGGACGTGGCGTTGATCGACGCGCGCAAGGGCCTGGCCATGTTTCGCAAGGTGGACGTGCCGGTGCTCGGCGTGGTGGAGAACATGTCCGGCTTCGTCTGCCCGCACTGCGGCGAGCTGACGCCGATCTTCAAACAAGGCGGCGGCCAGCGCACCGCCGAGTTGCTCGGAACTCCGTTCCTGGGCGCCGTGCCGCTCGATCCAGCGATCGTTGAGGGCGGCGATGCCGGCCAGCCGATCGTCGTGGCCCAGCCTGAGGGGCCCCATGCCGCGGTGTTCCAGTCCATCGCCCGAGCCGTGATCGACCAGGTCGCCCAGCGCGCCGCGGAACGGCCGGCGCTGGTCATCCACTGAGGCCAGCCGGTTCCTTGGCGGTTGCCATCCTCGCCGATGCCCACCTGGGCGGCCCCGGCGGCCACGCCGAGCCGCTGGTGGCCCAGCTCGAGGCGCTGCCCTCCCAGGGCTGCGACCACCTGATCCTGCTGGGGGACCTCTTCCAGGCCTGGATCGGCTTCCCCCGCTTCGAGACGGCCGAGATCCGCGCCGTGGTGGCTTGTCTGCGCCGCCTGCGAGCCCAGGGCCTGCGCGTGGACTACGTCGAGGGGAATCGGGACTTCTTCTTGAGCGAGAGCCCGTATCGAGATGCCTTCGACCGCGTGACGCTCGAAGTGGCCTTCGAAGAAGCCGGCTGCCGCTTCCTCGCGGTGCACGGCGACGGCATCGACGCCTCGGACTACGCCTACCGCTTCTGGCGGCGCCTCTCGAAGAGCCCGCCCAGCCGCTTCTTCTGCCGCCACCTCCCCGCCCGCCTGGCCCGTCGCCTGGTCGACGGCACCGAGGACCGCCTCTCTCGAACCAACTTCAAGCACAAGGCGAACCTCCCCGAAGCCGCCATCCGACGCTACACCGAACGCCGCCTCCGCGAAGGCCACGACGCCCTCCTCTTCGGCCACTTCCACGAACAGCGCACCTGGAACGTGGGCCCAGGCCGAGCTCTCCTGCTCTCCGCTTGGTTCAAAACTCGCCGCGTGGTGTGGGCTTCGGAGTTGGGGGGCGGGCTGTTGGCGGAAGCGAACTCCGAACCCAGCCCGCCTCGCGACTCAACCGCTGCGATCGGCCCGGTTCGCGGCGGCTGAACCCTCGGGGTCTCGCGCGGCGTGCAGAGGTTCCCCAGGCCAGCCGGAGAGCCCTGGGCCTGGCCACGAGCTCAGCCGCGCCCCGGTCATCCTTCTCTCTCGATCTCTGCCTTCCACTTTGCATTGTCGACGTAGCGGAACACTCCCGCGCTCACGCACTCGTACACCTTGGCCGTGCACTTCGGGCAGCAGTAGAACTTCTTGCCGCTTCTCGTGGGGAAGACCTCCCTGTCTCGCAGGACATAGAACAAGAGATCGCGTTGGGCCGCGTCGGCAATGCGATCCTTTGCGAACTTGCCACCCAAGGCCATCTTGTTGGCCAACAAGAAGTCGCAGCGAATCGCGGTGCGCAGCGGCGCGCCGGCGTACTTTCGACCTTCCGTGGAGACATACGTCGATGGAAACCTTCCCTCGCTGATGTCCTGCCAAATTTCTGCGCGCTTGCCGAGAAAGGCCTGCGCAGCTGCGTCTCGCTCGCCTTTGGAGCGGCCTGCCGAGGCCAGTACGTCGGTGATCTCTTTCATCGAAGGCTCCTGGGTCCTCCCCGCAGGGTAACGGCGCTCTTGCCGCGATCCTAACTGATCGCCTCGAACCCAGCACTCGGGCCGAGCGCCCCCCGCACCTGCGCAGCGCGTCGGCTCACAAACCGCCGAAGAACGCTGCGAGGTCGCGGGCGAGCAGCTCGGGCTCTTCCGCCGCGGCGAAGTGGCCACCGCTCGGCATCGGGGTCCACCGGCGCACATCGTAGAGGCGCTCGGCCCACTCGCGGGGAGGGGTTCCCTCGTCGACAAGGTTGCTGGCGAAAACGGCGACACCCGTGGGCACGCTGACGAAGTCCCGGGGCCCCATCGTCACCCGGAACCGCGGGTTGTCGTTGTCGAAGTAGTCCCGCATCGAGGATGCGATCGTCTGGGTGACCCAGTAGAGCGTCACCGTGGTCAACAGGAAGTCGCGGGAGAGGCGCTCCTCGAGACGACCGCGGGAGTCCGCCCAGGAGCGCCACTTCTCCAGGATCCACGCGGCCAGGCCCGCCGGCGAGTCGTTCAGCCCGTAGGCCAGGGTCTGGGGCTTGGTGGATTGAATGGCTTTGTAGCCGTATTCCTCCCGCCAGAAGGCTTCATTGCGCTCGCGATACGCCGTCTCCGCTGCGGACAGTGCCGGCGCTCCAGGGCCCAGATAAGGCGCGACCTCCAGATTGCTCAAGTGGACGCCGATCATCGGTTCGGGATCGGTCAAGGCCATGAACGTGGCGACCCCGGCGCCGAAATCACCACCTTGAGCCCCGTAGCGTTGGTAACCCAGGCCCCGCATGAGGCGGTGCCACAGCCCGGCGACGTGTTGATAGTTCACGCCCACGCGAGCGGGCCGCTCGGAAAAGCCGTAACCCGGAAGCGAGGGGATGACCACGTCGAAAGCGGGGCCGTCGATGCCGTGGGCTTCTGGATCGGTCAAGAACGGTACGAGCGGCAGCAGCTCGGCGAAGGTGCTCGGCCAGCCATGGGTCAAGATCAGCGGGATGCCGCGGCCGCGCCTGGCCCGCTCATGGACGAAGTGGATCTGCACGCCGTCGAGTGCAGCGCGGAAGTGATTCACCGCGTTCAGCCGCCGCTCCTGGGCGCGCCAATCGAACTCGTGGGCCCAATCCTCGAGCAACGACTTCAGTTCCAGGAGGTCCATCCCCTGCTCCCAGGCAACGCCGGGCGCCGGATCCGGCCAACGCGTGTTGAGGATGCGCGTTCGGAGGTCGGTCAGGATCCCCTCCTCGATGCGGATCGAGAACGGGGTGATGTTCAGAGGTGCGTTGCTGATCGCTCTTGCCCTCCAGCGTCCCTGCCGGCCCCGGAACGCCTGAAAGAAGCCACCTCGTCTCCCGTGGCCCGAAGTGAGGTGGATGATACGCCTCGGTCGAGGGCGGGCCTAACCTGAGCGATCCGACTCATCGAGCCGGCAATTTGAACTCGGAATCAGGCTGCATAGCGGACGCTCGGATGATGGAAGAACCTCTGAACCCGGGCTGGCGACTTCGAGAGCCTTCGCAGGTGGCAGACCGTCGCTGTCTTGAGCTGCTTCCTGCTTCGCCCAGGTGCCCTCCGGGTGACAGCGTGCTTCAGGTCGGCATTGCGACCTTCGTCCGGGTTCAGTTCCGGTCTGTACAAGGGCAAATAGAGAACCTCGATCTGCTCGGTACTCTTCGCCAGCCACTCGGGGACGATCTTGCCGCGATGCACCTTGAAATCTTCGCAAATTCGCCGCGGCGATGATCACGCCCTTACCCAGCCCCGCCGCGGCAGCGGCATCCTTCAACTTCCTGCCTCCATGCCGAAGATTCACCGCCTGTCGACGACGCTCGATCAGAAGCCCAATCGGAAGCCGTACTTCTCTCGTTTGACCGATGCCGCCACTACGTCCACGAAACGCAAGAGCTGCAGCTTCTCATGGCCGGATCAATAACCCATCGCCAGGGCAACCTTACCGAGCCGTTCTCAGGCCCACACGAGCTCAGCCCTGCCGCGGACTCTTAGGCCACTGCGTACGCCTCAATCTCCAACAGCCACCTTGGATCAAAGATGCCGGCGATGATGACCGTGAGCGCGGGTGCGTGGGTGCCGAGAAACTCGGTTCGTACTTCGCGGTTCGGAGTCGCGTGCTCGCGCGAGGACAAGAAGATGGTGACCTTGGCCAGGTTCTCGACCGACATCGACGCGCTCGAGTTGTGCCAGGAGATTGGACCAGACGAGCTTCGCCTGGGATCGGAAGTCCGCAGGTACGTGACCGTCCCGTGTTTCCGGGACCTGGCCACTGACGAACAGAATGCGCTGGGCGCCCTGAATCTCGAACGCCTGCGAGTAGCCACCGACGGGATGCGGCGCCGCAGTGGAGTTGATCGACTTGGACATCACGATGACAACCTCTCCTGGTCCAGAGGACCGAGACTCCACTTCGCTTTCATGGCACGCGCTCGCCGGACGACGAGGTTCGTCGGGCCGCTGCCAACCTGCTCTCATTCCGGCCACCGCTCAGCCCGCGGCTCCGGTTGAACCGTTGGCTAGGCCGGCTCGCGCCGCCGCGGCTTCTTGGCCGCTGCCGAGCGACTGACCACCCACCCGCTGCCGGCGCTCGCGAACGGCACGCGACTGAGAGCGATGGTCTCGTCGATCAGGCTCACCACCGCCGGACGAGCGAGTGTGGCCTCGCCCTCCAGGGTGATCCAGCGTGCTTGTTTGCCGGGGCCTTGCAACAACTTCGCAGGATCCTGCAGCTTCTTGCCCGAGTTGAAGTACAGCTTGACGCCGTGCTCGCTGCCACGCAGTGCCAGAACGCCCTCATAACCATGCTCGCTGGGCGAGTAGCTGATCACGAAGAAGTCGCGATACTCATACACCACTTCGTAGGCGGTGGGCAGACGCTCGCGCAGCCACCTTCGGCTTGCATCGATGAGCTCTCGATGCGCGGGCGCGAACCTGGCGATGAGTGTACTCAACTCGGCTTCTGCCGATTGCCGCTCCACCGCAGATTGAGTGTCTCGCTCGGAAGGGCTCATGACGTGCAAATCCTCCTGTCCCCGAGAAGGCGAAACGAGTCCAGGCTGGTTCTCGAGAAGTGTAGCCGCGCATCGTTGGACGAGGCGGCAAATCGGCCGATCTCCAGCGGCCGCGGGTCGGAGCACGGCCGTGCCTAGCCGAACGTATCTGTCGTAGGGTCCCAGAAGTCACCCTCGAGCCCCAGACCCTCGAAGATGCCGCGCATTTCGCCAGGGGCAGGTCGCCGCGACTCGGCTTCCAGCCGGCTTCCATACCAGGTTACGGCGAGGTGCCAGAGTTGATCCATCCGCACGACGGGGCGCGGGTCGAGGCCCCGGCTCTTGCACCATTCCGCGATCCGTTCTTCCGACCGGAAGAACAACATGTTGCTTCAGGTGAAAACAAGATCCTGCCACCACTTCGCAGCCGGTACGAGGCAGTGAAACAGCCAGGAACAGGCTTCGGGTCCGTCGTTGCCCACTCTCAAGCGCAAGGGTTCCAGGCTCTGCTCGCAGCGAGAGAGCACGGTACCGGGCCGGTGCAGCGCGGCGGGAATCCCCAGGGCGTCCCAGGCGCAGTTGGCAAAATAGGTGATGCCGTCCACGGTGACCTGGTGCTGAGTCGGAACTGCAGAGAAGGGCGGCGCCATCCGGATGGTGGCGTCGTCGGCCTCCAGCCACAACAGCCGCCTGGCTCGCAGGCGACGGTAGCACTCACGAACGGTTGCCGAGCTGGCGCGAACTCGATCGCCTACTTCTTCGGCGGTGGGCACGTTCCCGGAGTCGGCAATGGCTCGATAGAGGGCGACCTTGACTCGGGTATCGATGTCCATGTTTCTCCTTCGCGGAGGGCTAAGGCCCCGATGTCAACATGGGTTCCGGCGTGGGTTCGATGAGGCCTATCTCGCGGCTGGCGCAGCCATCCAACCAGCCACCCGCAACTCAGCGGGGAGATCACTTGCGCAGGATCTTCTCCATGGGCCTGCCCTTGGCCAGCTCGTCCACCAGCTTGTCCATGTAGCGGATCTTCCGCATCAGCGGATGGTCGATTTCCTCGATTCTCACGCCGCAAATCACGCCGGTGATCTTGCCGGCGTTCGGATGGAACGATGGGGCCTCGGCAAAGAATGTCTCGAGGTCCTTCTTCTCCTCGATTTGCGTCGCGAGCGCCTGCGGACTGTAGCCCGTCAGCCAGCAGAGAACCTCGTCGACTTCCTGCTTCGTGCGCCCTTTCTTCTCCGCCTTCGCGATGTAGTGCGGGTACACGCCGGCGAAAGACATCTTGAAAACTCGGTGCGCATCCATGGGCCCCTCCAGGCGACGACCTCGGAACTGGGCAGCGGGGTAGGCTCACCTTCGCTCTGTTGGATTCACCGGCCAACCCGGTCCAGTGCCCAGGCGACATTCCGTCGTCGCAGAGGGATCTCGGGGGCCTACCCTTCAGCTGTTGCAACTCGCTGACTCCGTGAAGCTTAGGAGACGATAGCTCGCTTGGTTGCGGTTGGCAACGTGGCAGCGGCGTGGGGCCCAGGGAGATTTGCGCCCTGGGCCCGGGAAGGGCGCCTGCCGCGCACCAGCCCGAGCCACGCGCCCAGCCGTGACTCTGGGCCGTAGACAGAGACCCTTGGCATCGCCAGGCTACATACCACAACGAAGGCGTAAGATCCGGAAGGGGAAAGGTAGCGAAGAAGCGTGAGGCCGCCGCCGGCTCGCCTCCCACGGCTGGGTTTTCAGCCGCGGCGATTCAGGATTGCGGCCGCCGCCGTCGGCGGCAAACGCTTGTTCGGCGGCGGCCATCGCGGGGCGTTGGAGCTGAACGAAAGGTTGGTGAAGGCAGCTGCCATTTCCTCCGCCAGCAGGAGCCAGTTCGCGCCGGGTTCGCCGAAGGGTTGACCCACACTGCCCGCGTTCACGACCCTCGTGGCACCGACCACCCGGTCGAATTGCATGTGCGTATGGCCGCACACCACCACGTCCGCCGCCACGCCTTCGAACACTGGACGCAGGCTCTCCTCAGCGGTGAGGTGCGTGAACCCATCCGTTTCCCTCCAAGGCGTTCCGTGGCAGAACAGCACTCTGCCGAGGTCGGGATGCCTGAACGTCACGGTCCCAGGCCAGGCGCCCATCACGCGTTCATGATCCGCGCGAAGCTGAGTCGCTCTCCATCGGAGGAGATAAAGTCTACCGGCAGGTGCAAGTGAAGCAGGAGTTCGAGCGCTTCGGTCGGCATCGGACCCGGCAAGACATCGCCGCCGACGACCACGCGGTGGACGCGTGAACGGCGTACGTCGTCCAACACTGCCTCGAGCGCGGGAAGGTTCCCGTGGATGTCGTACAGCGCAGCGACTCGCATTCAGGACCTCCTACCTCTCGTTCGTGTCGCGTCCGCCGACCGTGCCAGCTTTGAAGCGAGCCACGCGGCGGAGCGGCCGCTGCAACCGGCTGTTCTGCGTCGAGGAACGGATGGCGGGCGCCGTTCTGCTGCCCTCACGCGGAAGCGCTTTCCACGAGCTGCTCAGCAAGCGCGACGAGGATGCCTTCGGGGCCGCGGACGTAGGCGAGCCGATACGTGTTGCCATATTGCACCACTTCGCCGACCAGCTCGGCGCCGTGGGCGAGAAGGCGGTCGACAACGTCGTCGAGGGCCTCGACGGCGAACATCAAGCGGCGGATCCCGAGTGCGTTCACCGGAGCGTCCTCCGGCCCGATTCGGATCGGCTCCGGCGTGTGAAACTTGTCCAGTTCGATCCGCCCGTGGCCGTCCGGAGTGCGCAGGAAGACGAGGGTAGCCCGGACGTTCTGAAGGCCGATGAGACGATCGACTGTTGGGCCTTCGACGGTCGTCTCGCCCTCCAATTCGAGCCCGAGCTCCAGAAAAAAGGCCTTCACAGCCTCAAGGTCGTCGACGACGATAAGAACGTTGTCCATTCGCTTCAGCGTCATGTTCTTCCTTTCCAAACGGAACAGTGGTTGCCTTACGGGGCAGCCGGCCTTCGAGTTGAGCCGCCTCGAGCGGCCGATCTTGCTGGGTCGGCCGCCCGGCGGGTTGCGAGGCTAGGCCGGAACATAGGTCAACCGGATCACATCCTCGCCAATCCGATCATGAGTCATCAGGCGCAGCGGCGGCCGGGGCCCGGCAAAGTAGGGTGTCCCGTGACCCAGCACCACCGGGTGCAGGTAAATGCGGTACTCATCGATCAAGCCAAGTTCGGTGAGGCTGTGTGCCAGGGCCGGGCCGGCAACTTCGATCTCGCCGTCGCGTTCGGCTTTCAGCCCGCGGATCGCGCTCTCAAGGTCAGCGCCAACCAGTCGAGCGTTGGGGCCCACCGCTTCCAACGAGCGCGAGACGATCCACTTCGGCTGAGCCCGCCACGCCGCCGCGAAGGCATGCTCCTCGGCACCCCATTCAGGGTGGTCGTCTTCCCAGTACCGCATGAGCTCATACACCTGGCGACCGTAGACACTGCCCGCTTGCCCTCGAGCCTCCTCGATGAAGTGGCGGAACAGCGTAGGGCTTGGAGCAAACGCCAGGTGGTCCACGTAACCATCCAGAGACTGGTTCATGCCGAACACGAGCTTGGCCATACCACTCCTTCCCTTCGCACGGCACATCCGCGCGGCTTCGAGTATCGCACTGGTGGGCTGAGGCGTTGCGGGGTGTGCGGCCTACCGACAGCCAACAAGCTGCGGCCGCCCAAGGCGACCGGCAGCCTCATCGCCTTGTCATGCCGCTGGCTGGGCGCTCGTCGCTCAAGTCCGTTCAGCCCAGCGAACATCACCCTCGCTGGACAGTCAGTGAACTCCACACACCGCGGCTAACAGCCCGCGGCGCAAGCGCCGTGGCCCAGCCCCATCAGCAATCGAGCTGGTAAGGGTAGCTGCGGGAGCGGTTCCACTTCGAGGCAGGCCGGAGCGGTGTGGTGGCGGTGCAGGAGCCCCAGGGAGTCGAGCAGAGTGGCGAGGAGGGCGATAAAACGGGCGGCAAGGCCCCGCGGGGTGCCGGCTCCGAGTCTCTTTGGCAAGACGAGCCCGAGATTGAACGCACCAACCTGGATCAGCACTCGTTTGTGGATGTTGGCGCGACCCTTCAGATGGGTGCGCCTCATCCCGCCGGTATCGTAGGCATGAGAGAAGCTGCGTTCGATGCGCTAGGCGCGCACGCGGAGAAGGCGCTGGCCTCTCTGGCTTCGAACCCGTCGCCGGTTGGCTTGGGAAGTCATCGAACCTATGCTTGGACAACGGCCGACTCAGGGCTTCGCAGTAAGGGTTTCCCAGGTGACGAGTGACCGCCAACTCAATCCAGATCTGCCGCTTACTGCCCTTACGCTCTCCCATCGACATGGCAATTTCTCTCAGCAGACCTCATGCCCGCGAGACCAGGGTCTTCCCACGGACTGCTAGCGCTCTCCCTCCACAGCGCCCACAGGCCACTCGCCTGCGCTCAGGCATCGGCTCTGGCTGAGACGTCGAAGGTCTTGTGCCACGTCCAGCCAGTGTCAGCGTCCAGCTTGACATCCACAAAGAAGCGAACCGCTCTGATCGACCTGGCACAACCAACTTCACCATTGAGTGCCGCCCAGGAGCCCGGCTCGATTGGGCCGCCAAAGTGCCACCCTTCCATAGGCCAGCGGTAGAGGGGAGTCAACTCTACACCTTCGGCCGTCGGCCTTGGTACATCAATGCAAAGAAAGTGTTGGAATGGTCCGATCTGAATTTTGCCTGTGTTCACAAGATCAAGTCGAAAGATTAGAAGTCCCTGCTCTTCGGCACCCCACCCAGGAATCAGAGACACCTCAGCATCGATCCGGATTTGTGGCGCATCCCTTCGCTCAGTGAAGTAGCGATTCAAGGCCCAAAGGGCCCCGACCAAGAGAGCAACGATCTTAAACACGGCATCAGTGAACTTACCCAGCTGGTCAACGCTTGTCAAACCAGAGTACACAATCGCGCAGTATACTCCGACCGCCACGCCAACCAGGCAGATCGCCGTAACAGAAAGGTACTTTGTGCTGGCCATCTCGAGCGCCTTGAAATGGGCCAAGCTCACTCTCCTCTGTGGCCTAACATCGTCCGAGCAGCCCAGCCAGCACCAGCCGACCGCAGGAGCGAATTGCTAGGCGTTCCAAGGTCCTTTCGCCCCTCCTCTCGGGCGAGAAGCAGCAGCGCACTACAAGCCTTCTGACAGTGAAGCAGGGATCAGAGCAGCTACGCACCAGGGTTCTCCTGGAAAACATGAGCAGAGCTTTCTACCGCACCCTGGCGCACACGGGAACTTCTCACAGAATGTCTTGCGCTGTTGGGGCGCAAGATCGCTCACGTAGCGAGCCTGCTGCTCCGCGGTCATGTGCTGAATTGCAGCAGCAGCTGTGGCGACACTCCACGGCCTACTTGCTGCGGTGGACCTGCATCCCACGACCAGAGAAAGAACCAACACCAGTGACAAGGCAGCGAACGTTAGCCATTGTCGCCTCCCGCATATCTTGAAGTACTACTCAAGCCTCCACCTCGAGGGCCTAGGCATCCAGGCCAACTGAGGAAGTGGCAACTCTTCGCCCGACAGGAAGTTTGCGCTCCTTACACAGATTGAGGGTGGCAAGAGTCTTACCTTGAGAATGGCGACCTTCCCAGCAACACAATCTAGCAGAAGACAGATGCTTCGCATATGATTCCTAGTCATCGATATTAAGAGCCGCCCGCGGCCTCCTGCAAGAGGGCACCAGGCAGAGGGCGTCAGGGCGTGCGATTGAACCGGAAAACAACTGCACTCTCCACCTTTCCGGATAGCCCCAGCTCCCTGCGAAGATCTCGCCGAAGCAAGCCAAGGACCGAGTCGATTTGTCCGCCGCCCTCAGCAGCGTGACGACGCAGATAGGCGACCGTTGCCACGACCTGCTCTTGACTACCCAGAAGCTGAATGTCTGCGACCGCCGACTCAAGGGCGAGCATCTGCTCTTCAGTCTTGGATTCACGGTTCGTAACCGACTCGAGGCGTCGATAGGCCTCGAGCAAGAACTGGATTCGGAGATCTCGGCGCTTATTCTGGCGATCACGAAAGACGTTGAATTGATGACCGACGAACCACCCAGCGACAGCCACAAGTGCTGGCACCAGGTATTTCAGTGCTTCAGTGCTAATCATGGCGAACTCTGACAGTGCTGCGGCTGTGCAGCTCTTGTAGTGGCCGGGCCCGCTTCTACCTGCCTGGTTCGCTGAGATGCGATGACATGCGCGACGAAGTTCTGTGGTGGAAGGTCTGCCAGTACCGCCTCACTTCGCCAGCTGGATGAGCTGCTCAAGAAGCTCATCTCCTTTCTCATCTTCGACAGCGGCAGGAAGCACTTCACTTCCCGCCGCTGCAGCCATCAGAAGTACCGCTACGCCCACGGTAACGGCGATGGTTTGAAGGAGTCCGGTACTGTTAAGGTTAATCAGTGTGGCTACGCCCCAGGCAATCGCCGCGGAGACCAGGCCCATTCCAAATCCCAGTAGGCACAGCGGAAGCAGCCGCCGGAGAACTCTCTTCAGTAAGTGCCGTTTGAAGGGCCAGAGCCTGCCCCTCTGGTGACTCATGCGCGCATACGCCTCAGGAAAGCCAAGTTTGAACTCCTGAGAGGCGAGCAAGGCCAACATCGCTAACACGAGCGGAGAGAACAGAATGAGTGACGACTCTCCAGCCAGGAAAGCAAGAACCAGGAACAAGAGTGTCTCCCCCGGCGCAAAGGCAAGTGCCCAATCTGCGATCGCATCCGGAGCTGTCAAGGCACCCATGACGAGCTTGCTCAGCCAGGTTGCATTGCGGTGCAGCTCAGGCACGCGCATAGCGAGAAGGCTATTACCCAACGCTACGGCTGCCAGGACAGCGAGGCTGCTGAAAGCCTTGTCGAGCCCTGCAAGCAGCTTCCACTTCAGAATCTTCCTCCTCACGCCTGCAAGTGATCTCAGGCCGATTGTCCGGCGCAGCCCTTCCGAGGTTCTAAGAGCGCCCTTCCACCCAACATCGATTCGCAGCATTCGCTGACCACCCCGCCCAACCGCCCAACCGACGAACCGCTCTCGCAGATGCATCGAGGGACCTTTACCCCATGGGCTGCATCTCGCCAACTCCCTGAAATTTAGGACACGATAGCTCTCGTGATTTCCCATGTCAACGGGAGAGCGCTTAGTCGCCTAGGCGAACTCTGGCCTGGACTCGCTGGTGCAGGCGAGTGCGCGCCCAACCTCACCACCGCCCGCCCACCGCCCAGCAACTCGGCTGGCACCTCGACAGGCTGTTAGGATGCCGGGCATGACGACCCGGCTGATCCCCAGCGGCCGACGGGCCTTGGGGAGCCTGATTCCTCCTTCTTCCAAGAGCTTCACCCACCGCGCTTTCAACTTGGCCCTTCTCGCCCGAGCGCCGCTCGAGGTGCGCCGGCCGCTTTGGGCGGAGGACACGAAGCTCTTCGCCGGCTGCCTCGAGACTTTGGGCTTTCGGGTCACGCCCTCGGCGGACGGGGTGGCGCTCCAGCCCGGGGCGCTTCCGGCCGGCGGCGTGTTCTACTGCGGCAATGCGGGCACTCTGTTCCGCTTCCTGGTGGCGGCTCTCGCCACCCAAAAGGGTACCTGGCAGGTAGACGGTAGCCCGCGCCTGCGCGAGCGGCCGATCGGCCCGCTGGTGGAGGCTCTTCGGCCCCTGGGGGCGCGGATTCGCTACCTCGCCGCCGAGGGCCACGCCCCGCTGGAGATCGCAGGCGGCACCTTGGAGGGCGGCCTCACCACCCTCGACGCGGGCGAATCCAGCCAATACCTCTCGGCCCTGCTCATGGCCGGGCTGGCCGCGAAGGCCAGCGTGGAAGTCGAAGTGGCGGCGTTGACCTCGGAGCCCTATGTCAACGTCACCCTGGCCTCGATCGCCCGCTTCGGTGGCAAGGTGGAGCGGCCCAGCCCGAGCCGCTGGCGGGTGGAGCCGGGCCTCGCCCCTCCCGCCGAAATCACCATCGAAGGCGACTACTCGGCTGCCTGCTATCCCGCAGCGGCCGCGGCCCTCACCGGGGGAGAGGTGAACCTCCGGGGCCTGGACCCGGAATCCTCGCAGGGAGACCGAGCTTTCTTCGACCTCCTCGGGCGGATGGGGGCAAGAGTCGAGCGGCAGGAGGACGGCTTCTCCATCCGCGGGACCGGAGAGCTCACGGCCGTGGACGTGGACCTCTCCTCGATGCCCGATCAAGTTCCCACCTTGGCCGCGCTCGCCGTGTTCGCGCGGGGTACCAGCCGAATCACCAACGTCGCCCATCTGCGGATCAAAGAGAGCGATCGCCTCGCCGCCATGGCCTCGGAGCTGCGCCGAGCGGGCGCCCGCGTGGAGGAACAAGCCGACGGCTTGACGATCGAAGGCTGCTGGTTTCGCGCGGAGCCGCCGGCGAACCCCGTGGTGATCGATCCCCACGACGACCACCGCATCGCCATGAGCCTGGCCCTGGTGGGCCTCCGGAGGCCGGGCATCTCGATCGCCCATCCGGAGGTGGTGAGCAAGTCCTACCCCGGCTTCTTCGAGGACCTCGAGTCCCTGCTGCAGGCCACCTCAGCGAGGCGCCAGCCGACGTGAGCGAGGGGCCCGGCATCGGCCGAGGGACGAGGGGGACCACCACGCTCCACCATCGAGCCTTCGAGCCCCGCCCAGCCGCGCCCCTGCCGGAAACCGCGCTGTCCGACCGCCTCCGCCTGGCCGTCCTGCTCCAGGCAGCGGCCCTGCTCCATCACCTGGCCCGGGCGCGGTGCCACCTGCCTTCCGGGCTCGACAACCTGGCTCTCGACGCCGAATCGACCCTGGTCCTCCCCCTGCCGCACGAGGGCCCGAGCCCGTTCTCGGCCCAAGCCCAGCTGGGCAAGCTGCTCGAGCAGCTCTTCGGCGGCGCCGGGGTGGCGGGGCGCAGCCCCACGCGCCGCGTCCTGCGCTTGATCTCGCAGCGCTGGCGGCAGGGGGTTCTGCCACTGCCGGCGGAGGGCACGGTGGCGGAGATCCTCGAGGAGGCGCCGTTCCTCTGGCAGGCTGCCTTCGCTCCCGCGCGTCGCTACCTCGTGGGCGAGCTCGAGTCCGCGGGGAGGCTCTCGCTTTCCCTCGCCTTGCCCCCCGGTCCCCGCCGGCGGTTCCTGGCCCGGGCTGGCAGCCGGCCGGAGCTGGAGCGGCTGCTGGCGAGCGAGGAAGCCCAGGTGATCTGGACGGGCGCCCGGCCGGGCTCCGAAGCCGGTGGCGCCTCGAAGGGAGCGCTGCCGAAACGAGGCGAGCGGGCTCGCCAGCTGCTCCGGCAAGGGCGCTATCGCAGCGCCTTGGAACTCCTTGCCGGCGAGCACGGGCCGAGTGCCACCCTGGACCGCCTGCGCTGCCAGGTGGGGCTGGGCCGCTGGGGGGCCGCCCGGGCGCAGCTGCGAGAGCTGGACCTCGCCTCTCTCCCGGCCGACGAGGCCCTCACCGTCTGCGAGCTGGCGATTCGCTGCTGCGCGAACCTCGGGGAGGAGGAGGCGGTGGAGAGCTGGGCCGGGTGTGCTAGAGAGCTCGGGCGGGGGAAGCTGCGCCTGCGCGCGCTCCTGGTGGCCGCCGTGGCGTTCTGGGATCTCTCGCGCTTCGAGGCGATGGAGCGGCTCCTGAGCCAGGCCCGGTCGGCGCAGGAGGATGCCGCTCTGACCGCTGCCTGGCACCGCGCGCGGGCCCTGCTCGCCCAGGCGCGAGGGCGCTGGCCCGAGGCCCTGGAGGAGCTGCGCTTGGCCTTCCGGAGCAGCCGACGGAGCCTCGACGTGCCGGCGGCCGGAGAGCTGTGGAACGAGATCGGCGTGGCGCGGGCCGGGGTGGGGGACCTCCCCGGCGCGGAGCGCGCGTTTCGCCACACCGTGCGGCTCTGGGCCGGCTGCCAGGGCCCTCGCCCCACCACCCTCGCGCTTGCCAACCTGGCCGAGATCCGGCTGCGGCGAGGGCGGCTGGCAGGAGTGCGGGAGCTGCTCGAACAGGTGTCGACCGAGAACCGGCTCGGGCGCAACCTCCGCGGCGGCATCCACGACGCCGAGCTCGCGAGCCGCTTCGAGCTGGCCTCCGGTCGGCCTCAGGCGGCCCTCACCCATTGCCAGCGAGCCCTCGAGGAGCTGCGCGGCCGCGGCTGGACCTTTCGCCGGCCGGTTCTGCTGCTGCTCTCGGCTCGGGCCCTCGGCTGGCTGCGGGCTCCGGAGCGCGCTTTCGCGGCGCTCGAGCAAGGGGGGCGCGAGGCTCTCGAGGAGCTCGAACCCGAGGAGCGGCCGGCCCTCCTGGCCCTCGCCGGCGACCGCGAGAGGGCCCTGGAACATTCGGCTGGCACCTCCACCGGGGAGCTCTGGTTGGCCGTGCTCGAGGGCCAGGAGGTGCCCTTCGACGCCTGGCGCCCGCTCGAGAACCTGGAGCCCTACCGGGCCGCCCGCCTGATCCACGACGTCCACCGGCTGCGCCCCGAGGCTGTGCCGGAGAACCTCCGCCGCAGGAGCGCCGGCACCTTCCGGAGCCTCGGTGCCACCGCGTTCGCCGAGGGCCTCGAGGCCGCGGACCAGGGCCCGTGGGCGGCTCTGCTGCGCTACCTGGACACCCCCGGCGCTGCGGCCATCCCAGCCCTGTTCCGCAGCGCCGGCTACGGTGAAGTGCGCCTCGAAGTCCGGGCGGAGGACCACCTTCATCTCTTGCTCGACGGGCTGGGAGGCGCCACGCCGGTGAGCCGCCGGGCCGGTCTCGGCCTGGTCGTGGCCCACGCGGCGGCGTCCGACCCGGTGCT
>CALMKX010000072.1 GCA_937867335.1 uncultured Acidobacteriota bacterium
GAGAGCAGCAGGCCCGCGAGAACGGCCGCGGCAGCGAGGGCGAGGCGCAGGGCGGGGCCGCCTTCTAGGCCGACGGCGCCTTGCGCTCGCGCTTGCGCGGCAGGTAGAGGTCGGTCACCGTGCCCTCGAAGACCTCGGCGGCGAAGGCCACGGTCTCGGCGAGGGTGGGGTGGGGGTGCACGGTGAGGGCGAGGTCCGCAGCCTCGCAGCCCATCTCGATGGCCAGCGCCGCCTCGGAGATCAAATCCCCGGCGTGCACGCCCACCGCCGCGGCGCCCAGCAGCCGGCGGCTGGCGGGATCGAAGAGCAGCTTGGTGCTGCCCTCCTCGCGGCCGAGCGAGAGGGCCCGGCCGCTCGCGGACCAGGGGAAGGAAGCCTTCTCGTAGGCCACGCCCTGGGCCTCGGCCTGGCGCTCGGTGAGCCCCACCCAGGCGATCTCCGGGTCGGTGTAGGCCACGGCGGGGATCACCCGGGCGTCGAAGGCGCTCTTGTGGCCAGCGGCCACCTCGGCCGCCACCTTGCCTTCGTGGCTCGCCTTGTGGGCCAGCATCGGCGGCCGGGCGACATCGCCGATGGCGAAGATATGCGGCAGATTGGTGCGCATCTGGCGGTCGACCGGCAGGAAGCCCTTGGCATCGACGATGAGCCCGGCCGCCTCGGCGCCGATGCGGTCGCCGTTTGGCCGCCGGCCCACCGCCACCAGCACGCGGTCGAAAAGCTGCGGCTCGGAGGGCGCGTTCTTGCCCTCGAAGTGGGCGAGGAGCCCCTCCGGGCGAGGCTCGAGGCGGCTCACCTTGGTTTCGAGCAGGATGCCCTCGTAGCGGCCCGCGAGGCGCCGGGCGAGCGGCTTGACGATGTCCGCATCGGCCTCGGGGATCAAGCGGTCGAGCAGCTCCACCACGGTGATGCGGCTGCCCAGGGCGGCGTAGACGCAGGCCATTTCGAGGCCGATGATGCCGCCGCCCACCACCAGCAGGCGGGGAGGCACGTCCGGCAGGGCGAGGGCCTCGGTGGAGGTGATCAGCCGCGGGTCCGCGAGGTCGAGGCCGGGAGGCTGGAAGGTGCGCGAGCCCATCGCCAGGATGGCCTGCTCGAAGCGCAGATGCACCGGCCCGCCGGGGGTGAGCACCTCCAGGCGGTGGGGGTCGAGCAGGGTGGCCATGCCCTGGATCACCCGCACGTTGCGGCGCTTGGCCATGGCGGCGATGCCGCCGGTCAGGCGGCTCACCACGCCGCTGCGCCAGGCGCCGAGGGCAGTGAGGTCGATCTCGGGGGCGCCGAAGCGGATGCCGTGCTCGGCGAAGCTCTTGGCCTCGTCGATCAGCTGCGCGGCATGGAGCAGGGCCTTCGAGGGAATGCAGCCGACGTTCAGGCAGACGCCTCCGAGCGTTGCGAAGCGCTCCACCAGGGTGACCTCGAGGCCGAGGTCGGCGGCGCGGAAGGCGGCGGTGTAGCCGCCCGGCCCCGAGCCCACCACCACCAGCTGGGTGGTGAGGTCGGCGGCGGTGCCGGCGGCGGGGGGCAGCACGATCTCGTCGGCCATGGCGCTAGAGCAGCAGCCGGCGGATGTCGGAAAGCAGCCGGCCGAGGTAGGTGGTGAAGCGGGCGGCGGCGGCGCCGTCGATCACCCGGTGGTCGTAGGAGAGGGCGAAGGGCAGGATCAGCCTCGGCACCAGCTGGCCGTCCCGATACACCGGCCGGGTGACGGCCCGGGAGACGCCCAGGATGGCCACTTCCGGCGAGTTGATGATCGGCGTGAAGGCGGTGCCGCCGATGCCACCCAGGCTGGAGATCGAGAAAGAGCCGCCGGACATCTCGTCGATCTTGAGCTTGCCCTCGCGGGCCCGGCCGGAGACCTCGCCGAGCTCTTTGGCGAGCTCGAGGAGGCTCTTGCGGTCGGCATCGCGGATCACCGGCACCACCAGGCCGTTGGGGGTGTCCACCGCGATGCCGAGGTGGTAGTAGCGCTTGCGCACGAGGGTCTCGCCGTCGGCGGAGAGCGAGGCGTTCACATCCGGGAACTGCTTCAGCGCGGCCACCGAGGCCTTGATCAGGAAGGCCAGGAGGGTGAGCTTGGCGCCCTGGGCCTGGGCTTCCTCGCCGAGCTCGCGGCGGAAGGCCTCGAGCTCGGTGATGTCGGCCTCGTCGTGCTGGGTGACGTGGGGAATGGTGACCCAGGAGCGATGGAGGTTGGCGGCCGAGGCGCGGCGGATGCGCGAAAGGGCCACGTTCTCGATCGCGCCGAAGCGGGAGAAGTCGATCACGGGCGCCGGCGCGATGCCGAGCAGGGCGCCGCCGCCGGCGGTGGCGGCCACGGGGCTCGCCAGGGTGCGCTTGACGAAGCCGGTGACGTCGTCGCGCAGGATGCGCCCCTTGCGACCGCTGCCGGCCACCTGGAACAGATCCACGCCCAGCTCGCGGGCGAAGCGGCGTACGGCCGGGCCGGCGTAGGCGCGCACGAAGTTGTCGTCATCGAAGCGGATGGAGGGCTCGGCCACGGCGAACGGTGCCGACGGCAGCGGCGGCGCTCTCACCCTGAAGACCAGCGACTCGCCCGAAGCGGTTCGCGACTACTACCGCGACCAGCTGAACCAGGCCGGCATGAAGGTGAACGAGATGAACAACGCCCTGGCCGGCACCCAGCTGCTGATCGTGACCGGCGAGGGTTCCGGCCATCACATCGCCGTGCAGATCGCGAGCTACGAGGGCAAAACGCAGATTTCCCTGCAGTACTCCGATCGCTGAACCCCCCGAGCGAGCCCGTGGAGAGCCCAGGGCGGCTCCGCGGGCTCGTTCGCTCGCGAGCCTGCCTGAGACTGTGGAGGAATTGGCGTCCCCAACGGGATTCGAACCCGTGTTATCGCCTTGAAAGGGCGACGTCCTAGGCCTCTAGACGATGGGGACGCGAGCGCGGCTGAGGAAAGAAGCTGCCGCCAGAGGCGCCAAAGCCTACCACAGGGCCCGGGGAGCGAGAAGCTGTGCTAGGCTGATTGTCGAAAATTTCAACAAGAGAGTCCGCCATGGCCACCGCCAACTTCAGCATCCCTGCAAGCCTCAAGGCGGAGTTCGACCGCGTCTTCCGCGGCGAGAACAAGAGCGCGATCGTGAGCCGGCTGATGGCGGAGGCGGTAGCGGAACGGCGCAGGTCCGAACAGCGGGCCAGGGCGATCGAGGCGCTTTTGTCCCTCCAAGGCCAAGGGCCCGAGCGGAGCCAGGAGGAGGTCGATCTAGCCCGCCAGTCCCTGCGCCGATGAGGGCGGTCGTCGACGCGAGCGTGGTCGTGAAATGGGTGGTTCGCGACCCGGTCGAAGAGGACCTCGAGGCGGCCACCGAATTTTTGCGGGCCGTCCAAGACACCCAGGTCGAACTCCTTCAGCCGCCGCACTGGCTCGCCGAGACCATGGGTGTGCTCACTCGTCTGACTCCTGAGACGGCCCTCAAGGCCCTGCCCCTCCTCGACGCCCTGGACCTGCCCGTGGCGGACGACATCGCGGTCTATCAGCGCGCCTGCGAGCTGGCGATCCGGCTCGATCACCATCTCTTCGACACCCTGTACCATGCGGTGGCCCTGGAACGGGACGCCGTGCTGGTTACGGCCGACGCGCGGTATCTCCGCAAAGCGCAGAGCCTCGGCCGGATCTGCCATCTTCGCTCCTGGGCGAGCGCCTGAGGCCTCGCGCCCGCTGCCATCGACGAGCTGCATTCCCCGGCCGGCCATGCCTGAGATCACCCCCCTGCCGATCGATCCGATCGTTCCCGAGGTGGTCGCCCTCGCGCGCGAGCGGGGGGCCGTGGTGGTCCAGGCCCCGCCCGGAGCCGGCAAGACCACCCGCATTCCGCCGGCTCTCGCGGCCGGCCTCGAGGGTCGGGTGCTCCTGGTGGAGCCCCGGCGGGTGGCGGCGCGGGCGGCGGCGCGGCGCATCGCCGAAGAAAGGGGCTTCGAGCTCGGCGGCGAGGTGGGCTACCAGGTGCGCTTCGAGCGGGTGGCCGGGCCCCAGACCCGGCTGCTGGCCTTGACCGAAGGCATTCTGCTCAACCTGCTCCAGGCGGATCCCTTCCTCGAGGGAGTCGCTGCCGTAGTGTTCGACGAATTCCACGAGCGCAACCTGGCGAGCGACCTCGCCCTCGCCATGGCCGCCAAGGTGCGCCGCGAAGTCCGGCCGGACCTCGCCCTGGTGGTGATGTCGGCCACTCTCGAAACCGAGAGGGTGGCGAGCTTCCTGGGCGGCGCCCCGGTGCTCGGCAGCGAGGGTCGGGCCTGGCCGGTTTCGCTCAGCCACCTGCCCCGGCCGGATCCTCGTCCCTTGAGCGCCCAGATCGCCTCCGCCTCGCGCCGCCTTCTCGAGCAGACCACCGGCGATCTGCTCGTCTTCCTTCCCGGCGTGGGCGAGATCGCCGAAGCCACCCGAGCCTTCGGGGAGCTGGCCGCCGAGAGCGGAGTCGAAGTAGTGCCGCTCTACGGCGACCTCCCCGCCGAGCGCCAAGACCTCGCCTTGCGGCGGGGGCGCGGGCGGCGGATCGTGCTCTCGACCAACGTGGCCGAGACCTCGGTGACCGTGGAGGGGGTGAGTGCGGTGATCGACTCCGGCCTCGCCCGGGTGCTGCGCTACGACCCCGGCTGTGGCCTCGATCGCCTGGAGCTCGAGCGGATCTCCCTGGCCTCCGCCGAGCAACGGGCCGGGCGAGCGGGCAGGCTCGGCCCGGGGCTCTGTCTCCGGCTGTGGACCCAGGCCGAGGAGGCCTCCCTGCCCCGCCGGCCGACCCCGGAGGTGCTGCGGGTGGATCTCGCCGGGGCCGCGTTGCAGCTCGCCGCCTGGGGCGAGAAGGAGCCCGCGAGCTTCGCCTGGTTCGAGGCGCCAAACGCCGGTCGGCTGGCCCTCGCCGTGAGCCTCCTCGAGCGCCTGGGGGCTCTCGGTGGCACCGGCATCACCCCGCTCGGCCGGCGCATGGCCAGCCTGCCGGCTTCGCCCCGCCTGGCGCGGCTGCTCCTGGCGGGGCAAGAGCAAGGCTGCCTACCGGAGGCCGCCCTCGCGGCCGCTCTGCTCTCGGAGCGATCTCCCTTCGAACGGGGCGGCGCGGCTGCCAGGGCCGCAGAAGTGCCTTCCACTCCTTCGGACCTGGTCGAGCAGCTGCAGCTCCTCGAAAGCTTCGAGGCGGGCTCCCGGGCACCGGATTCGCCCTACGGCCGCCTCCTCCCGGGTGCTGCCCGGCAGGTGCTGCGGATGCGGGAGCAGCTGCTGGCGGCGGTGGAGAACCGCCGACGGCCCGGCCGCGCCGAGAGCGACCGAGGCCAAGGCTCCCCCACACCAGCTGACAAAAAGGCTCGGTCGAAGCCTCATCAAAATCTCCCCCGGTCCTTGCATCCGGTGATACCGCCAATTCAAGCCGGGAATTCCGGCGACACGGCGGCAAATCTCGATTCAGGCCATAATACCGGTACCTAGCCCTCCCACCAAGGGGCGGGCAGTCGCGCCCACCATGTATATGGAACCATGCCTCGATACGATTTTCGCACTCCCCGTCTATTCGTCGAGGCCGCGCTCGCTTCGAGCGGCCGAATCGCCGTGATTCTGCGGTACTCCGAGGCCAGACTCGAC
>CALMKX010000073.1 GCA_937867335.1 uncultured Acidobacteriota bacterium
GATGGTGGAAGATTTCGTCGTCATTTTCGTGAATCACCTGTGCGATCGGTTGTCAGAACTCTAGCACACGACGAAATCCGTGGTGACCGTGACTCCAGTCGGTCAGCTGGTTCGAGCGGCGGCCGACACCGCAGCGGTGCCGACGCGCACGAACCGCCCGTCGGCGAACGGCGTGCCGGCCACCCGGTTGACCACGAAGGCGACGGCGAGCCCGCTCGCAGGGTCGCCCCACGCGCCCGAGCCGCCGTACCCGAAGTGGCCGAACCCGGTCGGGATCTCGCCCTTCAGCGTGGCGGTGAAGTGGTAGCCGAGGCGCCACTTCATCTTCACGCCGACGACGGCGTCGCGCTCGCGGGTCTGGACGCGAGTCATCCTGTCCACGGTCTCCGGTGTCAGCAGGGGCGGGGCGTCGAACGCATCGGGCGAGACGAGCCCGGCGTACATCCGCGCGAGTGAACGGGCGGTGAAGAGACCGTTGGCGGCCGGCAGCTCGCCGTCGAGGATGGCGTCGGTCATCGCCAGCGCATCGAACCCCGGTGAGTCGAAGGCGTCCACCATCGCCTGGAACCGGGCCCGTCCGTCGAGGCGCTGGAAGAACTTCCCGAACGACGTCTCGCTCGGCGGCGTCCCGATGATGTTCAGGTCCCAGATCACCTCGTCCACGCCGAGGCGGGCCAGGCCCACGCGGTTGGCACCGGCCACCCGGGCCGGCGAGCCGTAGGCGACGGCGAACGGCGGGATCGGCCGGGTGACGGTGGCGTTCATGCCCACCATGGCATGGGCCCCGACGGTGCCGAACTGGTGGAACGCCGCACCCATGCCGAGGTTGACCCCCACGCCGAACCAGCAGTGGCCGGCGATGGCCACGTTCGGCGCCATCGTGGAGCGATCGCCCACCAGCGCGTCGTGGGGGACGTGCACGTTGTCCATGAGGTAGCAGTCCGCGCCGATGATCGTGGGCACCGTGGAGCCCTGGTTGACCACCACGAACTCCCGCACCACGGTGCGGGCGCCGATCTCCACCCCGGCGCCGCCGCCCTCGTCCATCGACGGGTGCGGCCCACCCCGGATCTCCGAGGGGGTCCCGATCGAGGCGTGGGGCCCGATCCACACCTCGTCGCCGATCCGGCAGGGTCCGGTCGACGGTGAACGACTGCGGCACCCAGCCGATGCGCCCCGTTCCGCGCCAGTGCATGCGGATGCGGCCCGCGAACTCGATGCGCAGGAAGCGCAGCAGACCGCTCGAGTCGTTGGCGTCGGTGCCACCGAACGGAACGTTGTCGAGACCCTCGGCGAGGCCCTCGAGGTGCACCGCGACCAGCCTCGGCAGGGCGGTGAGATCGTAGCCACCTTCGAGCACCACCAGGACGCGGCGATCGCAGTGCTCGCGCGCGAAGGCGCCGAGACTCCTGCCCCATTCGGCGAAACCGGCCTCGCTCACTTTCATGCCACCGAGGAGATCGCGCTGCCAGGCGTCGAAGCCGGCGGAGAGAATCAGCCGTTCTGGAGCGAAGCGGGCGAGGGCCGGCAGAACCTGCTCTTCGAAGGCGGCGCGGTAGGCGTCGTCGTCCGAGCCGGCGGGGAGCGGCACGTTCACAGTGGCTCCCAGGCCTGGGCCGACTCCCCGCTCGGAGGCCGCCCCCGTGCCCGGGTAGAAGGGGAACTGGTGGGTGCTGACGTAGAGGACGTCCGGAGAGGTCTCGAGCAGATGCTGGGTGCCGTTGCCGTGGTGGACGTCGAAGTCCAGGATCGCCACCCGCCGCCGGCCGTGACGGCTGCGCAGGTACTCGGCCCCCACGGCGACGTTGCCGAAGAAGCAGAAGCCCATCGCCAGGCTCCGCTCGGCGTGGTGACCGGGAGGGCGCACCGCGGCGAAGGCGAGGCGATCGGCACCCTCCTCCTGCCAGTCGGCGGCGGCGAGGGTGGCGTCCACCGCGCCCCAGGCGGCTTCCCAGCTTCCCTCGGAGATGGGGTTGTCCGAGGAATCGAAGAGGCCGTCCCCGCGCTCGACCGAGCGGCGGAAGCGCTCCAGGTAGGTTTCGTCGTGCAGGGCCAGAACCGCGGAGCGGGAGTGCAGATGCGAACCGACCTCGACGATCTCCAGGCCGGCCCCACCGAGCTCGCGGAGAACGCCTTCCAGCCGCTCTGGACATTCGGGGAAGTGGCCAGGCGGGCGATGGCGCTGGCAGCTTGCTGCGGTGAACACCCGGATCATGCCGGGATTCTATCTCGCCGCTCGCTGTGCTACCCTTCCCTCACCTTCTTCCAGGCGGTTTCTCGAACCGGGCGCCCGGGCTGCGGGCTGGGTCCATCTCTTCCTCCTCGACCTCGACGAGGAGACGAAGATGTCCCATCCGGCAACCGCCGATTCCCATCGCTCGGAGACCTGCCCTTCTAGCGCCGCCGTCTGCTGCGAGATCCGCCGCGAAGAGCTGGACCGCCATGCGCCCCTGATGCGCTGGCGTATCTCCCGGCTGCTCCAGAAGGCCATGCCCTACCACCCCCACGATTGGGTGGAGGATCTGTTGCAGGAGACCTACTGCCATCTGCTCTCGGACGCCGAGCGGCGTCTGCGGGTTCATCTGAACTACGGTCCCGAGGGCATTCCAGGTTACCTCGCTGCCGTCGCCGAGGGCGTCACTCGCGACCGCCTGCGCCGCGAATGGGCGGACAAGAGGGGCGGCGGCCGCACCATCAGCTGTGGTCTCCGGGTGCCTTTCGATCCGGAAGCCCCTGAAGCGGCGAATACCTGCCCCGAGCAACGCCTGCTGGCTCGCGAGGGCTTCCATCAGCTGCTGACCGGGCTCGCCCGTCTGGCGCCCAAGGCGGAACGAAGGCGCAGGGTGGCGGTGATCCTGATGGCCGGAGTGATGGAGCTTTCCTATCCGGAGATCGCCCGCCACCAGGAGCTCAAGCTCTCGAGCGGGGCGGTGAACAGCCTGCTCCACCGCACCCGGCGAGACGCCCGGAAGGCCTTCCCCGAGCTCGCCCGCACGGCAGAGCCCAGGGCTCGCGCTCCGCTCACGGCGACGCCGGAGACGACGATCTCGGGGAACGAAGGTACCGATTGAGGAGAGGGGGAGAAGCAGAACCGGGGCTCTCAGGAGCCCCGGCGACAGGGTCGGCAGCTAGCGGAGCTTCTCTTCCACGAACTCCACGTGCTTGCGGACTTTGGGATCGTACTTCTTGAAGCGAAGCTTCTCGGTGGAAGCCTTCTTGTTCTTGGTCGTGGTGTAGAAGAAACCGGTTCCGGCGCTACTGACCAGCTTCACTTTCTCGCGCATCATCCACCTCGCCGAATCTTGGCTGGATCGGTCGTCTGGTAGCTGGTTGGCGCCCGGATCGTGGAGCGGGCGATTCGGTGGTGACTGGCGGGGCCGACGGGACTCGAACCCGCGACCTCCGGCGTGACAGGCCGGCGTTCTAACCGGCTGAACTACGACCCCGCACGAGACCCAACTCCGAACAACTCAGCTACTTGGTGGGAGGTGGGGGATTTGAACCCACGACCCCCTGCGTGTAAGACAGGTGCTCTACCGCTGAGCTAACCTCCCGCAGCAGCGGAGGGCCAGGATGGTACACAGCCCCCAGGAGGAAGTCAACCTCATTGAGCGATTGCGCGGAATCGCCCTTGGAGCCACGGCTCGGCGCAAGGCTCGGTGCCCCATTGTGCGCCGAGAACCGGCTCCAGGATTCGCTATCCTGCTGAGACAGATGGCCTCTCCCCCGCCCCAGCTACCCGACGCCCGCACTGCTCGCTCCACCCTGCTGGTACTGGTAGCGGTTTATCTGCTCAACTTCCTCGACCGCCAGATCCCGGCCATTCTCGCTGAGCGGATCAAGGCCGACCTGGGCGCCTCGGACGCCCAGCTGGGGTTCCTCTATGGCACGGCCTTCGCCGTCTTCTACGCGATTTTCGGCCTGCCTCTGGGGCGGCTGGCGGACGTCTGGGATCGCCGCCGACTGATCGCCTGGGGGCTCGGCTTCTGGAGCCTGATGACGGCCGTCTCCGGGCTGGCGAGGAGCTTCGGCCAGCTGGCGCTGGCGCGAGTGGGCGTGGGGGTCGGTGAGGCGAGCGCCACGCCTGCGGCCTATTCCCTGCTTTCGGACACCTTCCCCCGCGAGCGACGGGCCACGGCTCTCGCCCTCTACTCGAGCGGTATCTACCTCGGCTCCGGTCTGGGCTTGCTGCTGGGCGGTTGGGTGGTGGACCGCTGGGATGCGGCCTACGCTGCCGGAGGAGCTCCGTTCGGCCTTGCCGGCTGGCAGGCGGCGTTCTTCCTGGTAGGGGTGCCGGGCCTGGCCCTGGCGGCGCGCGTCGCGGCCCTTCCCGAGCCGCAGAGGGGCGCGGGCGAGGGGCTTCCGAGCCCTCCCGAGGCCCGGCCTTTTCGGGCTTTTTGGGCCGAGCTCGCCGCCGTGTTGCCGCCCTTCGCCCTTGTCGAGCTGGTCCGCCGCCGGCCGGGCCCTCGCGCAATCGCAGCCCATCTCTTGGTCGCCGCGCTGTGCGTCGCTTCTGCCTCCGGGCTCAGCCGGCTCCTGGGCAACCCGGTGCAATGGGTTTCGCTCGCTGTTGGCGTCTACTCGGCCTTCTGCTGGGCTCAAGCGGTGGCACGCCGGGACCCACCGAGCGCCGAGCTGATCTTCCGCACGCCTTCGCTGCGCTTCGCCAGCCTGGGCTTCGCCTTGCTGTCCTTCAATGGCTACGGGCTGAGCTTCTGGTTGGCACCCTTCTTCTCCAGGGTCCACGGCCTGCCGCTCGCGAGCGTGGGGCTCTGGGTGGGAGGTGCGGCGGCGCTCGGTGGCCTTCTGGGGGTGAGCCTCGGCGGTTACCTCGCGGATCGCTGGCGCCGCCGTTCGCCCCGGGGCCGGCTCTTCGTGGGCATGGCCAACGCCGTGCTGCCCGTGCCTCTCGCCCTCGGCGTGCTCTGGTCTCCCGACGCTCGGCTGGCGCTCGCTCTCACTCTGCCGCTCTACGCCAGCCTGGCTCTCTGGCTGGGTGCCGGCGCCTCCACCGTTCAGGACCTCGTGCTGCCGAGGATGCGTGCCCTCGCCTCCGCGGCTTTCCTCTTGGTGGTGACCTTGATCGGGCTCGCGCTCGGCCCCTACTCCCTGGGCCGGCTCAGCGTAGCGACCGGCAGCCTGCCTCTGGCCTTGAGCCTGGGCCTGGTGGCCAACGGCCTGGCGCTCGGCTGCTTCCTGCTCGCCGGCCGCACGCTCGCCGAGGACGAGGCCTCCCGGCTCGAGCGGGCCGAGGCCGCCGGCGAGCCGCTCACTCTCGAGAGCGCCGCTTCGCTCGCTTGAAAGCCTCGCGCACGGTCGTCCAGGCCTGCTCGAAGGCTTCTCTCTCGGCCGACGTGAAGATCTGGCCACCGAAGCTCTCCGCCAGGTAGCCGCTCACGATCTGCCGCGCCGCCGGGCTCGCCGCCGGATGGTGGAGCTCGACGGCCCAGGCGAGGGCCAGAGGCGGCACGGACTTGCCCACCGGCAGACCCGCCCGGCTGAGCAGCCGGCGCAGCTCGAGGTAGCGTTCGGTGGCCGAGGACCGGCGCCGCCGCCGAAGCCAGAGCCACAGCCCCAGCGCGCCGAGCAGGACCGCGG
>CALMKX010000074.1 GCA_937867335.1 uncultured Acidobacteriota bacterium
CGGTGGGCCTCGGTGCCATCGCCGGCATCAGCTGGCTTGCCGGCCCGGAAGCGGCTGGCTTTGCCTCCCAGGTGCTGGGAACCCTCGGCCTTGCCGCACTGGTCTACGACATTGCGAAACTCGCCGCCGACCCCTGCACCACCGCCGCCGACTGGGAGCGGCTAGGAGGCCAGGTCCTCGGGGCCGGAGGCCTCTCTTACGGGGCCTACCGTGGAGCCGCATGGCTGCGGGCTGGGCGGGGGGTGGGAGGCGTTCCGAAGGCGCTACCAGCAGGTCGTGGGCAGCCCAATGCTGTCGGAGAAAATGGGGTTTTCTACGTGGACCCGCATGGAAATGTCATTCCTACGCCTCGAGGTGGGCGCATTACTGGATCTGCGGACGGTAGGTATGTTCAGGCTCGAGATGCCAGCGGCATAGAGACAGGAGTCCGGCTTGATGGAGGACACAACCTCAAGTGGCATCCGGACCCACGTGCTCAGAGCCCACATGCCCACTTGCCTGGCGTGACCAATTCCGATGGCACTCCATGGCTTCCTGTCCTCGGGCCGGGAGATGGGAGATGAGAGAGACGGAACTGCTACAGGCGCTCCGTTGCGCCACCGACTTGCTGAGCAAAGTGCAGCGAGGAGAGCTATCGTTCTCGGAGTTCGTTGCCCAGTATGCCAACTTCTATTACACCGCAGCTCTAGACGGTCACGAGTCAGATTCATCCGAGAGGAAGACGCTAGCCGATCACGAGATAGTCGTCGAGCTTCATGGACGCGTTCAGCAAGAGATCATCGATCTGCTCTACCCCGTGGGCCTAGTCTCAAGTGCTGAAGTCCAGCGTGCAGGCAGGCTCGATCCCGTTGCTGCTGAGAAGGCCTTAGCCAAGCTACTCGGCAGCTACGATCTGGTATCACTTTCAAATAGACTTAAGAGTCGGGATCAAGACACTGACTCGGTTCGAGGTAGCGCCTGAGCCGGACTCAGAGGAAAGCGCCTTCCTGCAAGGAGAAGCGGTTAAGTCGCGGGGGCTACCAATCTGGCCGCACTGCTCCTAGCCAGTCGCCTGAACGCTCCGGCGAGCGTGGCCGTGGTGGACGAGAGCGATGAGGAGTTTCTCCTCGCCGAGTTCCACGGCAACCACGTCCGCGGCTCGGGAACCCTGCTCTCCGGGCCCGTTGTCCAGCGCGAGGAGCTCCAGGTGCCCTCCGAGGACGGCTCGGTGATCTACGTCTTCGACCGCGGTGGCCGACACTTGCGCACTCAGGACGCCGGTTCGGCGCGCATCCTCACGAGCTTCGGCTATCTATGACGGTGTCAACGGGTCAGTTGGCGCCCGTTTCTTCGTTCTGGGTCGTAGTGTCTTTGTTTCCAGCGACTTGGCGAAATCGAGGGAGTTGGTCTCCTGGAGCATGCGGCGTTCGCCTTCGGGCAGATCAGCGAGGCAGCGGGGGGTGGGCAGGCCCTCTTTCTGGAGCACGGTGGCCAGGGCTGGGGTGGTGCGCACGCTTTGGCCGGAGCCGTGGGTTTTCGAGCGCGGGGTGCCCTTGGGATTGCCGCCTGGGCGCCTTTTGCCGGTGGCCTGGATGCGCAACCGAGCCAGCTTGGTTTCCACGGCTCGCGGCTGGGCGTAGCGGTAGGGCTCTTGATGCCGCAGCATGTGCCAGGCCACCGTGGCGAGCTTGCGGGCCGTGGCAACCACCGCAACATTGCGGTTTTTCTTGTGGGCCAGGCGACGGAAGAAAGCACCCAGAGGGCCGGGGTGTTGATCGAGGTGTTGCGCCGCTTGAATCAGCAGCCAACGAGCGTGGGAATTGCCTTGTTTGGTGATCCGGCCGTGATAGCAATGATCTCCCGACTGTCGGGTGGAGGGGGCCAGGCCCAGCGCCGAGGCAGCACGGTCGGCATCCGGAAAACGCTGCGGATCGCCCCAGGCAGCCAGCAGTCCCAGAGCAACGACGACGTTGACGCCCGGCAGCGTCAGCAGCAAGCGCACTTGCTGCTGGGCATAGGCCAGGGGCGCGATGCGGGCCTCCAGCTCGTCGATCTCGGCTTGCACCCGTGCGAGCAGCCGCAGGTCGCTGTCGAGGATGAAGCGACTGTCTTCGTCGAGCTCGAGTTCGCTGAGCCACTCCAGCCCCGAAGTGCTGAACAGGTCGGCCACCGGCACTACGATCAAGCGCTGCGCCAGGGTGGCGTGCAGGCGGTTCTTGATCGCGGTTTGATCGGCCACCAGCGCGGCCCGACGGTGGGTCAAGCCGCGCCAACGACGAGTCTGCTCGTCGGGCTGCCAGACTTCGGGCAGGTAGCCGCAACGCAGCAGATCGGCCAGCACCTTGGCATCGATCCGGTCGGTCTTCACCTTGGCCAGGGCGATGGCCTTGGTGCGCAACGGATTGGAAACCACCAGGCGGCCCACGAAGGGCGACAGAAGCTCCACCAGCGCCCAGGTGTGGAACGTCGCCTCCAGGGCGAGCTGGTCCTCGGGACCAAGGTGGCGCTGGGCGAAGCTGAGCAGCGACTCGCGATCGCCGCCCGTGCGGTAGCGCCCACTCACGGCACCCGCCTCGTCGAGCACGCAAAACTCCATCGCACGCTTGTGAGCGTCCAAACCGAGGAACCGTGGCATAGAATCTCCTTTCGGTTGGCCAGGCAACTGGGTTGGGCGGATCGCTGGCCTTCGAGGCCGATCTGCGATCGCAAGTTCCAAGGGCCGAACGGCGACTATCTATTCGAGCTCCCAGCTCAACCCGGTGCGCCGCTGGGGCGGTCTGTTACGACAGCGGGCTCAAAGCCCATTAGCGAAACCGACCTGCCCCGCAGCGAACGACCCTGGCCAACCCTCTTTGCTTTGTCCTTGCTTCGCTGCGCCCCGAACCGGGTGCAACGATTGGATCACAACCCAACGCCCGCCCTACCCAGCTCCCGCTTTCTCCGTCATACCGGTTACGACTCCGCGGGCCTTCTGGTCACGGTCACCGACGCTTTCGGCCACGAGACACGCCTCGAGAGGAACGGCGCCGGCGAGGTGGAGCGCATCGTGGCCCCCTTCGGCCAGGTGACCCAACTCGCCGTGGGCGCGGACGGCTATCTCGCTTCCGTCACCAACCCCGCGGGCGAGCTGACCCGCTTCGCCTACACGGCAGACGGCCTCATGACCTCGAGGACCTCGCCGCGGGGCTTCCTCACCACCTTCACCTGGGACGGCGACGGCCGCCTGCTCCAGGATCGGGACCCCCTGGGCGGCTTCACCGCTTTCGCCCGCGAGCAGCTGCTGGCAGCCCCCGGCCTCAGCTCGGCCTGGCGCACCGTGCGCTCCTCGGCTCTCGGCCGCTCGGTGCGATTCGACTCCGAGCGCTCTCGCGCAGGCGGTGAGAAGCGCACCACCACCACGGCGGAAGGGCTCACGGTGGTGACCGAGAAAGGCGCGGACGGCACCACCACCACGCACTACCCGGATGGCTCGGTGGCCACCGCCAAAGAGGGGCCGGACCCGCGCTTCGGCATGCTGGCACCGCGCGCTTCAACGGTGACCGTCACCTTGCCGAGCGGCCTGGCCAACACCGTCACCAGCTCCCGGCAGATGCTGCCCCGGCCGGACCCGGTTCCGGGCCTGGCACCGGGGGACCTGCGAAACCAGCTCACCCGGGACACCGTAACCTCCGGGGATCGCACCACTTCGAGCGAGTACGACTACAACGCCCGTACGCTGAAAATCACCTCGCCCGAGGGCCGACAGAGCGTGGCCGTGAAGGACGACGTCGGCCGGCTGATCGAAAGCCAGCCGCCGG
>CALMKX010000075.1 GCA_937867335.1 uncultured Acidobacteriota bacterium
GGTTTGTTCTCGGTTCGCTTCGCGGCAGCGCTCAAGGGCGAGCGCTGGACCTTCTGTCGTGGAGGTGAGCGATGGCGCAGCCTGTGGCTCGGTTGGCGAGTGAGCCGGTGAAGCGGGGGGCGGGGAATCGGTCGGAGGATCTGACAGCCTGGGAGGTGATTCTGGAAGGGCGGGTGCGGGGGCTGGAGACGGATTCGCTGCTTTCTCTGGTGCTGGCTCGTTCGACGCGGGACGCATCGCTTCCAGGGTTGCGGCTGCTGCTGTCGGACCTCGGCAGCGTGGGCCGGCTGACTTCGGTTTCGGCGGCGCAGCTCGCGAGCTACGGCGTGGCACCGGGGGATCGGGCGCGGGTGCTGGCCATGGCCGAGCTCGCCCGGCGGATCGCCGATTGCACCTCCCTCGAATCGAAGAGGGACTGACCTTCCTCTCCGACCTCTCCGCCGGCTTCGGCGACTTCGCCTCCTTTGGATAACCGGGTTCTGGGACTTGAGCGCTCGAGTGTTTGTAAGATCGGCAGGCCAGGCGGTCTCAACTGTCATTTGAGATGCTATCCCCGGAGTCCATCACAAACTTCTGTCGGCAATACCATGAAAACTACCTACGACCCGATGGCCGACGCGGCCTACATCTACTTTGTGGACGAGATTCAGCCCGGTGGTGTCTCCTGGACCTACCCGTGCGATCCGAGCGACGTAGCAGGGCAGATCAACCTGGATTTCGACTCTGAAGGTCGCCTCCTGGGCATCGAGGTGCTGAATGCTAGCAAGAGGCTACCGGACAACCTCCTCAAGAGCGCTCTCTGGTTGTAGGCACCGAGATGGGGTGGAGAGCTGACTCAGAAACCCAAGGGACGAGCCACTCCCTGAGCATCGAAGGTCGAGACCACAAGCGAAGTGGCTGGAGCCTGTAGCTCGACTCTTCACCGACCCAGCAGTGCGCTACAGCGGGCCTCGAAAATTACGCAGAACATCGGCGTGGCTGCAGCGGCTGGAGTCGACCCCCTGGTCGCGAAGCTCTATGGCATCGACTTCGGTGGAGCCTTCAGCTTTCGAGTTTCTGTAGTGGAAGGAAGCCGCCGCCCGCCGGCTGAGCGAGCGGCAGCCGCCGCAGCTCGTGCCTCCGAAGCGGCGTCGAAGCCGGCGAACTACAGTTGATCCCCGAGCACCGCCACGTCGGACGGGTCCCCATCAGCCAGGTCGCGAGGCCCACTCGCTCTGGCCAGGCCCAGCCGGCATCGGGAAGTGCTCTTGAAACCACGCTTCCCAGAGCGGTGTCTCGTGGGCGACGGTTCCGGCCGCTTGATCGCCGTACAGGTAGAAGCCCAGCGCCACGAAGCTCGGGCCACCCATGGTGAAGGTGCCGAGGGCGGCTACGCCCGGCCCCGGCTTGTCGAGCCGCAGCAGGGCGTCGTAGGGGCTCTCGGTGAAGTGCTCCACCACACCGCCGAGCGTCGGGACACCGGCGGGCGCCGCCCAGCGCTGCCCGACGCTCACGCCTTTCACTCCCACTGCCGCGGTGAGCATCTCCCAAGCCTCCGATTCCGTCGCCGCGGTGGGGGCCACCCACTTCATCGTCGCCGAGCGCAGACCGCGGAAGTGCTTGAGATAGAGCTGGAGAGTGCGCAGAAAACCCGGCAACCCGTAGGCGGCGCCTTCCAAGTGGTCGTCCCAATCGTCCGTGCTGGCGAAGAGGCTCTGGACGATGCGGACGACGCAGATGCCTCCTCCGCGCGCTTCGACGCTCCATTCGCTTGCCATGGGTGGCGAGCCAGGAGCCCAGCCCTCGGCCTCGGTGGCGAACCTCCGCGGCGGATCCCACACCGTCACTGCGGAGCGTGACTCCATTCCAGGGCCGAAACTCATTTTGACTGCGACGGGCTTGCCGTCTTGCTCCTCGAACTCGACCGGCACCAGCCAAGACGAGATCCCGGGCCCGGTGGCGATGGCCTGCCAGACTTCCTCCGGCGTGCCGGGGACTTCGACTTCGATCTGGATCGAACGGCGTCCGGAAGCTTCTTTCTTCACGCTCATGAAATCTCCTTGGGCTCGGATTTCTGCGGCAGGGGGTGCGCCACGACCACCAGGCGATGCGCGCGGCCGCCGGGGGCGGATTCGTCGTGGTACTTGGAGACGAGCTTCGTGATGGCCTCGGTGAGCTCCTGGCTGAAAGCCGCCCGATCCGTCGCCGACCGGAAGCGAACCTCGGTATCCACCGCCAGGGTTGCCAGGCGTTGGCCCGCCTCTGTCGCCCGACGAAACAGGTCCCCCACCTCGCGGACGACCCGCGCGGCCAGGGCGATGAGATAGCCCGCGGACAGCCGATCGACCTGCCGATTGCGATGAACGGCCGCGGGG
>CALMKX010000076.1 GCA_937867335.1 uncultured Acidobacteriota bacterium
CACATCATCATGAATTGCGAGGCGGCGAGGCGGCAGTCGGGAATGGCGAGGTTGCCTTGCCTGACATGCGCCTCGAGATAGGTTGCGAGCCGCGTGATGCTCAAATTCAGAACGTTTTCATAGTAGCGGCGGCCGACTTCGGGCATCCGCTCGGCGATAGCCATCACGGTGCGGATCGCCGATCCCCCGCCGGGGCGGCACAGCACCGTGATATAGGCGCGGCCGAATTCGCGCAGCGTGGTCTCGGGGTCGCGGGCGGCTCAGCCCCGGGCTGCACCGGCCCCGAGCGGCGGGCGGCAGCAAGCGCCCCACATTGAGCGAGCGCTCCACCTGCAGCGGGCGGTGGCGGGGCATGGGCGAGCACCCTCTCTGGCGGCTCCCCGGCCTGGACCGCACCCATCAGGCCCGATGGGCCGGCGCGGGGCGCCCTCGCTCGTTCAGCGGAAGATCGACTATCGCGACGGAGTGCACTCCTGGGTGATCGATCCCGTCGAGAGCATCACCCGAGGGGTGGACTTCGGCGTTACGCCCGTGATCGTGAACGGCCAGGAGTTTCCCGGCGGGGATTCCAGCCGTGCGCTCATCGCACCCGCCCTGCAGTTCGAGGCCGAGAGAGGGTGGATCGGCGTCTCGGTGGCTGCGGTTCCCGTCCAGACCGTGACCTACCGGATGGAGCTGCCGGCGCCACCGCCCTGGGTGCGCGCGGGAGTGAGCAAGGAGCGGGCGCGTTCCACGGTCGTGATGCAGCTGGACCGGTACAGCCAAGTCCAGGTGCCGATCGGCCCGAGCGAGACCGGCACGATCGACTTCCAGGTGAGAGGGGTGCCCACCGACCTCGACTTCGCGCAGATGGTCGAGACCCACGAAGAAGTCCACGTAGCAGACCTGAAGCAGACCATCCAGGAGATCCTGCGGCCGTGGGATGAGCGCTTGCAGCGGCTGCAGAGGGAGGAATTCCGCGTCACGGCGCCCAGCCGCCAGGCCGCCGAGGCAGCCCTCTACGAGCAGGCGGGCGGCACCCCGAGCGAGGTCGGCCAACGGTTCGTCGAGGCGCTCCGCTACAAAGGCAAGGCTTTCCACAGAACCGCGACCGGGGCTTCACCCACGATCGTGAGCGTAGAAAAGTCCCTGCTGGGAGGCACTCTTTACGTGAACCTGCGCCACCCGGTGGGGCTCGCCGAGCTGCACCGCGCCAAGCTCGAGCGAAGGAGAGAGGAAGAGCTACGGCGCAGGGCGCTCGACCGGGCGATCGCGATCTGGACCTACAACCGCAGCCAGGGAGTGGTTTCCATCAACACTTCCGGCGAGGGAAATCGCTACATCTTGAACGAGATGCTCTGAGCGGCGAGAGGGCAGCCCCGGCCAGGCCCTCTGGCTTCCTCATTTCAAGCGTTCCAGGCGGCCCTTGCGGCGAACGATGTTCTTGTAATCCCACTGAATCTCTCGAGCCTTCCCGAGCCAACGTCTCAGGTTTTCCCTGTCTACCTGGTCGACGGCGGTGTATCGAGCCTCCGCAGCCTGGAAGCTGCCCTCGCTCTGCAACCCAGCCTCCTCGAAAGACCGGCCGCTCCAGAAGAGCAGCCGGACGCTGCCTTTCAACTTGCTGTAGCCGACCACAGGATTGCCCTCCAGGAACCACACCGGATGGCCGTGCCAGATCTTGTTCTCCGCCTCGGCCAAGGCGCGATCGATCTCCCCGGCCAGAAAGTCGCAGATCTCCCGATCCACCGGAGCCAGCGCTTGGTTGTACTGGGCCGTATCTCGATGCATCGCAGAACTCCTCCGGTGCGGCAGCTTGCTCGGGGCTCGGGGGCGCTACTCCTTCAGGGCTGGCTCAGGGCCAACTCTACCGCGGCCAGCACTAGCTCGTCGTCCTGGAAGCCGCCGCCGGGGGCCAGGTCATGCTCGGCGTCTTCCTCGAGCAGGAAGTAGAGCGCTGCCGCCTGGGCGAGCTTGCGGCGCTCTTCGTCGGCCCCGGCGCGCGGTGTCGAGGTCGAGCGGCTCGCCGTTCTCGAGGTCGCGGCCGTTGAGAATGGCGTAGACCGTCTTGAGCCGCGCCCGGCGCAAGGCGAGCGCAGTCGAGACCCGCAGCAGATGGTCCGGGTCCGGCGCGCCTCGCGGCAGAACTGTTCCAGCTCGCGCCGCTGGCTCTCGTGGAACACGGACATCAAGGTCAGGATGAAGTCCGATTGGTTGAGAGTGGTGCCGGCGCTGTTGATGCGCACGAAGATGTCGGCCACCTCTTCGAGCGAGAGGTCGGCCGAGAGCTGGAGCGCGGTGAACGGATAGCTCGACAGGTTGATCAAGCGGCTGACCGCTTTGCGGATCGCATTGCGGTCTACTGGCCCGTCCATGCGCTCCTGGCTGAGCCCGTCCAGGTAGCGCTCGACCAGGCTGAAAACGTCCTGACTGGGGCTCCTGACCACCGAGATCTCCGGCAGAAAGCGAGGATCCTGCTGCCGAACCAGAGGCTGGCACCTGGTGCACGAAGTGGGAGTTGTCCGGATTCACCCTCCGGCCAGTGTCGAGCTCGACCCGGAAGGTTCGAATCGGCATTGACAACAAAACTTGTCAAGGCTACGATCTCCCGCATGCTCGACATCCAGGTGATCGAGGACCCAGCGACGGCGATGGTGGCTTTGGAGCCCATGCGCAGCCGGCTGCTTGCTGAGCTGGCCGTGCCCGCCTCCGCGGCGGCCTTGGCTGCGCGCGTCGGTTTGGCCCGGCAGAAGGTCAACTACCACCTGCACGCGCTGGAGCAGCACGGGCTGGTGCGCC
>CALMKX010000077.1 GCA_937867335.1 uncultured Acidobacteriota bacterium
GCTCGAGCGGCAGGGGCCGGCGCTTGGCGGCGCGGCCGCGGTCTTGCACCAGGTGGATGGCGGTGCGGAAAAGGTAGCGAGTGAGGTGCTCGTCGCTTTCGGGGCTGAAGCGCGAGGCGAGCACCCGGGTGAAGGCTTCTTGGGTGAGGTCGTCCGCTACGGTGGAGTCCCCCGTCTGGGCCAGCAGGAAACCCCACAGACGAGGGCCCACCCGGTTGTAGAACAGGGTGAGCTCCCCGCCGTCCACCCGCTCGGCGAGAGGCAGCTCCCTGGCCGGTTTGGAGCCGAGGGCCTCGTCCGAGGCGATGCCCAGGGAGGTCATCCGTTCTCGCTGGGCTCGTCCGAAGAGTTCTTGCGGCCGAGGAGCCCCCAGCCCCGGAGCAGGTACCAGGAAGCTCCCGCCGAGAGCAAGAAGCCCACGCCCACCAGCACCGCCACCAATCCCATGGCCTGGAGCCCGGCATGGCCTTCGAGGCCCAGAGCGCTGTTGGCGGCCGAGAGGCCGATGCCGCCCATCAGCACCAGGAGCCCGAGGTGCACGGAATCGAGAACCCGGCTGGTCGGGGCGTTCGGCGCCGGCGTCGCCTCGAGCAGGTTCTTGCCGGCGCTGCTCTCCAGGTAGCGCACCACCTCTTCGGCCGAACTGAACTTCTCCACGAGCTTCATCTGCAGCTCCGCCGAGGCCCGCGCCGTTTCGCGCAAGCGCCGGTTCACGATCGAGGTCCGAGCAATCGAGCCGATCACCAGCATGGTGGCGATCAACATCGCCGCCGGCGCAACCACTTCCCAGAACATCCTGCACCTCCTTTCGCCAGAAGCCCAACCTTCAGGAGCCAAGCTTCGACGGCAACTACGGGGGCGGGGGGTGGTGGTTAACAGCCCGGGCCCCGAAAAGAGCGCGGCGGCGAGTAACGAGGAGACCCGCCGTCGCCCTAAGACCGTCGAAGACCACCGCTCGCGGAGGTGAACCATGAGTTCTGCGCGCCCCGACCTGCGATCTACCCTACTCCTGCTCCTCCCCTTCGCCGCCCTCGCCACCGGCTGTGCGGACCGCCTCACCCCTTCGGGCGCGAGCGGCTCGGAGGTGGGCGTGCTGCTCGACGGCCGCGACAGCGCAGGTGAGGTGAACGACCGTGGCTTCGTATCCTCCGCTTCGCCCATCGATGTGGGCAACCTCTCCGCGGGGGCCTCGAACGAGGTGGTGGGCTTCACCACCCTCCACCCGCCGCGCTATGTGGCGACCCCCTGGACGGGCGGCAACGACAACTTCCCGGTGGATTTCAAGCCCCGTATCGCTGTGCCGGTGACGGTGTGGATCGTCCACGGGCCGTTCGATGCCCAGCGGCAGCATGCGGTGGAAGCTTGCATCCGCACCTCGGCGATCTGGAACGCCGAGCGCATGGGCGTGGCCTTCAGCACCTTCGAGGTACGCGACGCCACCGGCGACCCGGACGCTCCCGCTCGCTCCACCTTCCCTAACGGCGACACCAACCCCCAGGCCTGGGTGGATCTACAAAACGACATCGGCTTCACCGCCGGCCGGCTGAACATCTACTGGGTGAACACCGTCAACGGCCTGACCACCAACGGCTGGTCGAATTTCGGGGCGCAGATCGCCATGGGCCACAACACCGGCGACGAGCTGCTCTCTCACGAGATCGGCCACGCCTTCAGCCTCACCCACAGCGATGGCGCCGCTACTTTCGACGCCACCAACGTGATGTGGAGCGCCAGCAACAGCCGCCAGTTCCTCACCGAGGGCCAGCTCTTCCGGGCGCATCTGAACCCCTCCTCCATCTTGAACGCCGTGTATGCGGCGCGGCCCGGCGAGCTCACCCGCAACTGCAATTTCGGGGACGCCACGGCCTCCTGTCCGGCGAGCAACCGCCGGCTCTGGGCCGATGGTGCTTTCCCGGCGAACTGAGCCCTCGCCGAACTCACTGCGACCTGCACGGGAGAAACCCATGAACCGTGGTCGAAAACTCCTCCGCTCTACCTCGATTCTGTTCGCCCTGCTGGCGATGGCCGCCCAGCTCCGAGCCCAGAGCCAGCCGGTAAGCGGCTGGGCCGAGTTCGCCAAGCTGGAGTCCCGGGAGCGAGACCTGGTGGTGGCCTGGCTGGCCAAGGACTGCGAAGCCTCCGAGAAACGCCGCTTCCTGGTCGAGATCGCTGCGCTCGGCCCGCGGCTCGAGGCCGTCCTCTCCGAGGCCTTCGAGCAGGGCCCGCCGCCCGAGTACGTGGCCGCCGGCCGCCGGGCCGCCCTTGCCGCCTTCGAAGCGCGGCAGGCCTGGCTGCGCGCCGAAGGAGAGCAGGCCATGAGCGCCGAGGAAGTGAAGCGCCAGCTCGAGCTCTCCCCGGAAAGCTACGCGGACCGCCAGCTCAAGAACGCGGACCAGGGCTGGCGCGAGCGCGCCCTGGTGGCCCTCGGCGCGCTGGGCAGCCCGAAAGCCCGCGCCGAGCTCGAGCGGCTGGCCAAGGACGCCGAAAGCCCCTACCGGGAAGCTGCCCGCCGCGGCTTGGAAGAAGCGGCGAGGGCCAAGGGGGAGTAGGGGGCGGTCTGAAGCTGCGAGGTGCCAGCCGATGGGTGGAAGCAGCTCTCAGGCGCCTGAGCGGGGCTGGGGGGGCCGCCGAGAGGCCACCTCGCCATCTTCGTCGAGCTGAGCGAGGGCAAGGTCCGCCGGCAACGCAACGTCGGCTTTTTCGAGCCCTGGTAGCCGGAGGGTAGGAAGCGCCGAGCCCTCCTCGGGAGCGGTGCCAGGGGATCGCCCTGGAGTCCGAGATCCTCGAACCCCGAGGCGGTGAATTCCGTACCAGGGTGACCAGGAAGATCGAGCCCTTCGCCCGATCCCTTCGCGAACAACGAACGCCGCGAAGAAGTTCCGCGCGAGAGGGCCGGAGCCTTCCCGATCCGGAGCCGCCGCGCGCGTGAGGACAGAATCCCTTGCCCGGAGCTGGGCTCCTTGCGAAACAGCTTGGTCGGTCTGCCCGTGTACCCCGCGCTTCGAGCGCCTTTCCCTCCTGAGGTCAATCGATGAGCATCCGAGTCGAAGGTGTCGCTCCCCTCGTCCAGGTGTACGACATGCCGCGCGCGTTGCAGTTCTACCGCGATGCGCTGGGCTTTTCGGTGGTGGGTCAGTCCGAGCCCGGTGACGACTGCAACTGGGCGATGCTTCAGCTCGACGACGCCACCCTCATGCTCAACACGGCGTACGACCCAGAGGCTCGGCCCCCCCAGCCCGACTCCGCGCGCGTGAGGGCGCATCGGGACACCATCCTCTTCTTCGGCTGCCGCGATCTGGATGCTTGCTATGCACATCTCGTGACCCGAGGCGTCGCCGCGGAGCCGCCGCGAACGGCGCCCTATGGCATGCGGCAGATCTTCCTCTCCGATCCCGACGGCTTCGGCCTCTGCTTCCAGTGGCCGGCGGAAGCAGGCGAGGGCTGTCCCGAGGCTACGAGTCGCTGAGTCGCCGCCGGGCTGGCCGCGAGAGGCTCTGCCGGCCCACACCTCCCTGCCTCGTCCCGTAGCGAGCCCCCTGGGCCGGGAGGGCCTGCGACAGCGCCGATCCGGGCGCGCTGAGATATGGTTCAGGCGGTCCCGCGCGGCAGGATCGACTCCACAGGAGACAGCTTCTATGCTTCATCCGAACGAATTCGGCGTCAACGAGGCCTGGATCGCTTTTCAACTGAACGAGGCGCCGATCTCGACGCAGGCGGATGGGCCGTTCAATTGTGTGGCGCTGATGGACGCGGCGAGCTGCTTCCTTCTGGCCATGGCGCCGGTCTCGGCGAGCCGGGCGGAGCCGACGGAGGCCGAGGCGCGGCAGCTTCTCAAAGGGGCTCTCGCCCACAAGAAGGAGTGGCCCAAGACCCTCTTCGTTCCAACCGGCTATCGGGTCGACACCCTGGTGCAGGAAGTGGAACGCCGGGGAGTCGCCGTGGTTCGGGTCGCCGAGGAGCAACTCGCGCTGATCCTCGGCGGGGCACGCGAGTCCTTCCGGGAGCACTTCGGCGGCGGAGTCGTCCACTGACGCTCGAGCCTGCGTGCCCTCCGGGGCGCTCTGGCCGGCAGTGGCCCGAGGAGCGGCGTTTGTATGGCACCATCAGAAACCTCCAACCTGGCAACGATTCGCGAGTATCTCGAGGCGCTTGAAACCGGCGTGGCAGGCGAAGAGCTCGCTCGGTTCTTCTGCCCGGAGGCGCAGCAGATCGAGCTTCCGAGTCGGTTGAATCCTCAGGGAGGGAGCAGCGACCTGAGCGCTATCCTGAACCGAGCGGAGCAAGGTCGGCAGCTCCTGCGCAGTCAGCGGTTCGAGCTGAGGTCCGCAGTGGCGCAGGCCGATCGAGTGGCGATCGAGGCGGTGTGGACGGGCATTTTGGCGGTACCGTTCGGCTCCCTCGCCGCGGGGGATACGCTCAGGGCTCATCTGGCGATCTTCTTCGAGCTCATCGATGGCAAGATCCGCCTGCAGCGCAACTACGACTGTTTCGAGCCCTGATCAGCGGCGAGAGGGTAGCCCTCTCGAGACCCTGCCTCTGGTTCTCTGGCAGCAGTCAACTGAGCTACGGAGTTGAGGACGATGGCGGAGCCCAGCAAGCAAGCGCGCTACTACGTGGTCTTTTTCGACATCGACTATCCGTCGATCCCGGCAGCGATCGCCGATGCGCCCGCAGCCCTGATGGCTCACAAGCAGCGGGCCCAGGCCTGGCAGGAGCAGGGCAAATTGGTGATGGCAGGCGCTTTCCAAGACACTCCCGAAGGGCGGCTCAACAGCATGGCGGTGTTGACCTCCCGCGAAGCAGCGGAAGACTTTGCCGCAGGCGATCCGTTCGTCTTGAGCGGGAAGGTTCTCCGCTGGCAGGTCCGTGAATGGAACAACATGCTGGCGTGAGCAGCGGTTCTTCTAGCTCGGCTCCATGAACGAGCGGGGATCGAGAGAGGGTTACTCGCCCCTCGCCGAGGACTGCAGCGAGGGCGTAACTCGTCGAGTCGAACCGGGCGCCCGTGCCCTCTCGGTCGGCTTTCACCCAGGCGGAGGTCGCGGCGTTTCTGCACCTCCGAGAGAAGAAGCGAGAGGAGCCATGCCGACCACGAACCAGCCCGAGCCCCTGCCGGCTGTGCGGCTCACCGCGGTGCACCCGGTCCTGATGTGTCGCAACGTCCCGGCTTCGCTCGCCTACTTCGCTCGCCTCGGCTTCGGCGAAATCTTCCGAGATCATCCTGCCGACCCGCGCTACGCCGGGGTGCGGCGCGACGACGTCGAGCTCCACCTGCAGTGGGCCGACGAGAGTCAATGGGCCGGCTCCGTGGATCGACCCAGCTACCGGTTCGTCGTCTCGGACGTCGATCGGCTCTTCGCTCAGCTTCGCGAGGCATGCCCGGATCTCCTCGCTCCCGCCGGCCGCTCGCCGTGGGCGGCTCCAGGAGACACGCCCTGGGGCAGCCGCGAGTTCCACCTGCTCGACCCGGACGGCAACGGGCTGCAGTTCTATCGGGCTTTGGGCTCCTAGTCGTTCTCGGGTGGCAGGCAGACGGCGAACTCTCGGGCTGCAGCGAGCTTCCTGAGATCCAGTAAGAATTCCGGCTTTCGCGCGTACGTTCTGTTTGAGATCCATCCCAAGGAGGCGCTCATGAGCTCGGAGGCGCTCCCCGCCGGCGGGCCCGGCCAGACCCTGGAGCCGACTCTTCGAGCCTCGAGGGCGAGCGCCGAAACCAGCGAAGGGAGTCTTCGATGAGGCAGAGCACCCTGTTGGCCATCGCGTCCGTGCTTGCGGCGCTGCTCTTGACCCTGCACCTGGCAGACGACATCGTGCGGGGTTTCGAGAAGGGAGGGCTCCCGAACCTCCTGGCGATACCGATCGTGGTCACCTGGTTGTACGGAGCGTTGGTGCTCGGGGAGAGACGCTCGGGGTACGTCATCGTCCTGCTCGGCTCTCTCCTCGGCGCGTTCGTTCCGGTGATCCACTTCCGAGTGGCGGGCGGGGTGGCCGGCGGCGGCATCGCGAGCTCGAGCGGGGCGTTCTTCTGGGTCTGGTCCCTCATCGCGATCGGAGTCGCCGGGGCGTTCTCCGCCGTGCTGTCCGCACAGGGGCTGTGGAGGCTGGCACGGAGCCAACCGCCGAAGACCGATCGCAACCGCCTCAGAGCGACGGGTGCCTGAGCTTCGCTGAGAGAGGAGCGCCGTGAACAAGTACCTGGAGCCCCGATTGCCCGGCATCCGGTTCTTCCGCCGACTCCTGCGCCCCGGAGGGAGCCGGTGACTCGCCCTCCTTCACCGACCCGCCGCGAATCGGATTTCCCGAAGATGCTGCCCTGTCCGCACTGCGGAGAGCTCATCTGGCTCAACAGCGGGCTGCGGAGATTCCCGATTCGCTGCCCACGGTGCGGGGAGCACTCCGCCTTCCCGCTCGAATCTCGCCTCAGGGCGATCTTGGTGATGCTCCTCACCGGCCTGGCAACGGTATCGGTGATCAAGATCTTCTCCCTGGACAAGGCCTCCACCGCGCTTGGAATCAGCGTCTATGCGGCAGTTCTCGTCGCCGGCATCGTCCTGGGGGGGTGGTTGGTGGGGCGCTCCACCCGGAAGACCGCTACCTACTTGGTCAAGCTTCGGCGGCTGCGGTGGTTTCGCTAGCTCATCGACCGCCCTGGCGGGGACCTGAGGTGCAAGCGTGAACGCAGACAACACGATCCTCCTGCCGGCGGGAAGGAAACTCACCTATGCCGAGTTCGGCCGTGCGGACGGCCTTCCTGTCCTCTACTTCCACGGCTCGCCGTCTTCCCGCCTCGAGCCTCTCCTGCTGGGCGATGCGCTGCTCGCCCGGCTCGGGCTCAGGGTGATCGCCCCGGACCGCCCCGGAATCGGCGGATCGGATTTCCAGCCCGGCCGCCGGCTGACGGACTGGCCCGCGGACGTGGCGGCCCTGGCCGATGCCCTGGGCCTGGACCGCTTCGCCGTGCTCGGGAACTCTGGCGGCGGCCCGTACGTGGCAGCCTGCGCGGCGAAGATCCCGGACCGCCTGCAAGTGGCGGTCATCGTCTCGGGCGGCTGGCGGATGGACTGGCCGGAGGCGCGGAAGAACCTGCCCCTGCCGAACCGGCTCATGCTCTTCCTGGCCCGGCGGGCGCCGTTCCTGCTGCGGGGGATGCTGGGGATGATGGGCCGGGGTGGCCCGGGGGATCGCGAGAAAGAGCTGGCCCAGCTCAAGCAGCGGATGCCAGCGGCGGACTTCGCCGCCTTCGCGGTGCCGGGCCGGGTGGAGGCGTTCCGAGAGGTGATGGGGGAATGCCTGCGGCAGGGGGCGAAAGGCGCAGTCTGGGACCTGGGCCTCTACGGGCGCGACTTCGGGTTCCGGCTCGAGGAGGTTCGCGCGCCCCTGGTGCTGTTCCACGGCGAGGAGGACACCAACGCGCCGCTCGCCATGGTGCGGCGGGCGGTCGCCGAGCTGCCGAACGCGCGGCTGGTCACTTTCCCCGGAGAAGCCCACCTCTCGACCCTCTGCAACCACTTCGAGGACGTCGCCGAGGCTCTCGTCGCGGCGAAGGAAGCGCGTTGAATCGACGTCCATGAGGACGATCTCGATGAGAGCGCGCTGGCGAACTGGATTCGCCAGGCGTCGGCAATTCCCGGCTGGGGAAAGTCGTAGCGCTCCCGGAGGGGAGCCGGCCGCGCAACCGGATGCCGTTCGTGAGGGCGCAGCCGCGGCCTAGTCGCGGCCCTTGCGCACTTCGTAGCAGAGCGCCATCGTGCCGTTCTTGTAGGCCTTGACCTCGCTCAGGTGGAGGGCGACGTCCCGGTCGAGCCCCTCGAAGAAGCGGATGCCATCACCGATCAAGACCGGCAGAATCGAATAGCGGACTTCGTCGGCCAGCCCGCTGCGCAGGCATTCGCCGGCCACGGCTCCGCCGCCCACGACCCAGATCGAGCGGAACGAGGGCCGCAGGCGCTCCTCGACGAGCTGCGCGAGATCGCCGGCGTAGAACTCCACGGTCTCTCGAACCTTCGGCAGCTCGCGGTGGCTGAGGACGAACGTGGGCTTGTCGCCGTACGCCCAGCCGAAGCCCTGCGCTTCGAAGCGCAGGGCGAGCTCATAGGTTCGCGCGCCCATCACGTAGCAGTCGATCGTCTTGAGGAAGGCTTCGACGTAGGCCGGGTCCAGCGTCTCGCCGCCCGCGAACTCGTCCGAAGTCTCGAGCCAGTCGACGCTACCGTCCTTGCGAGCGATGAAGCCATCGAGGCTCGCCGCCATGTGGATCGTCACTCGCGAATCCGCTTTTTCCATCGTGGGGTCCTCTCGGTTTGCGTCCATCCTAACGGAGCTGCGGCGGGGAGGGGTCGACGGGGCGGCTCTCCGGGCCTCGAAGTCGGAGACCCTCGAAACAGGACCGACCCAAGCAGGCGGCAGCCGATGGTTCCGCATCAGGCGCCCACCGATGGGTCGCCAGCCACCGCCATACCGGCCCAGGCTTAGGGGCGCAGCATGCTGCGCCCACGGCCCGGTGACCTCAGCATCCCGGGCGCAGCATGCTGCGCTCCTACGACCTTCGAGAGAAAAAGGCGGCCTGCGTCCGCGAATCCGGTGCCGGCGCCAGCCTCGTGTTCGAGCCGCCTCCTCTTCGCCCAGCGCTAGCCGCCCAGAAAATCCACCAGGTAGCGCAGGCTCGCTTCTCCTTCGGGGCGCTTCTCGGCCCACCGGCGGAGGGCTTCGACCACCCGCTCGGGATGGCGGTTGCTCAGCGTGTGAGGCACGATCAGCACCCCCAGGTGGGGCCGGGAGGCGTGGTAGAAGTCCACCGAGAGGCGAATGAAGTCGTCCCGGTTGCGGGTGAGCAGGGTGCAGCCAGAAGCCGCGGCGAAGGCGAGCTGAGCCTCGTCGCTCTCACCGCGGCGGTCGATCTCGTGAACGCTTTCCACGGCTAGCCCCCGCGCGCTGGCGATTTGGGCGATCGCCGGCGGCAGGTCCTCGTCGAGCAGGAATTTCATCCCTTCCGGGCAGGGGTCAGGCCTGGCGTGAGGAACGGCATTTCACGCGCCAGGCGTTCGGGGGTCCAGCTGCGTTCGCGCTCCAGACGGGCTTCGATCTCAGCAGGGTAGAGCTGGTAGTAGGCGAGAGCAGAGCGCAGCTGGGGCTCGCTCAGGGTGGGGTAGCAAAGAGCGAGAGCCTGCGGGTCCTCGCCTTCTGCCTTCCAGGTGGCCACCACCTCCCAGACGTCCAGGCCGGTGCCGGCCAGGGAGGCGCGCCGCCCGCCCGGGCCGTTGGTGAACACGATGCCGGGCACTCGACGCATCCGCAGAGCCTCTCCCAGCATCTCGTTCACCAATGCGGACCAGCTTCGGCCGAGGGCCTCGGCCTCGCGCCGGATCTCCTCCTCGAGATCGTCTCGAAGCCGCAACCCCCGAGCTGTCGCCATGGCTACCTCCGGCTGTGCACTCCGGATCTCTGAGAGCACAATGTGCACATTGTAGCGCGCCGCTCCCTCACCGCGGCGGGGCCTTGCTCTCCTCTTCCAGGCGGTGCTCGGCGCCGGCTTTCTGGCGGTTGCGGATGGCCCATTTGAGCAGGCGGCTCTGGTTGACTCCGGAGACGATGTCTTTCAGGGCCTGGTAGAGCTCGGGGTCGTGGATCAGGCGGGCGGCGGTGCCGTTGCCGGTTTCGAGGGCCTGGGTCAGGCGATCGAGGCGGGTGAGCAGATCGCTCACCTGCTGGGTGGTGGCCTCGCCGTACTGCTTGTCGAGCAGCAGCTTCTGGAGCAAGCCCTGGCCTTCCTTGATCTCGGCGGTGATGGCCGAGAGGTTCTTGGCGCTGCTTTCGAGCGAGCTCAAGGTCTCGATGAAGCTCTTGCGGGTGGCGGCGTCGCTCGCCAGGGCGGGCAAGAGGCCCTGGTCGCTGTCGTAGCGGGCGACCAGGCTGTCCACGCGCTCGAGGGTGGCCACCAGGCGGGTGGCGAGCTGGCGGTCGGTGATCAGCCGGGGCAGCACGCCCTCGCCGTGCTCGATCTTGCCGGCCACTTCTTTCACCGAGTCCAGCGTGTCCACCAGGGTATCGGTGACCCGGCGGCCGGTGGCGGCGTTGGACATCAGCTCGCCCACCAGGCCCTCGCCGCGGTTGAGGCGGTCCATGATGCTGCGCAGCGAGGCCGAGATCTCGGCGATGTTGGTCACCATGTCCTGGCCGGACTGCATCAGCGTTTCCACCGCCGAGGGCGGCGCGGTCTTGATCTCGGCGCCTTCCTCGAGCACGGTGCCGGCCGGAGTGCCGGAACGCAGCTCGATGTACTTGTCGCCCAAGAGGCCGATGGTCTGGATGCGGGCTTCGGAGTCGGTGCGGATGCGGTTGCGGAACCGACGATCGAGGCTCACCTCTACCCGGATGCCGCTCTCGCCGACGTTTTCCGGCAGGATCACGTGGCCGATCGAGCCCACTTTCACGCCGTCGAGCTGCACCGGGTTGCCTTCGGCCAGGCCCTCCACCCGGGGGAACACCGCGTAGTAGCTCACCTTGCGGCGGAAGAGGTCGTTCTGCTGGCCGATGAGGAAGATCCCCAGCGCGGCCACGGCCAGGGAGACCACCACCAGGAGGCCCACTCGGGCGGCGCGTTGTCGGTCGTCGGTCATGGTGTCTCCTCCTCTTCGCCGGCCAGGAAGGCCTTGAGGCCGGCATCGCTCGAGCGCTCCGCCTCGGCCCAGCTGCCCACGAAGCGGAAGCGGCCGCCGTCGAGGAAGGCGATGCGGTCCGCCACGCGGCGGGCGAGCGGCATGTCGTGGGTCACCACCACGCAGGTCATGCCCAGGCCGTGCACCTTCTGGATCAGCCGGGCGATGGTGGCGGAGGTCATCGGGTCGAGGCCGGTGGTGGGTTCGTCGAAGAGCACAGCCTCGGGGTCCAGGGCGAGAGAGCGGGCGAGAGCCACCCGCTTCTTCATGCCGCCGGAAAGGGCCGAGGGCATCTTCTCCTCGATGCCGGGAAGGTGTACCAGGGCGAGCTTCTCGGCCACTTTCTCGGCGATTTCGGCCTTCGAGAGCTCGCGGTGCTGGGCGAGCGGATAGCCCACGTTCTCGGCGACGGTCATCGAGTCGAAGAGGGCCCCGCCCTGGAAGAGCATCGCCACCCGGCGGCGCAGCGGCAGCAGCCCGTGTTCCGAGAGGCCCACGATCTCGCCGCCGTCGAAGAGGATGCTGCCGGCGTCCGGCTGCTCGAGGCCGTCGAGCTGGCGCAGCAGCACGCTCTTGCCGGAGCCGGAGCGGCCGAGAATCACGAAGCACTCTCCGGGCCAGATCTCGAACCCCACGCCATCGAGCACCGTCAGCTCGCCGTAGCGACGCACCAGGTCTCGCACCGCGAAGAGCGGCCGGCGCGGCGCTGCCGCCTGGAGTGTCGACGGCTCGCTCATAGGACGAAGTGGAACAGCTTGGTCAGGAAAAAGTCCGAGATCAGGACCATTACGGCGGCGATCACCACGGTGTCGGTGGTGGCCCGGCCCACGCCGTCGGCGCCGCCGCGGGCGGTCAGGCCGTGGTAGCAACCCACGATGGTGATGAAGTAGGCGAAGAAGAAGGACTTGCCCACGCCACTCGCCACGTCGTTGAGTTTCAGGGCGCCGAGCACGTCGTTCAGGTAGAAACCCACCGGCAGGTTGAGCAGCGTCTTGGCCACCAGCATGCCGCCCACGATGCCCACGAAATCTCCGAGGACGGTGAGCAGCGGCAGCATCAGTAGCGTGGCCATCAGCTTCGGCACCACCAGTTTCTTGATCGGGTCCGCAGCCATCGAACGCAGGGCGTCGATCTGCTCGGTGACCTTCATGGTGCCGAGCTCGGCGGTCATGCCGGAGCCGATCCTCCCGCCGACGATCAGCGCGATCAGCACGGGCCCCAGCTCGCGCACCAGCGAGCGGGAGACCACCGTGCCGATGTAGTACTTCACCCCCAGGGACGGCAGGCTATAGGCGGTTTGCAGGGCCAGCACCATGCCGGTGAAGACGGTGGTGATGAGCGCGACCGGCAGGGACTTGACGCCGATCTGCTCCATCTGGCGGATCCACAGGGGGAATTCGTAGGGTGGCCGCACCAGAGCCGAGAAGGCCCGGGCGGTCAAGAGGGCAAGGCCGCCCGCCTTTTCGAGCGCCGACGACCTCATGCCGGGCTCTCCTCTGCTGCCGCGACTCCGCTCTCCTGCCCAGGCTGCGCGCGAACCCGCATGGGGCGCGATTCTAGCAGCCCGGCCCGCGCGGCTCTGCCATAATCCGCCGCCATGGGCTCCCCCCCGAAACCGCCGCGGCGGCCGAGTACCTTCGCCACCTTCACGGCCACGCTCTATATCTTCTTCGGCACCTTGTTTTTCGCCGGCTCGGCGGTGGTTCTCGGCTGGCTACCGGCCCGGCGCAAGATCATGCTCTGGCTGGCGCGGCGTTGGGCCCGCGGGTTGATGCTCTCGGCCGGTGCGCGGCTTTCGGCCACCTTCGAGGCGCCGCTCGACTCCACGAAACGCTACGTGCTGCTCGCCAACCATCAGAGCTACATGGACATCCCGGCCCTCTTGCCGGTGGTGCCGGTGAAAGTGCGCTTCGCCGCCAAGCGCAGTCTGTTCCGCATCCCGATTTTCGGCTGGTCGCTCCTCGTGGGAGGGTTCATCCCCATCGACCGCGACGACAAGAGCAAGGCCGGCCAGGCCTTCCAGCAGGCAGCGAGCCTGCTCGCGGATGGCGAGAGCGTGCTGTTCTTCCCGGAAGGCACCCGCTCCCACGATGGGCGCCTGGGGCCGTTCGCCCGCGGCGGCTTTCTGGTCGCCCTGAAGAGCGGGTTGCCGATCGTGCCGGTGGGGCTCCGGGGCCTGCGCGACGTACAGCCCCGGGGGCGCTTCGCGGTGAGCCCGGGGCCAGTGGTGGCGGCCTTCGGCACGCCGATCGACCCGGCCGCCTACGGCGTGCGCCGTCGCGAGGAGCTGATGCGCGACGTGCGGGCGAAGATCGCCGAGCTGGCCGATCTCGAGCGGAGCGAAGAGGCTGGCACCTCGGAGGCGCCAGCGGCGATAGACCCGGCCGGGGCTTCGGTGTAGGGTTCACGCAATATTTGAGAGGAGCCGCCCCGGTGCGGCTCCTTGCCTCGTTCCACTTCCTCATTGGAGGTCTCATGGCGTCCGGGAACCGCTGGCTCCGAGCTCCTGCGTTGCAGATCGCCCTGCTCCTTCTCCTCTCGCTGGCGGCGGGACCGCTTTCGGCCGGCGGCCCCGAGGCCTATTCGGCGCTCAAGTTCCGCTCGATCGGCCCGTCGACCGGCGGCCGGGTGCCGCGGGCGACGGGAGTGCCCGGCGATCCGCTCACTTTCTATGCCGCCACCGCTCAAGGCGGGGTATGGAAGTCCGACGACGGCGGCTATCGCTGGAAGCCGATCTTCGACGACCAGCCGGTGGCCTCGATGGGCTCGATCGCCGTGGCTCCGAGCGATCCCAACGTGATCTACGTGGGCAGCGGCGAGGCCAACATCCGCGGCAATGTGCTGCCGGGAGACGGCATCTACAAGTCGACCGACGGCGGCAAGAGCTGGCGCCACGTCTTCGCCCAGGTGGGGCAGATCGGCAAGATGATCGTCCACCCCACCAACCCGGACATCGCCTTCGCGGCGGTCTTCGGCCACGCCTTCGGCGCCAACCCCGAGCGGGGCGTCTACCGCACCACGGACGGCGGCGCCACCTGGAAGCAGGTGCTCAAGAGGGACGCCGACACCGGCGCCTCGGACGTCTCCTTCGACCCGCAGAATCCCCACATCCTCTTCGCCGGCCTGTGGCAGGCGCGGCGCTACCCCTGGGGCATGACCAGCGGCGGCCCGGGCAGCGGCCTCTACCGCTCGGCGGACGGCGGCGAGACCTGGCAGCAGCTCACCGCCAAGGGTCTCCCCGGCGGCATCTGGGGCAAGGTGGGAGTGGCGGTGGCGCCGAGCGACGGCCGGCGCGTGTACGCCTTGATCGAAGCCGAGAACGGCGGGCTCTACCGCTCGGACGACGGCGGCGAGAGCTGGAGCTGGGTGAACGGCCACCGCGCCCTGCGCCAGCGGGCCTGGTACTACTCCTGCCTCACGGTGGACCCCACCCGCGCCGACGTGGTGTGGTTCCCCCAGGTGCCGATGCTGCGCACTATCGACGGCGGCAAGAGCGTGCAGTACGTGGCCGGGCTCGACCACGGCGATCACCACGACGTGTGGATCGACCCGGTGGATCCGCGGCGCATGATCGCCTCGAACGACGGCGGCGTGGAGCTCTCGGTGGACGGCGGCAAGACCTGGCGGGCGCCCCGGCTGCCGATCTCGCAGTTCTACAACATCGACGTCGACAACCGGGTGCCCTACCACCTGGGCGGCACCATGCAGGACCTGGGCACCTCGCTCGGCCCCTCGAACAGCCTCCACCGCAACGGCATCCCGCTCGCCGAGTGGCATGGGGCCGGCGGCGGCGAGGCGGGCGATTTCGCGTTCGACCCGGCCGAGGAAGGGCACGTCTACGCCGGCGAGTACGGCGGCATCCTCACCCACTACGACGAAGCCACCCGCCAGGCGAGGAACGTTTCCGTCTATCCCACCAACCCTTCCGGCCACGGTGGCGAGGACCTCGAAGTTCGCTTCCAGTGGACCGCGCCGATCGCCACCTCGCCGCACGACCCGCGGGAGCTCTACCACGGTGCCAACGTGCTCTTCCGCTCGACCGATCGCGGCCAGACCTGGACGGCGATCTCCCCGGACCTCACCCGCAACGACAAGTCCAAGCAGAAGTGGTCCGGCGGGCCGATCACCGGCGACAACACCGGGGTGGAGATCTACTGCACGATCTTCTCGATCGCCCTCTCGCCGGCCGAAAAGGGCGTGATCTGGGTGGGCTCGGACGACGGCCTGGTGCACGTGAGCCGCGACGCCGGCGCCAGCTGGCAGAAGGTGACGCCGCCGGGCTTCCCGGAGTGGGCCACCGTGGAGGGCATCGAGGCCTCGCGCTTCACCGCCGGCACGGCCTACGTGGCGGTGGACGCCCATCGCCTGGACGATCCCCGGCCCTACGTCTTCAAGACCACCGACTACGGCAAGACCTGGGTCAAGATCACCGACGGCCTGGCCGCCGATTCGCACATCTACGTAGTGCGCGAGGACAGCCGGGACCCGCAGCTGCTCTTCGCCGGCAGCGGGCGCGGGATCTCTTTCTCGCGAAACGGCGGCAAGAGCTGGGAGCCGCTCAAGCTCAACCTGCCCACCCTGGCGGTGACCGATCTGGTGGTGAAGGGGGACGACCTGGTGGTGGGCACCACCGGCCGTTCGCTGTGGATTCTCGACGACTTCTCGCCCCTGCGCCGGGCACCGGCCGAGCTCGAAGCGAAGAAGCTCGACCTGCTGGCCGCCCGGCCCGCCTACCGCTTCAGCTACGACGGCAGCAATACGGACGAAGGCCTGGGCGCCAACCCGCCGCGGGGCGCCATCCTCTACTACCACTTGAAGGACAAGGTGGAGGGGGAGGCCACCCTCGAGATCACGGACTCGAAGGGCCGCCTGGTGCGCAAACTCAGCAGCGTGGCCGAGGTGCCCGAGTACGCCGAGGACGACCCGGACGATCCCACCGACAAGCCCGAGGCCGACTTGAGCATCGAGGCCGGGTTGCACCGGGCCGTGTGGGATCTCCACTACGAGGGAGCCGACCGCCTGGACAAGGCCAAAGTGGACAACGGCAACCCCCGCCGCGGGCCGTTCGCGCCTCCGGGCGTGTACCGCCTGAAGCTTTCGGCCGGCGGGGAAACCGCCGAAGGCGAGCTCCAGGTGCTGCCGGACCCGCGGGGCAAGGCCACTTCCGAAGCCCTGGCCGCCCAGCTGGACATGGCCCTGTCGGTGCGCGAGGGGATCAACCGCACCACCCACGCCATCCGGCAGGTGCGGGCCATCCGCGAGCAGACTTCCGACCTTGCCCGGCGCCTCGCCGGCCGGGCCGACGCCACCGAGCTCGCGACCCTCGCCGCCAAGGTGGCGGAGAAGGCCACCGCCCTCGAGGAGAAGCTGCACAACCCCAAGGCCCAGGTGACCTACGACATCCTGGCCTTCCAGGGTGGGACCAAGCTCTACTCGAACCTCGCCTTCGTGTTCGACACCGTAGAGGACGGCGACGGCGCCCCCACCCAGGGCGCACAAGAGGTCTACACCTCGCTGCTCGCCGAGCTGCTGCGCTACGAGCACGAGCTCCAGGAGCTGCGCGCGACGGACCTCGCCCGGCTGGACCAGCTCGCTACCGGCCTCTCCCTGCCGAGGGTCCTGGTGCCGTAGGAGACCCTCACCGCAGGGCTTCTCCGAAACACTCCAGAGCATCGGCCCGCGCCGGGGGACCCTCACCCCAACCCCTCTCCCAGCCCTCCCACTCCAGCCGCCCGGGAGAGGG
>CALMKX010000078.1 GCA_937867335.1 uncultured Acidobacteriota bacterium
CGGCCGGCACCGCCACCCAGGCCGGCCGGAGCGTGCTCTGCGGCTCTCGGGCCGCTCCCGCGCCCGGCTTCGGCTCCGGCAGATCGGCGCGAGGCGCCAGTTCCTCCAGCGCCTCCGGCTTGCCGGCGAGGGAACGCCAGAGGTCCTGCCAAAGGTCCCGCATTCGCAGCAGGAATTGCGCCTGGTCGGCCACGCCGTAGGAGATCACGTAGCGGTCCCAGCCGAAGACCAGGAAATCCCAGGTCTCGGTCAGCAGCGAGAACAGCCCCAGCGACGAGCTCGAGGGACGACCATCCGGCGGCGTGGGATCGAAGATCGCCCAGCCTTCTTCGGGCAAGTAGGCTTCCACCCAGGCATGGGCGTTCCTCTGGCGGACGATGTAGAACCCCTCCAGGCGGTTGACGTCGCCGCCCAGGAAGCCGGTCGCGAGGCGAGAAGGAATGCCCTGGGAGCGCAGCATCAAGACCATGGCCGTGGCGAAGTACTCGCAGTGGCCGCTCCGGTACTTGAACAGGAAGTCGTCGATCGGCTTGGCGCCGCCTCGGCCGACGAAGTCGGTGGTGTACTCGAACTCCCGGTAGAAGAAGCTCTGCAGCCGCTCCGCACGCTCGCGAGCCGTGCCGCTGCCCATCACCTGGGCGGCCAGGGCCGCGACCTCTGCGGAGACCGCGCTGGTGTCGAGCGCCGGAGAGTCCTCCGTCAGCGCCGGAGGCCGGGACAGCACCCGCGGCTCCGGCCCCAGCCCCACCCGGTAGCGCACCGCCCTCGGCCCCCCCATAGGCAGGGAGATCGAGCCGCTGTCCGAGAGCCGCAACGGCAGCACCCAGGATTCGAGGGTCACCCTCACAGCCTCTACCGGCAGCGCCATGCGGTTCTCGAGCACAGGCTGGAGGAAGACCTCCGCAGTGTTGGTGGGCGTCCGCTCGGCGAGGATGAAATCGTCCGAGCCCGGAGGATGGCGGAGGTCCCTGCCCGCCGCCGGCATGGTGTGCCAGACACCGTTGCGGTAGCGCTCGTGAGCCCCGGCCTTGATGCGTAGCTCGGTGCCCGGCGGCGGGCGGTGGGCGAAGCGCAGCCGGAGCACCACCTCGGGGTTGTCGCGGTTGAGGCCGATCGAGTCCAGGGTGACCTCGCTCGTGAAACCGGGAGCGTCGAAGCCCCGGCCCGCTCCCCCACCCGCGCCGACCAGGTAGGGCGAGCGCACGCGCGGCAAGATGGCGAACAGCGGCACGGCCAGCAGCACACTGGCAAGGGAAGCCAGGGCGAGGAAGCGAGCGAGTGGCACTCGGGCCGGGGGGCGATCGCTCCGTCCGAACGAGGCCAGCAGGTGGAGGTAGGCGAACCGCAGCAGGATCAGGAGCAGCAGCGCGGCGAAGGCCAGGAGATAGATCACCACCGTGGGGTGGGTGCTAGTGGCCATCGAAGCCAGGAACAGGAAGATGATCGCGATCAGAGCCTGCCATTTGTCCCGCTCGCGGGCCAGGGAAAAGAGCTTCACCACCACCGCGAAGAGCAACAAATGGATCACCGGCCCCACCGGCCGGCCGCCCGAGAAGAGGGCGAGGTCGACCACGAAAACAGCCAGGTACAACCCGCCGAGCAGGTTGACGGCGAGAAGAGGCAGGGAAGGTGCTTCGGGGTTCCTCGCGCGGCGGAGGAAGATCACCACCGCCAGGGCATAGAGAGCGAAAAGGGGCCAGCCGAGGATCTCGTTGAACGGTAGAGGCAGAGGCGCCGCCAGCGCCACCAGGCCGAGGAGCAGCCGCTTCTCGCGCCGGAAGCTGATCATGCCGCCTCGCGGGCCTGGGGGCCGAGAGCCACCACCCGGGCCGAGCTGTCCGCGGGCAAGAGCGCACCCGGGCCCGGTGCGGCCGGAGCGATCAGAGCGAGCGCCTCGAGCACGGCCCAGCGCTGGCGCGCCCCGGCGGCGAAGGGAAGCCGGCGGTCTCGGCTCACCAGCTCCACCTCCCAGCCCCTCGACAGGTGGTACACGGCCGCCGTGGCCGCTTCGCTCACCAGGTGCTCGAAGCGGGCGATCTCCGCTTCGTCCCGCAGGGCGCCCACACCGTTGTCGAAGAGGATCGAGAGCCGTCGGCTGTCTTCCGCTTCCCGCTCCAGAAAGATGGTCTGGCCGGTTCGGGCCGTCTGTTTCCAATGGATGCCGCGGGGATCGTCTCCGGGCTGGAAGTCTCGCAGGAGATGGAGATCCGGCCCTCGTCCACGCTCGCGGCGGGACTGCTGGCCGTTCTCCCCGGTGGCTTCTGGCTCCACCGAACTCGCCGGAAAGAGCTCCGGGAACACCAGGAGCTCGAGCTCCAGCGGGTAGCGCGCCCCCTTCTTGAAGAGCCCGAACGGGAACAGCGTGCTCACGTGCACCGCCTTCAGAGTCTCGAGCCCCCGGCGCGGGAAGGAGACCTCGAACTCCCCCTTGCCCACACCGGCGACCGGCAGATGGGGCACCAGCCAGGGGCGACTGGTGCGGGCGAGCGAGACCAACAGGAACCAGCGGGGCCAGAAGCGGCCGCGGTTGCGCAGGGTGAAGGCCACTCCGGTCGGCTGATTGGCGAAGACCTCCCCGGGTGGAGCGAGCTCCACTTCCAGGCTACGCAGGTTCTGGCGCGACACCACGCCGGAAACCACCAGCACCGCCAGCATCACGGCCCACACCATGTAGAGGGCGTTGTTGCCGGTGTTGGTGGCGGCGATCGCCACCAGCACGGTGAACAGCACGTACCAGGAGCCGACCTTGGTGATCCGGATCGCCTCCGGAGCGGCGTGGCGCGACTTCGCCACCGCTACACCGGAACCGGCAGCTCCGCGAGCAGCCGCTCGAGCGCGCGCCGGGAGGATCCGAGCTCCGGGTTGCCCCGGCGCAGCATCACGCGGTGAGCAAGAACCGGCGGAGTGAGGCGGGCGATGTCGTCCGGAATCACGAACTCCCGCCCCTCGGCCAGGGCCAGGGCCTGGGAGGCACGATACAGGCCCTGGAGGCCGCGGGTGGACACTCCGAGGAGGAACTCTCCCCCACGCCGGGTGGCCTCGGCCAGGTTGAGCAGGTACTCGCCGAGCTTGGGCGAAACCTTCACCCGCTTCACCTCGGCCTGGAGGGTGAGCAGCTCCTCGCCCGAGACCACCGGCTCGAGGCCCGCGAGCTCGGCGTCCACACCACCGTTGAGCAGCAGTCCAAGCTCCTCCTGGCGCGGCGGATAGCCCAGAGAAAGAGACATCAAAAAGCGGTCCAGCTGGGATTCCGGCAGGGGAAAAGTGCCCTGGTACTCGAGCGGATTCTGGGTGGCGATCACCAGGAAGGGCTGGGGCAGGTTGTAGCGCTTGCGCTCGATCGTCACCTTGGCCTCCCCCATCGCCTCGAGCAGGGCGCTCTGGGTTTTCGGGGTGGCGCGGTTGATCTCGTCGGCCAGGACCACGTTGGCGAAGAGCGGCCCGGCCACGAACTCGAAGCTCTGACTGCTCTGCTTGTAGACCGAGATGCCGATGATGTCCGAAGGCAGCAGGTCCGATGTGAACTGGATGCGCTGGAAGCGCAGGCCGAGGGAGCGAGCCATGGCCTGAGCAAGGGTAGTCTTGCCCACGCCCGGAACATCTTCGATGAGCAAATGCCCTTCCGCTAGCAGGGCCACCACCGCCAACCGGATCGCTTCCTCTTTGCCACGCAGCACACGGGCGATGTTCGCTTCCAGTCGCTGCACCGGGTCCAGCTTGAAGCGAAGGGGTGCGGGCTCGATCAGGGTTTGGGTCATCATCGATCCTTGTTTACGCAGCCGGACGGCGCGCGTTGGTACCGGCCGGGCGGACGCTAGCTGAACAGGTTGAACTTGAGGATGGCCCAGATCGCCGAGAAGCCGTCCTTCCAGCCGATCTTCTTCCCCTCAGCATAGGTACGACCCCGATAGGAGATCGGGACTTCATAGATGCGAGCCCGCGAGCGAGCGAAGCGTGCAGTGAGTTCCGGCTCGATGCCGAAGCGGTTCGAGCGCAGGGTCACGCCCTCGAGCAGCTCGCGGCGGAAGGCCTTGTAGCAGGTCTCCATGTCCGAGAGATTGAGGTCCGTGAGCATGTTGGAGAGAGTGGTGAGGAAGCGGTTGCCGAGGTAGTGCCAGAAGAACAGCACCCGATGCGGCCCGCCGAGGAAACGCGAGCCGTACACCACGTCCGCCTCGCCGTCGAGGATGGGCGCCAGCAGCACCGGGTACTCCCGCGGGTCGTACTCGAGGTCGGCATCCTGCACCAGCAGCACGTCGCCCTTCGCTTCGGCGAAGCCGCGACGCAGGGCCGCCCCCTTGCCCTGATTCACCGGCTGCTCGAAGTAGCGCAAGGGCAGCTCGGTCTTGGCGGCGAAGTCCTGAAGCAGCTCGCGGGTGCCATCCTTCGAGCCATCGTCCACCACCACCATCTCGAGCTCCACCCCCGGCGGAAGCGGAGCCCGAGCCACCCGAGCCAGCAGCTCGAGCACCGTTTGGCGTTCGTTGTACACCGGAATGACCACCGACAGCCGGGTCATGGCGGCGCAGTCTAGCAGGGAGAAGGTTGAGGAACAGGTTAAGGCGCGAAGAGCTCGGCCAGCGGCAAGTCGAACCCCGGCAAGAGGTCCGGCTCGCGCAGGAGATCGCCCTCCGCGAAGCGGCTGGCTTCGGTCGCCGAGCGGTAGGCGAGCACCGAGCGCAGGCGCGGGTCGACCACCCAGACTCTCGCCACCCCGGCGGCGAAGTACTCGGCCAGCTTCTCGGCCAGCTCGCTCGCGCGGTCGTCCGGGGAGAGGATTTCCACTACCAGCTCCGGCGGCACGTCGAGGAAACCCGTGCCGCTCCATCCCCGAATCCGCTGGTGGGAGACGAACGCCAGGTCGGCGGCGCGCACGGTGTCGGGGTCGCGGCCGGTGTAGATGCCTACCTCGCCGGCGACCACCTGGCCGAGCCGAGCCGAGGAGTTCCAGGCCTGAAGGAGGGCTGCCAGACGTGCTTCCAGAACGCCGTGGACGAAACCTGTGGGACTCATGGGCACCACTCTCCCGGCCACCAGCTCGCAGGGCTCGAATTCCGGATGAGCGAGGAGCTCCTCTCCGGTCATCAAGATCTCTGGCGCTGCGACGGCCATCTCGTTTTGCCCCTTGCCCGTGAGGTGATTCTACCCCAGGCCTTCCCGCCAGCCCGCGGCGAGGTCGCCGGCGAGGATCACCTCCGGAACCAGCTCCACGCCGAACCGCTCGGCCACCGACCGCCGTGCCTCGAGCATCAGCGCCAGGACCTCGTTCGCCCGAGCGCCGCCGCGGTTGACGATCACGTTGGCGTGCTTGTCCGAAATCTCGGCGCCACCCGCGCGCCGGCCCTTGAGCCCGCAGGCGTCGATCAGCCGCCCGGCGTGGTCCCCCGGGGGGTTCTTGAAGATCGAGCCGGCGTTGCCCACGCCGGTGGGCAGGCTCGCCCAGCGCCGCTGGTTGAGTTCGGTGATGCGGGCGAGGCAGGTCTCGGGCAAGTCCGGCCGGAGACGGAAGCTCGCCCGGGTGAGGATCGAGTCCCCCCGCTGGAGCGCGGTCGAGCGATAGCCAGCACCGAGCTCGGCCACGCCGATCCGCCGGCGAGTGCCGTCCCGCTCCACCAACCAGGCCGAGATCAACACATCCTTGATCTCCGTGCCGTAGCAACCGGCGTTCATCCACACCGCTCCGCCCACGGTGGAGGGGAAGCCGCACAGAGGCTCGAGCCCGGCGAGTCCGGCCTTGGCGGTTTCGCGGGCGAGGAGCGGCAGCGCCACACCCGCCCCGGCCTCGGCCCTGGTGCCAGTAAGCCGAATGCGTTTGAAGCCTTCGCCCAGGCGAGCGACCACGCCCGGCAGGCCGGCGTCGGGAATCAGGATGTTCGAGCCCAGGCCGAGCAGGAGAAAGGGAAGGCGCTGTCTCGACACCACCGAAAGCAAGGCCGAGAGCCCGGCCTCGCTCGCCACCTCGACGAAGAGCTCCGCCGGGCCGCCGATCTTGAAGGTGGTGTGGCGGGAGAGCGGCTCGCCCGGGCGCAGCTCGAGGCCCGGCAGGCCCGAGAGCAGCTGGATCGGCGAGGGGGGGGCGGGGGCGGGTTGGAAAGCCATGAGGCCTGGGCCCGGGGCCGGCCTCGGGCGCCCCATGCTGCCACAACCCGCCGGCCCCGGGTCAAGGCGCGCTCGCTAGTAGGTGCTGCAGTAGCGCACCACGCCGTCCGAGCAGCCGAGGAAGGCGATCAGGTGGCCGTCGTCGAGGACCTGGGTGTTGGTGCACTGAGGGCCACCCGGGTTGATGGTGAACTCGTACTTGCTGCCGATCACCACCCACTGGCGGAGGTCCGGATCCCATACCCGGATGTTCACCGGGTTGGCGAAGGTCACCTTGCGGTTGTCCCAGCCGGTCGAGGTGGTGGCTTCGTAGTCCTCGATGCCGCGCAGAAGAGTCGGCGCGCCGCTGATCTTGAAGATCGAGAAGCCCGGATCTTTCTCGTTGAAGTGGCCGCCCGTCTGGTAGTCGCAGCGATACCAGGTGTTGGCGAGAGGCGGCGTCACGGCTCCGGCGACCTGAGCTCCCAGGGTGAGGATCAGGGCAAACAGGACCAGCTTCTTCATGGCGAATCTCCTTGCCAGCCAGTGGCGTTGTGCGATGGCGAACATCGCGGTTTCGCCAGCTCTTCAAGGCAAGCCGGATGCCACAACAGAAAATATTTAGAATGAGTGACTTACGCGCTCGCCGCGAACCACACTCGGGAATCGGCCCGGGGGGAGGCCGAGGAAAGTCTCGAAAATGGGAGGAGGCTTCTGCCGCGCACCGGCCGAGGAGAGCCCCCTTGAGAACCTGATCCCCTTGCCCTAGACTAGCTACGATCCTAGCTAGTCTTTTCGCTAGTGGGAGCCCATCATGCGAACCGTTCAGATGACTCTCGAAGTCGAGCTCTTGACCCGCGTGGACGAAGCCGTAGCCGCGCTGGGGACGAGCCGTTCCGCGTTCACCCGACAAGCGCTCGAGCAGGCTCTCGCAAGGCTCCAGGAGGCCGCGCTCGAGGCCAAACACCGAGAGGGCTACGAGCGCCAGCCTGTAGTGGAGGGAGAATTCAGCGACTGGCACGACGAACAGGTCTGGCCCGACTGATGCGAAGGGGCGAGGTTCGCTGGTACCGGTTCGCGAAGCCCGACAAGAAGCGCCCGGTCCTCTTGCTCACGCGAGATAGCGCTCTGGAGTTTCTGGGCGAAGTCACCGTCGCACCGATCACCACTCGTATTCGCAACATCCCCACGGAGGTCGTGCTGACACCCGCCGACGGCCTGCCCCGCGAATGCGCCGTCAATCTGGATCACTTGCAGACGGTGTCGAGAGGAGAGGTCGGCCCCCTGATCGCACAGCTCGCTCCGGCCCTTCTGCGAGAGGTCGAAGCAGCACTGCTTTTCGCCCTCGGCTTTCGACCGCGGGTTTGATCTGAGCGCCAGGGCGTCAAGCGGGCTTCGGCTCCCTTGACGCCCGGCCTCGCCGCCCCTATTCTTCCTGCACCTTCCGGCAAGCTCTCGCAGCCTGGCTCTGCTCGGCTCAGCTCCTCCCCTACCCTGGCCCGGCGGACTTACGGCTAGAATACGCCTCCGCGGGGCAGATCACAGCAAAGGAGCCCAGATCACCATGGCAGAACCGAAAGCCGATCGCTTCAAGGCGATCGAGAACGCTTTGACCCAGATCGAGCGCCAGTTCGGCAAGGGCTCGATCATGCGCCTCGGGCAGCGCGAGAACCTCGGCATCAGCGCCATCCCCACCGGTTCGCTGGCGGTGGATTTCGCCATCGGCTGCGGCGGCTTCCCCCGCGGGCGGGTGGTGGAGGTCTTCGGGCCGGAATCCTCCGGCAAGACCACCCTGGCCCTCTCGGTAGTCGGCCAGGCCCAGCGCCTGGGCGGCGTGGCGGCCTTCATCGACGCCGAGCACGCCCTCGACGCCGAGTACGCCAAGAAGCTCGGCGTGGACATCGACAACCTCCTGGTCTCCCAACCGGACAACGGCGAGCAGGCGCTCGAGATCGCCGAGATGCTCGTGCGCTCGGGAGGGGTGGACGTGGTGGTGGTGGACTCGGTGGCCGCCCTGGTGCCCCGCGCCGAGCTCGAAGGTGAAATGGGGGATTCTCACGTGGGCCTGCAGGCCCGGCTGATGTCCCAGGCCCTGCGCAAGCTCACCGCCATCGTCGCCAAATCCAAGACCTGCCTGATTTTCATCAACCAGATCCGCGAGAAGATCGGCGTCATGTTCGGCAGCCCGGAAACCACCACCGGCGGCCGGGCCCTCAAGTTCTACGCCTCGGTGCGCATCGACATCCGCCGCATCGCCTCGCTCAAGGAAGGCGAGGAAGTGACCGGCAGCCGGGTGAAGGTGAAGGTGGTGAAGAACAAGGTGGCCGCGCCCTTCCGCCAGGCGGAATTCGACCTCGACTACGGCGAAGGCATCTCCCGTATGGGCGAGCTGATCGACCTCGGCATCGAGCACAAGCTGGTGCAGAAGAGCGGCGCCTGGTTCAGCTCGGGCGACGTCCGCCTCGGCCAGGGTCGCGAGGCCGCCAAGCAGTTCCTGCGCGACAACAGCGACCTGGCCAACGAGATCGAATCCAAGCTGCGCGACAAGATGGGCATGCCGCCCACGCCGAAGTCGATCGTCGAAGACCGCGGCGAGGCGGTGGGCTAGGCCATCCCCGAGCTTGCCCCCTCCACCGCCTCGGCGGAGGGGGCACCCGCACTTTCTCCCTGCCTTCCTACTGAATCCGCAGTCGCTGCCAGCCGCCGAAGCCGATCGCGCCGTCGGCGTTGGTCACGATCACGTAGTACCAGTTCCAGCCCAGGGGGTCGAAAGAGCCCACGGGAGGCTTGTCGAGCACCGGGTCCACCATCGGGAAGGTGAACGTGGTGTCCAGGTAGGCCGTGGCGACGTTCGGCCCCCAGGGCCCACCGAGGAGAAGGCCGTAGTACTTGGTCGGCTCTACCTCCACCGCCGTCTGCCACACCGGCTGATGGTTCTCCGGGTCGAGGCTGCCGGTGGGATAGAGCGGGAAGGAGAGCAGCCCGACCGGCCCCTGGTCCAGGGGACCTTGAGGGTTGGGCGGGCCCTGGGTGTTGGTGTTGAGGTAGGCGAGATGCAGCCAGGCGCCGTGGCGAAGGCCCTGGCCGGAGACCTGGAAGCGGCGGGGAGCGTCGTGGCGCAGCGCCGTACCGAAGCCGAAGCCGTTCTGCGAGGCGGCGTCCTGGATCAACCCCCACTGGTAGAGCCGGGCGGTGTGCACGAAGGGGCTCGCCGCGTTGAGATTGTTGAGCGTGGCCCAGGCTCCGGAAAGCTCCGGCACGCGCTGGTAGAAGCTGTCCGCCACCATCGGCATCAGGTGCAGGGAGGAAGGCGCGGCTGCGGGCGGTAGGTCACTCGCCACACCGCTCGGTGCGGCCAGCCGCCGCTCGCTGCCGAGAGGCACCGCCTGGAACACCAGCCAGTCCCGGGTGGTGGCGATCAAGCCCACGAGGGCCGCCCGGGTGAGCGCCACACCGGCCGGCTCCTCCCGGTACAGGCTGCTCGTCGGGTCGAACCAGAAGCCGCGGTCCGCAGTGGCCAGGCGAGCCTGCACCGCGAGGCCGGAGTTGGCCTTGCCGGCCTGCTCTTCCATGCAGCTGAGGCTCGAAGCGAGATCCGTGCAGGCCGCGCTGCAACCTGTACCTCCCGCGCCGGGCAGCGCCTGGGCGGCGTTCGCCAGGTTCACCGTCGCCGGGCAGCCGATCAGCGGGCCGGCGCCCCAGTCCACCTCGTGCACGAACTGGTTGAGCGAGGCGAGGTCGTTGCACCAGGAGATCTGGCCCGGAGTGCCGCAGAGGTTGGCGGAGAACGCCGTCTTGTTGAAGGCGTTGATCGACGCCGTGAGGTTGAACTCCTGGACCGTGGCCCCGCCGATGAAACCGTCGTGGAACAGCCCCTCGAGGCCAGTCGCGGGCGAGTTGAGCGGATTGCTAAAGCCGTCGACGTCGCGCTTGGCCTCGAGCTGCAGAAGGCCCCGCAGCGCTGCGGTCTCGATCGGCTGGCCCACCACCTGACCGCCCACCACACCGGGGTCGGTGAGGCGGTTGTTGCTGCCCTCCGGCAGCTCGTGGCAGCCGGCGCAGGAGCGCTCGCCCACGGTCTGACGGTCGTGGTAGAACTTCATGCCGCGCAAAGCCAGGGTGGAACCGTCGTTCGGGAAGACACCGCCGGAGCCGTCGCTCCAGAGGCCCGAGGGCACTCGATTGCGCGGCTGCTGGGGGTTCGGCGGATAGGACACCGTGTTGATGAACTCCTGGAACTGCAGCATCTGCTCGGGCTCGAGCATCGTGCCGCCCAGGAGGCTGGCGAAGGCGCCGTTGAAGGCGGTGAAATCGGCTCGATCGCCCCGCCAGTGGTAGGGCGCGTTGGTGGTCCAGAACAGCTCCCCGGGCACCACCTCATAGTTCAGCAGGCCCTGGAGGGACTGCGTGATCAGCTTCCCCTTGTCGGCTGGGAAGAGAGTGTCGGGAATGCCGTCCGGGAGAAAGCTTGGAATCACCACCGGCCCCAGCGCCGGGGTGCCGAGGTCCCAGGGCAGGCGGTCGGTGCGGGCATCCACGTGGCAGCTGGCGCAGGAGACCTTGCCGTTGCCCGAGAGCTTGGCGTCGTAGAGGAAGCGCTGGCCGGTCTTGAGGTAGGCCGGCCGCGGGTCTACCTTCAAGGAGAGATTGCCGCCCGGCACCACGGTCTCGGTGAGGGGGTCGATGGTGGTGATCGAGCCATCGAGGTGATTGAGCACGTAGACGCGGGCCCCCGGATCGCCGCTCTGCGCCGGGTTGGCAGGTTTCACCGCGATGCCTCGAGGCCCGGCCAGAGGGTTACCGTTCAGGGGCTTCAGGTTGATGCGTGAGATGGCCCACTGCAGCGGGTCTGTGGCCGCTGGATCGGGGCGGATCACCCCCACGCGGTCGTTGCCCATGGCGGTGAAGAACACCTTCGGCACGCCGCCGGTCTCGAACACTGCGAGGTCGGTGAGCATCGACAGGCTGGAGCTGAACGGAACCGGGGCGGTGGCCGCAGCGGCCGTGGCCTTGACCGAGAGCCGCGCGGAGCGCAGCCCGGCCGAGACGGGCACCAGCTCCTCGTTGACGTCCCGGGCGAGGATGCTCTGCCCGGCCTGGCAAGGGTTGGCGATGCGGTAGAAAGTGCTCTTCACGAAGCCCGTGGGCGCGGCCATCACGTTCGGCTCGTCGGCGAGCCCCATGTTCTGGGCTTCTCCCCCCACCACGTAGAGAGTGCCGGCGGCGTCGAAGGCCATGTTGAGGCCGGTCGAGCCGAGGCCGGCGATCCTGCCAGGGTTCACGAAGGGCTGGCTCAAATCGTCGCAATAAATGTCGAAGTCGAAGGCGTTGTTGCCGCCCTTGGTCGCGAGGAGGAAGAGCCGGTTGCTGCGCACCGAGACCGTGCGGGGCTCCTTGAGGGCGAGCTGGATCGTCTGGCCGCCGATCGAGAAGGGCACCTGGGCTGCCACCATCGCCTTGCCGCTCACCACCGCCAGGGTCAGGGCATCTCGCCAGTCGAAGCCGTCGAGCGCCATGTGGCTCACGAAGAGCGTGCGCTGATCGCCGTTCTGGAAGAAGGCGAGATCCATCGGCTCGTCGCCCACCCAGGCGGTCTTCTCGAAAGTGGCGGTGAAGGAGGTCGGCCCCGTGGGCGCCGAGACCCGGATCACCGAGATCGAATCGCCCAGGAAGTTCGCCGTGTAGAGCCTCGAGAGCACCGGATCGAAGCGCACCGAAACCGGTTCGAGACCCACCCGCACCCGCGCCAGGCGACGGTTGGCGACGTTTTCCCGGGTATCCCAGATCTCCACCGAGCCATCGCGGGTGTTGGCGGCGGCGAAGAAGTCGTGGTTGCCGAGGCGGAACACCTCGATCGGATGGACCGGAGGGCTTTCGACATTGAAGTAGTCCGACCGTCCCTGCGCCAGGACCGGCGCAGCCAGGATCAGCGAGGCTGCAAGTCCGCGAACCAAGGCTCTGAGCATGGGGCACCCCCTGTCGGTTGGTTGACCATCGATCTCTCTCTAAGCAAGCGGAAGCCGGGGGCAAAGGCGATAAGATCAGCCTCTCACCTTGTCCGCGAGAACCCCACCATGCCCCAGATGCTGATCGTCGACGCCTTCACCGCCGAGCCCTTCGCAGGCAACCCGGCGGCCGTGTGTTTCCTCGACTCTCCCCGCCCGGACGACTGGCTGGCCCGGGTGGCGCGCGAGATGAACCTCTCCGAAACGGCCTTCCTGCTGTCTGAAGGCGATCACTGGCGGCTGCGCTGGTTCACCCCGGCGGTGGAAGTGGCGCTCTGCGGCCATGCCACCCTGGCGAGCGCCCACGCGCTGTGGCAAACCGGCCGGCTCGAGCCCGGCCAGAGCGCCGAGTTCGAAACCAAGAGCGGCCGGCTCCGGGCCCTCCCCCAGGGCGAGGAGATCGAACTCGACTTCCCCTCCACCCCTCCCACCGCCACCGAGCCGCCGAAGGGCCTGGTAGACGCCCTCGGCCTCGAGGCGCCGCCGGTGTGGGTGGGCCGCTATCGAGAGGATTACTTGCTGGAGCTCGCGAGCGAGGTCGAAGTGCTGCGAGCCCGGCCGGACTTCCACGCTCTCACCACCACCGCCCCCACCACCCGCGGCGTGGCGATCACCGCCCGCGCCGAGCGCCACGGCGCGGATTTCGTTTCGCGCTTCTTCGCTCCGGGCGCCGGGGTCAACGAGGACCCGGTCACCGGCTCCGCCCACTGTGCGCTCGCACCCTACTGGGCCGACCGGCTGGGCAAGAACCCGCTCTCGGCCTTCCAGGCGTCCGCGCGGGGAGGCTGGCTCAAGGTGCGGGTGGGCGGCGAGCGGGTCTACCTCGCCGGCCGCGCGGTGACCGTCGTCTCCGGCGAGCTCCACGCCTGAGCGAACCTTCCGGCAACCCGGCGGCCGAGCCCGAGGGGGCATCGAGGCCCGGCCGCCTTCCGTTTCCAACCCAACGAAAGGAACTGCCATGATCCAGGTCGGTGATTCGCTTCCGGACGTCACCTTGAAAGCCATTTCTCCGGACGGCGTCCGCGACGCCTCCACCCGCGACCTTTTCGCCGGCAAGAAGGCCGTGCTCTTCGGCGTGCCCGGGGCTTTCACCCCCACCTGCTCCGACGAGCATCTTCCCGGCTTCCTGGTGCACTACGACGAACTCAAGGCCAAGGGCGTGGAGCTCATCGTCTGCGTGGCGGTGAACGACCACCACGTGATGAACGCCTGGGGCAAGGCCCGCAACGTGGGCGACTACCTGCTGCTCCTGGCCGATGGCAACGGCGACTTCGCCCGCGCCACCGGCCTGGACTTCGACCTCAGTCGGGCCGGCATGGGCCTGCGCAACCGGCGCTACGCCATGGTGCTCGACGACGGCAGGGTGCGCTACCTTGGCGTCGAGCCCGCCCCCGGCGTCAGCGTCAGCGGCGCCGCGGCGGTGCTCGAAGCCCTCTAGGCGGCCCTCCCCCCGCTCAGCGGTGCGAAGCCAGCGTGCCCACTTGCCCGGGCACGCAGTTGGGCGGCAGCTTCTGGCCGGGCTGGGCCTTCTCCGGGCAAGCCCGGAAGGGCAAGAAGGTCTGGGCCAGCGCCGCCTTGTTCTTGTTCACCGCCAGCTTGTGGCAATCGATGCAGGCCTGGGGCAGCTGCGGGTTGCTGGGCAGATAGGCCTCGAGCGCAGTGTTGAGCGTGGGCACCGGCTGCGAGGAGGTGGGGAACTCGATCCAGTTGGTGTCGATCTGCATGTAGTACTGCCACACCGTGCCGGCGAGCACCTGCTTCTGCCACCACTGGTTCATGGGCTCGTCGATGAACGCGTCTTGCCCCGGGGCGCGGGTGATCTGCGCCGGCACGTTGGGGAAGCCCTTGTAGAGCGAAGCCGAGGGGCCGCTCAGGCTCCATTTGTAGTCGTCCGAGGGGATCGGCTTGCCGCTCGGGTCGGTGGGCGGCACGTTGGTCGGGCAGCCGGTGCAGGCCGGGTTGGCGAGGGTGGGGGTGATCCCGGGCGCGGGCACCACGTTGTCCACCTGCTCGAAGGTGGACCACAGGCCGTTGTGGCGGATGTGCAAGCCGATCAGCCCGAGCTCGCGCTGGATGCACACCGGCTGGGTGCCGCCGCCCTCCACGTGCTGCGGGTCGAGGACGATGTTCGCCACGGAGCGGTAGTAGCGGGCCTTCTGGTCTGCCGGCATCTCCGTGGGCAAGATGCGCCAGGCCGCCTTGGCCTCGATCGGCTCTTCGGGCATCTGGAGGTCGGTGGTGAGCCCGGCGACCGTCTCCTGCTGGTAGAGCTTGTTGGTCACCACCCAGCCCACTTCGGCCTGGTTCATGCGGATCTCGAAGACCACGAAGTTCAGCGCCTGGTCGATCAGTGGCTGCTCGATGGTGGCCTCGAAGAAGTCGTTCGGGTCGATGTCCGTGAAGTCCACGCTGGACTTCGCCAGCCGCCCGGTGAAGCGGCGACCGCCGAGGAGGGTCTTGCACTCCGGCGGGGGCGGCTGCGGCCCGGGATTCCAGCTCGGCTTCACTGCCCCGGGCAGGAACACCGAATCCGGGTCCATCCACAGCTCCCACACCCGATCTCCCGAGCCGCCCACGCTGGCCTTGGGATCCGGCTCGACGATCTGGATCCCTTCCGGCGCCGGGATGATCTTGCCCGGCCAGGAGAGCGAGACGAACGTCTGCCAGGACCAGAAATCCCGCGAGCACTGCTGGTCAGCGCTGTTGCAGCCCTGGGGCACCTGGATCTGCGCCCCCGGCAAGGCCGAGCACAGCAGCTGGCCGCTCGGGCAGTAGGGGTTGTTGCCGAAGCCGGTCGCCACCGGCGGCTGCGGCGGAGGAGCCGTTGGCCCGCCGCAAGCAGCAAGAAGCCCTGCGGCCGCCAGAGCCAATGACCACCCGCGAACGGAATGTCCAGAAGAGCGATTCGAAGCGATCCTCATCGTACCTTCCCCCTCGGAGTCCGAGCCCCGATCCAGGGTCGGCGGGGCGAGCGAGGGCTCATCCCTCGCGGCCCTGCCCCCAGCCTGAAAAGTAGGTGTAAACGAGCCCGAGTGTAGCAACTTCTGTCCATCCGTGAGTTCGGACCCAGCGCTCGACGACAAGCGAAATCCGCCCCTCCTGGTCGCGGCGCTCAGCGCTCCACCCACAGGGGTGGGGAGGAGAGGGCACCGCCGCGAAGACGGACCCTGCCAATAGACAGTGATTCTCAGGTCGCAATTGAGAGAATCAAGCGGATTTCACAACTCGGAGGGACCCACCCACCCTGAGCTAGCTGGAGGCCTGGTCATGATCGCGAGAACTCACCTGTTTCGCGCCTTGGTGTTGGCCGCCTTGTTCTCTCTCCTCGGCAGTGCGACCGTCGGGGCTCGGTGCTACTGCCAGTTCGAGTGCATCCCCTTCGGCTTCGGCAACCTGTGCGTCGAGAACGCCACGGACTGCGCGCTGGCGGCTACCCTGCTCTGCCGGCTGAGGCCGGTAGCCTTTGCCAACTGCAATAACCGCTGCCCATTCAACGAATTCGGCGAGTACTGCCTCGGCGGCTGCTCGGACAACACCTCCTTCGCCCTGAAGGCGACCGTGCCCATGAACTGCGCCCAGGACGCCTTCGACCTCTGCCAGCAGCGCCAGGCCGATGTCTCCAGCCTGAATCTCACCAGCAACACCCTACCCATCCCCACCCTCAACCCCTGGGGACTCGGAGCCCTGGCCCTGGCCCTGGCCGGGGCTGCGTGGGCGGCGCTGCGGCGGCGCCAGCGGCAAGGCGAGACTGCCTAGAACCCGAGAGCCTGGAGTGGAAAGGCCGCGGTCTCTCCGCCCGGGCTCAGACCCTTGCCGCCGCGCCATGAGAGCCGGCTGGCCCCTCTTCTCGTCCTCAGGCAAAGGGCCGAGGGTCGCACCTCACCCTCGCTCGCCGGATGTGCTCCCGAGGGGGAAGTGTCTCTTCAGAGGCGGCGTGGGCAAGTCCCTGCAGGGCACCGGGCCAAGCTGAGGGGACCCCCGACATCGAGAGTCGTATCAGCGCCCCGAAGTCCCCGCTCATCGAGAGCAAGTCGAGCTGCCGAGCCCGAAAACGGCCGAGCTCGTCCGTCTATCCAGGCAGACAACTCTTGATTCCGGTCTCGGTCTGGCACGAGGGCTCGGGACTGGGCCTCAGAAAGGGGGCTCTACGATGGATAGCGGGAGGAGAATACGTGCTTGGCTCACGAGGTGGCTGGGAGTTCCCTGCCTCCTGGCTCTTTTTCTCGCCGGCCCGGCAGGGGCCGCAGAGCTAGGCGCTACCGCCCAGAAGGGCTACGACGCCTTCGCGGGCGCTCTGACGAAGAGCCACAATGAGGCGGTGGCAGAGCTCAAGAAGCAGGTGGAAGGGCTGTACAAGATCGACAAGCAGGAAGACAAGACCAAGGCGATCCTCGGCTATAAAGGCAAGAAGGCCGACGAGTTCCTGAAGCTCACGAAGGACTGGATCGCCGAGCGCGACCAGGCGCTTCTCAAGGCTCTTCAGGCCAAGCTCGAAAAGGACGATGCCGCCAAGGCGCCGGGCGACCTCCTCGACCTCGAAGCCGACCGCCCCCATCTCAAGGCAGACTTGGCCGCCGAAGTCGCCAAGGCCCGCAAGAAGGCCCTCGACTGTCTCGAGACTGCAATCAAGGAGCTGGCCGAAGGCGTCAGAGAGAAAGTAACGGAAGGTCTCGGGACGGACCCGAGCATGCCGGATTTCAAGAAGGCAACGGGAGTCTTCGAAAAGCAGGCTGCCAATCCGCTGGGCACGCTCGCAGACGAGGACCTTCGTAGCGCATGCCTCGACACACGGAAAGAGGAGCTGCTTGTCTTCGCCTTCGACCGCATCGCCTCCTCGGACGGCGAAGTGCAGGTAGCCGAGGCCCTCAAAAGCGTTGCCACCGAGCAAGCGAAGCAGAAACAGGCCCTGGAGGCCGTGCTCGAGGACGGCGACCCCAACGGCGACCCGAAGCGGCGAGTGATCTGCGACTGGCCGACCGACCCCACGTCCATGCAGCTCAATTGCCACCCCAAAGGCCTGCTGGTGGCCGGCGACTTCGTGGCCCAGGTGATCGTGCGTGGCCTACCTCCGGGCGAGAAGGCGAGGATCGAAGCGGCCACCGGCGAAGTGTTCCTGGCCGACAACATAGACCCGAAGGCATTGGGCTGCTCCAGCGCAGCGGATTGCTTGAGCCGGTGCACCGGCTGCCAGCCTGGCAGCACCCTGAGCCCGGCCGCGCCTTCCGGCTCGAGCCCGCCCGAGGCTCTCAGAGTGGACCTCGCCCGGGACTGCCTGGCCGGCCTGGACACCTCGGAGAGCCCTCAGCGGATCATCAGCGTCTTTGTCGACCGAGTTATCTACCCTAAACACCGCGGCTACTACACCGGCAATCCTCTGAAGCTGCGGTCCAAGGCGGTCGCCGCCGAGCTGCTTCGCCAGGTCAACCGCCAGAATCTCTCGGTGATCAGCCGGGGGGACACCACCGCCCTCGCCGTCTCCGTGCAGGTGGGCGACGAGGTGAAGACCGCCCGGATTCCACTTATCTACCGGCGCTGGTCCTTCGAGGCCGGTGGCTTCTTCGCCGTCGCTTCGAAGGTAGATCAGGAACTCACTACCGAGACCGAAGCCGACGGCAAGGTGAAAGTCACCGCCATTCGCAACGCCGACAACTGGCGCCAAGAAAGCGGTGCTTTCCTCACCTTCTTTCCGGACAACTACCCCATGGTCGGAGTGGGGCTGGGCTTCAGTACACCGAGCGGTCGCTCCGCGTCGATTTTCCTCGGCCCCACCATACGGCTCTTGGGCCTCGGCAACCAGGCCGTGCTCACCCTCTCGGGAGGAGTCTCGATCTCCCAGCAGCGGCATTTCCCAGATGTGGTGGTGAGCAAGGACGGGCAAGATCCGGTCACCTACAGCCCGGATTCCGCGGCCTTGAAGGGGAACCTGAAAACCGAACTGGGCGGGTATTGCCTGCTCTCCCTGGGCTTCCAGTTCGGGCCGGTGCCAGGGCCGAAGGCGAATTCCTGAGCCGGGAGCGACGGCCGGGCACTCGGGCTTGCCGAGAGCCCGGCCGGCTCTTTCTAGGGTTTCAGCTCACCCCGCGCCCGAAGCGGCTAGCAGCGCCGGCGAGGGGGGGCGTTTGCCTCGCATCGACATCTGGTTGGGCACGGGCAGGGGTTTGCCTGGCAGCAGTGCGTGCCAGTAGAGCCGCTCGAAGGCGAGCTTGCCCCAGTGGTTGCGGCGGCTTTGCTGGAGCAGGGTGAACGGCCCCAGCCAGGGCAGCGGGTAGCGGCCCGGGAGGGGCTCGGTGTCGTAGTTGAAGTCGATCAGCAGCGCCTTGCCGTTGCCGGTCTCCACGAAGCAGTTGGCATGGCCGTCGAAGCCCTCGCGAAGGCGCTTGCCGGCGATGGCTCGCAGCAGGTTCTCGGCCAGCACCGTGCTCTCGAAGTGCGCCACCGAGCCGGCCTTGGAGGTGGCGAGATCCGTGGCGTCTCCTAGGGCGAAGAGCTCGTCGTAGCCCTTGACCTGGAGCGTCCTGGGCTCGGTGGGGATGAAGCCGAGCTCGTTGCCGAGGCCAGTGCCCTCGAGGAAGGCCGCGCCCTGGTGCGTGGGCACCGTCACCAACAGGTCGTAGGCGAGCTCGCGGCCGTCGTAGGAGCGCAGCCGCCGAGCTTCCGGGTCCACCTCCGAAGTGCTGAAGTCGGGCACCACCTGGATGCCCTTGTCGGTGAGCAGAGAGCCCAGCACGGCCGAAGCGACCGGCTTGGTGAAGGCGCCGTCGAGCGGCGTGACAAAGACCAGCTCGGTACGGTGCCGGGCGCCGCGACGGCTGAAGAAGGCATCGGCGAGGAAGCTGAGCTCGAGCGGCGCCACCGGGCACTTGATCGGCATCTCGACGATGTTCACCACCACCCGGCCTTCCTCGAACTCAGAGAGGGCCTTCTGCAGCTTCCGCGCTCCCTCGAGGGTGTAGAACTCGTGGATCGTCCGGCCCCACTCGGGGCCGAGCAAGCCGGGGGTCAGCTCCGGGCTGGTCCTTGTGCCGGTGGCGAAGACCAGAAGGTCGTAGCTCACGCGGTCCCGGCCGTTGAGGCGCACCTCCCGGCGGCGGGTGTCGAGGCCGGTGATCTCCTGCTTGTACCACTCGACGCCGCGGGCGAACGTACGCTGCCGGGGGCGGGAGAGGCGAGCGCCGTCGCTGCGGCTGAACGGCAGGAACAACAGCCCCGGTTGATAGAGATGCTGCGGGCTCGGGTCGATCACGATCAAGCGCCAGTCGTGGGGCAAGCCATCCACCACCTGGTTGGCCAAGGTAGTGCCGGCGGTGCCAGCGCCCAGAATCACCAAGTTCTTCATAGGGGCCGTCTCCTTCCAAAGCTCTTTACCCCATCCACCTTCGGGACTAGCAGCTCTAGTGCCAAAGGGAATGGTGTTTGGAATCAGATACTTACCGAGGAGTAGACCAAACCGGGAACCGAACGTTGCAACGCTCCGTTGCAACATCCACCGCGGAGAGCGTGAGGCGGCTAGGAACCGAGGCCGAGCTCCCGCATCTTGCGCCACAGCGTCGTGCGGCTCATGCCGAGGGCCCGGGCGGCCTCTTCCCGCTTCCAGCGATGCTCCGCGAGAACGCTCCTGAAACGCTCTCGCTCGGCGGACTCGGCCGCCGAACGGGGGCTCGCAGCCGCGATGGGTACCGGCAGCAGCGACTCCGCAGCCGCGCCCTGGAGCTCGAAGGGCAGATCCGTGGCGTGCAAGGTCTGCCCCGGGCCGACCGCCACGGCGTACTCCAGGGCGTTCTCGAGCTCGCGGACGTTGCCCGGCCAGGAGTAGCTCACCAGGCGACGGACGAGCCCCGGGTCCAGCCGTTGGGAGCGACCCTGGCGGGCGTTGATGCGAGCCAGGAGATGGCGAGCCAGGGGCTCGATGTCCTCTCTTCGCTCCCGCAGGGGCGGCACTTCGAGCGGCACCACCCTCAGGCGGTAGAAGAGATCCTCGCGGAAGCGCCCTTCCGCCACGGCCCGGCGCAGGTCCTGGTGGGTGGCGGCCACGATCCGCACGTTCGCCTTCCGGCTGCGGCTCTCCCCCACCCGCTCGAAGCTGCGCTCCTGCAGCACACGCAGCAGCTTGACCTGCAGGGGCAGGGGGAGGTCCCCCACCTCGTCGAGGAACAGGGTGCCGCCCGCCGCGAGCTCGAAGCGCCCGAGGCGATCCCGCACGGCACCCGTGAAGGCTCCCCGCACGTGGCCGAAAAGCTCGCTCTCCAGCAGCTCGGCCGGCAGCGCGCCGCAGTTCACCGCCACGAAGGGCCCACGGCTCCTGGGAGAGGTGAAGTGCAGGGCCCGGGCTACCAGTTCCTTGCCGGTGCCGCTCTCGCCGGTGATCAGCACGGTGGCGTCGCTCTCCCTCAGCTGCTCGATCAAGGCGAACAGCCGGAGCATCACCGCCGAGCGTGCCACCAGTCCGGAGAAAAGCCGAGTGGCCGGGCCGCTCTCGGCCTCTCCTTCCTCGGCCGGTCGCACCACCACGAGGTAGCTCACCCGCGGGTCGCAACCGGGGACAGCCGCCGAGTCGATCGGTGCCACCGTCACCGAGACGGGCTTGGGCTCCTCGCCGGGGATCCTCAGGGTGGTTCCCCAGCCCTCACGGCGCTGGCCCTCCTCGAGAGCTCGGAGCAACGGGCCTCCCGGCCCGAAGAGCTCATCCCCGAGCACCTCGGCAACCGGCATTCCTGCCACTCGGGCCAGGGCCTCCGGAGAAAGGCGCTGATCGACCCCTTCGGAGGCGTGGAGCACGCGAAGGTTGCCGTCGAGGCAGAGCACTCCCCGGCCCAGCGCACGGAAGATGACGCTCACCGCCGCGAGCAGGCCGGAGCTTTCGCCGGCACAGGAATCGGGCTCGTCCATGCGCTCAAGCTAACGCACTTCAGCCGACTCCGCCCCGCCCGATCGGCCGGGCCTCCCCTCAGTTCTCGCCCACGGTGTACCAGAAGTCTTTCTCGTAGGCCTGGAGCAGGCGGGCGGAGCGGCGGATGGCACGGGGCTCGGCGCAGCGATCGAGGCCGTCCTGGATCACCGTCAAGGCGTCCGTCTCGAAGCTCGGCGGCAGGTCCGCGAAGTAGTCGAAGAAGGCTGTGTCCTGGGCGGTGAAGCCATATCGGCTTCTCAGGGCCACGGCCATTCTGCCCACGTTCGCGCCGAAGACGGGGAAGTTGAGCAGATAGGCCGCGGCGATATCCGACTGGGAGCCGTAGAAGCCCAGCCAGGCTGCGTAGGAAGGGTAGGTCTGAGCGCCGGGGCGCGGCTCGTAGGCTTCGAGATCGGCTTCGGTCATGCCCAGAGCGTGGGCGAAATCCAGCAGATAGGCCCGGGCCTGGGCCTCGCCCGTGGTGAGGTCGAGGAAGAAGGAGCCGTGAGGCTCGCCGGCGAAGCGGCTCACCATCGCAGCGTCGCTACGCTCGTCACTCCTCAGGATGTTGTATTGCTCGCCGGCGAAAGCGCGCAGCAGATCGAGCGAGACCTCGTGGCGCTCGAGGGCGGCGAGGAAGGGGGCGTTGGCGATCTCGCGGTCCACCGGGGCGAGCTCGGCGCGCAGCGCGGCCACCAGCTGGCGGGCCTGGCGCAGAGGGTCCGGCGCTCGCTCGGGGCCGAGCTCGGCAGCGCGGGCGGTGGGGCCGAGAGCGGGGAGCAGACAGCAGAGGGCAGTGGCGAGGGCAATGCGGGCCTGGCGGTTCATCGCGGCAGCTCCTTTCGGGGGTGTGGGTTGCTCAGGCTAGCCTCGGGGCCCCGTCAGTTCAAGGGCCCCCCGGCTCAAGTGCCCGCCGGAGCACGCGAGGAGACGCCCAGCTCTCCTGCCGCCGGGTTGCGAGAGTCGAAAGCTAGCGGGTCATGCGCAGGGCGCAACCGCCCTGGCAACTCGGAGCGAGGCAGATCACCGTGTTCTCGTTCACCCTTCGAGCCTGGCAGGATCCCCCGCGATCCGGCGCAGAGCCCGGCCGGCAGCCGCACTCGAAGGTGGCTCCCGGGCCTTGCGACGAGCGCAGGCGGAACTGCCCGGGGCCCGTGCTCGAAAGCTGGCCGGCATCGCTCACCACCAGGCCGTCGGCCATGAAGCGAGTGCCGGGAAAGAGGTGGACCCGAGCGCCGGCCGAGCCGCTTTCGATCAGCCCATGCTGGAAGAGGAGCTGGTGGCCGCCGCCCGGCAGAGCCTGCTCCTCGCTCACCGGATAGCCGAGCGGGCCCCGCTCGGCGTCGAGCGCTCGCCACTGCCTGAAGACCGTGCCGGCGACCACCCGCGCTCCGGTCTCCGGAGTCCAGTAGACGGCTCCCTGCTCGAACTCCTGGAATCGCCCTACGCCGTCGGCCGTGGTCTGCTCCTTGGAGAGCGCCTTGCCCAGGACGACAGCGGTCGAGCTGCTCCGCTCGGCGATCGGGCTGCGGGCTGCGCTTTCCACCGCGGCGTGAAGCCACCTCGGCAGCAGGAGGCTCAGCAAAGAGAAGAACAACGGAGCGGCGAACGGATAACCCAGATAGCGCGCGGCCCTCATGCGGCATCGTCCTTTCGAGGGCCGTGGCCGGCCCCGGTGGCAGTACGACTCCACACAGGGCCCGGATGGCGGCGCGGCAGCCGCCCCGCCTGGCTAGAGCGCCTTCGCCGGCTACTTCGTCCAGCGGTCCAGCCAGTCGAGCACGGTGTCGTGCCAGAGCACCGAGTTGTGCGGCTTCAGGATCCAGTGGTTCTCGTCCGGGAAGTAGAGGAAGCGCGACGGGACTCCCTGCCGCTGGAGGGCCGTGAAGGCGGCCATGCCCTGGGTTTCGGGGATGCGAAAGTCGAGCGCCCCGTGGATCACCAGCATCGGCGTCTTCCAGCGGTCCACATGAGCGGCCGGGTTGAACTTCTCATGGGCCGCCGGGTTGCTGTAGTAGGTCCCGCCCTGCTCCCATTCCGGGAACCACAGCTCTTCGGTGGCAAAGTACATCTCCCGCTGGTCGAAGACGCCGGAGTGCGTCACCAGGCAGCGGAAGGGCGGCTTGCCCTGGGCGTCGAACCAGTTGCCGGCGATCCAGTTGGTCATGAAACCGCCGTAGGAGCCGCCGAGAGCGGCGGCGCGAGAGAGGTCGATCCAGGGGTACTTCTGCCCCACGGCCGCGAGGCCCTTCTGCAGGTCCTCGAGGGGGGCGCCACCCCAATCCTTGCTGATCGAATCCGTGAACGCCTGGCCGTAGCCGGTCGAACCGTGGAAGTCCACCATCACCGCCGCGTAGCCGCGGCCGGCGTAGGTCTGCGGATTCCAGCGGTAGTGGAACTCGTTCTTGAACGAGCCCTGCGGGCCGCCGTGGATCAGATAGGCGAGCGGGTACTTGCGGCCGGGGTCGAAGTCCACCGGCTTGATCAGCCAGGCGTGAACGGTCTCCCCCTTGGCGCCGGTGAAGCTGAAGGGCTCCGGCTCGCCCATCCGGAGCCCGGCCAGGCGCTCGCCGTTGAACGAGGTCAGAGCGCGAAAGCCCGAACCGTCGGGGCCCAGCCGGTAGATCTCGTTCGGACCCTTGAGGTGGTCCCGGAGCACCAGCAGGTCCGAGCCCACCCGGGCGAGCTCATGCACGCTGCCGTCGGTGACGAGGCGCTTACTCGTTCCGCTCGCTACATCGAGGGCGAAGAGGGCGGAGCGGCCGAGGTCGTTGGCGGTGGCGTAGAGCGTCTTGCCGTCGGCCGAGAAGACGAGCTGGTCCGGCGAGCGATCCCAGCCGGGTGCCACCTCCCGGGCCGGACCCTGCGGCCAGGGCTGGATCAGGATGCGGAAACGGTCCGCTTCGAAGCCGGGTCGGGACATCGCCAGGTACACCAGCGAGCGGCCGTCCGGCGTGAACATCGGCCGGGTGTCCCAGGCCGGGTTGCCGGCAGTCAGGTTGCGCGGCGCGGCAGAGCCGTCCACGGGCACCGCATAGAGGTCGAAGTTGGTGGACCAGGGCTCGCTCGCTCCGGCCACCCGGGCGCTGAACAGCATCTCCCGGCCGTCGGGCGTGAAGGCCCATTCCTCCACGCCGCCGAAAGGCATGGAGGGCACGTCGGCGTCGAGGCCCCGGGTGAGGTCGAGCGGCGTGCCGCCGGCCACCGGCAGCACGAAGAGGTGCTGGCGCCGGCCGTCCTCCCAGCTGTCCCAGTGGCGCAGGAAGAGGCGATCGTAGATCCGCCCGGTCTCCTTCGCGGACTCGGCCTTGCTCAGGCGGTCCTGGGTGCAGGCGAGGTCGGCGCAGTCGATGAAGACCTCGAGCGAGAAGGCCAGGTACTTGCCGTCCGGAGAGAGCAGCAAATTCGAGACGTCGAGAGGCAGCTTGGTGATCTGCTCCGCTTCCCCACCGGTGAGCGGTAGCCGCCAGATCTGGCTCGAGCCCGAGCGCCGGGATAGGAAGTACAGGCTCTTGCCGTCCGCAGCCCAGCGGGGGCTGTCGTCCCCCGCCTCGTGGCGGGTGAGCTGACGGGCCTCTCCGCCGGCGGTGGGCATCAGCCAGACGTCGGTGCGGCCGCGGTTCGCGTCGAAGTCCGTCTTGCGCACCACGAAGGCCACCCACTGGCCGTCCGGCGAGACCTGCAGATCGGAAAGGCGATCCATCATCACCAGATCGCGGATGTTGAACGGGTGGGTCTCGGCGGCCGCCAGAGGGGCACCAGCCGCGAGCAGGGCCAGGGGCAGGATGGAAAGGCGCATGGATCTCCTCCTCGGATGTGAGCTGATGATATCCGAGGCCAGGAACCCGGGCTTGATTTGAGACGACCGGTCATGTTAATTTCCCCTCATGCCTCGGGGCAAGCATCGCGACAAGCTTCTGGATCAGGGATTGCGCTTGCTTTCCGAGCGCGGCTTCGGGGCGACCGGCGTCGCCGAAGTCACCGAAGCCGGCGGCGTGCCGAAGGGCTCCTTCTACAACTACTTTCCGTCGAAAGAGGACTTCGCCATCGAGGTCCTCTCTCGTTACCAGGACCAGGCCTGTACCCAGATGAGTGCGGTGCTCTGCAACCCGGAGCTCGCCCCCTTGGAGCGCCTCCGGCGTCTCTTCGAGAGTCTGATCGAGAAGCTCGCAGCTTCGGGCTTCACGGCGGGCTGCCTCGCCGGCCGCCTGGCTCAGGAGGTGGCCGGAGAGAATCCGACCTTCCGCAAGCCGCTCGAAGACGCTTTCGCCTCGATGCGTAACCTGGTGGCCGTCTGCCTCGAGCAGGCGCGCCAGGCCGGCGAGATTCCGGCCGAAGAGAGCCCGGAGCGGCTGGCCGAGTTCCTGCTCTTCTCCTGGCAGGGGGCGATGTTGCGCGCCAAGGCCGCCGGCAACGACGGGCCCCTGCAAGCCTTCCTGGATATTGCCTTCAACCGCCTTCTGAAGCCGTCTCAGTCCGTCATCTAGCGACCCGAGCAGGTCGTACTCCCCGCCGACATGGACATGCAAAGAGATAAGACGACCGGTCATCTTATTATCATGAGAACGCTATTTCCCACCCTCTTTCTTCTCGTTTTCTCGGCTTCGCTCCACGCGACGGAGATCACCCTCACCACCGCCAACGACCCCATCTCGGGCAACGCCCATGCCGACGACCTCTACACCGCAGCGCTCGGCCTCGGCCTGGGCCTCGAGCACTCCGAGCTCGCACTGGGCGAGCGCATGTTCACGGATCGAGAGGCCGGATTCCGCTTCGACGAAACCTACGCCGAACTTGGCCGAGCCCTGCCTGAGGTCGCAGGCTGGCAGCCGCGCCTCGCGGTGGGAGCCCTGCACGTGGGCAAGGGTCTCTTCGGCCAGAGCACCCAGAACTGGGTGCATCAGGTGGTGGGCGCTGAGCCGGTGCATCTCGCCTACATCGAGGACCAGCACTGGTACGGCACAGCGCGCCTGGACGCGGCCCGGGCTCTGGGCGGCGGCAAGCGCCATCTCTGGACCGCTCGAGCCGAGCTCGCGACGGCTCCGGGTTTCCGCTCCTGGCTGCGCGGCGAGGTAGCGCTCGATGTCGAGCTGCCGGCAGACTTCGCCATCCGAGCAGCCGCCGGCCTACGCCTCGATCGCGTGGACTTCCGCCGGCTCGACCGGCGGGTGCCGTCGAGCGGCACCACCTGGGAGCTCGCCTTCGGCTGGCGCCACCTCTACCTGAGCCTGGCTTCGAACGACCTCGGCACGGCCACGCGCCACATCACCCTCGGCCTGACGGCCAGGACTCGCTCGGGCGGCCGAAACGAGGCTTCCGGGCGCTAGGCGCTGGCCGCCGCGAAGGGCGCTCGGCTGAGGGCGCGAAGCGTCTCATGCACCACGGCCGTGGTGAGCACTTCGCGCCGCGCGGCGTCTTCGTAGACCAAGACCGCCGCCAGGGCCTCGCGGCGGATGTCCTGGGCCAGGAAGGCAGGCACGATCTCGGCGGCCAGCTTGCGGGCCTCGACCATGCGGCCCTGCTCCACCTGCAGCAGCGAGAGCTCGAGGCCCGCCAGGGCGGCCTGGAAGGCCTGGCCGCCCGCGGCGAACATCGATTGCACCTGCAAGTAGAGCTTCTCGGCTTCGGCCGGGCGGCCCAGGCCGCGGGCCACCTTGGCTTCCACCCAATGGCGGCGCGCCTGGGTCCAGACGTCCGGGAAGCGATCGTAGAGCTCCGCGTGGGCCCTCAGGCGCTCCGCCGCGGCGGCGCAATCTCCCAGCTCCACGAGGTAGTCCACGCCGTTGTGCACGGCCATCAGTCGCAGCTTGGGATCTTCCTCGCCGTCGATCAAGGGCAGGGCTTCGTCGAGCGCCTCGGAGGCGGCGGCCACCTCGCCGGCGTCGAACAGCACCACACCCTTCTTGACCAAGGTGCGGGCCAGCAGGCGCCGCTCCTGGCAGCGCTCGTAGATCTCCTGAGCTCGAGCGAGCTCTCGCGCGGCTTCGGCGAAGCGCCGCTGGTCCGAGCGCAAGGAAACGAAGAGGTACGCCAGCTCGGCCTCGACCAGAGGATCGCTGTTGCCCTCTTCTTCGAACATCTGGCGGGCGAAACTCAGCACTTCGTCCGCCTTGCGGATCTCGCCCTGGGCGCGGAGCGAGTTGCCCCGCAACATATGGCTCTGGGCGAGCAAGGTCATGGCGAGCTCCCGCCCCACCTCGGACTCCGACAAGCGCAAGGCCACATCCCGGGCGGTCTCGGCCAGTTGCAGCGCGCTTTCCGGATCCTCGGTCACGCGCCTGCGGTTCTCTTCGAGCAGCAGCTCCACCAGGGCCGGGTTCCTGAAGCGCGTGAAGGCCCGCTCGATCCGCTTGCGGCGGCGAGCCGGCGGCAGCTCGAGGAGCTCGGCCAGCTCGGCGCGGGCCACGGCCTGCCAACGAATCATCTGGAGTCGCCGCTCCTCGCCTCGGCAGAGGGCTCGTTCCACCAGCGGATGGGTGCCAGCGGCCGGGGTCGAGCGCAGGTCCGAGGCCAGCTCTCCGCACTCGGGACAGGCTTCGAAGAGGTGATCCAGCAGGTCTCGAAGCTCTTCTCTCGAGACCTGCTCTCTCAACAACAGTCCTTGCAGCTTCTCCCGACTGAGGTGACGACCCATCTTCCTCCCCCGGCTCCTGGGTAGTTCTTACAGAGTCTAGTAGAGGACAGGGCATTTTGGGAGTCGAACATGAGTTCAGGGAGTGGGTCAGGCTGCCCGGGCCGGGCAAGCTCCGAGTACCCGGCTCTCCGACCTTGACGATGCAGCCTCTTCCGACCCGCTGCATCCTTGGCAAGCTGACCCACGACTTGACCTCGAAGACCTCCGACCCCAGCCGGTAGCGGCCTTCACCCTCCTGAGCCGGAGCCCCCCGCCGCTCCACCACCGCTACTGCTGCCACTGTCGCCACCCGTGCCGCCGGTGGTGGTGGTCGTGGTGGTGCCGCCACCGTTCGGGGTACCACTGGGATCCATCTGGCTGCCGGACTTGTCCAACAGCGCAACCAGCTCTCGCCAGTAGCTTCCCAGCCGGGCGGCGAGATCCGGGAGCTCCCAGCCGCTCAGGGGAACAGACCAGGCGGCTTCGGGATCGGCCGGAGCGGCCAAGGTCGCCGTGCTCGGCAAAGACAACGAGAGAACCAGGCCCAAGCTCATCCAATAACGGCGCACGATCGTCTCCTCTCGGGAGAGACAGCTCCGGCTCCGTGCCGGAGCTGCTGCTCGCAATCCAGGCAGATCTTAAGAAGAATTTCCTGAATCCGAGCCTCAAACCCTGTAGACGGAATCGCGAGATCGTTCTCGGCAATAATCCTCTCGCCTTCGGGGACCTGGTATGTCTAGGTATTGCTATGACGAAAAACTAAACAAGGCGGTTCGGTGGAAGCACTCCAACCATCTCGCCCAACCCGAGATGAAGCAAACGCTCAGCGGTTCGGGAGAGTCGAGCCAGCACCGGCGCCGGCAGGAAGCCGGCCCGGAGTCGCCTGGTCGGGAGGGTGGGCGCCCGGCGGGCGCCCGGCAGGGCTTGTCGGTGGGAGGCCTAGGTCTCTTCGCTTCGGCTGCGGCGGAGGTTCGCGCGGTAGCGCATGTTGAGCAGCTCGATCAACAGCGCGAAGAACATCCCGAAGTAGACGTAGCCCTTCTCCAGGTGCCGGCCCGTGCCTTCCGCCACCAACAGCACACCGATCATCACCAGGAAGGAAAGGGCGAGCACCTTGATCGAGGGATGGCGGTCGACGAAATCCCCCACCGGACCGGCGAAGATCAGCATCACGATCACCGCCAGGATCACCGCGGCAGCCATGATCACCAGCTCGTTGGCCATGCCGACCGCGGTGATCACCGAGTCGAGCGAGAAGACCACATCGAGCAGCATGATCTGGATCAGCACCGAGATCAGCTTGCCCGGGCGGGCTCTACGGGCCGACTCCTCCACCGGATGGGCCGCCTCGACCCGGTCGTAGATCTCGAAAGTCGCCTTGGCGATCAAGAACAGGCCACCGCCGAGCAGGATCAGATCCCGCCCGGAGACACCGTGCCCCACCAGGGAGAAGAGGGGCGCGGTGAGCTTCGCCGCCCACGAAAGGGTGGCGAGCAGAGCCAGCCTGGAAACCAGCGCCACCGCCAACCCCAGCCGGCGGGCCAGCAGCTGCTGCTCCTTCGGTAGCTTGCCGGCGAGGATGGTGATGAAGACGATGTTGTCGATCCCCAGAACGATCTCGAGACCGGCCAGGGTGATGAGCGAGATCCAGGTATCGGGCGAGGAGAAAAGCTCGAGCATGGCGCGAGACGGTATCGCTGTCGCGCCGGCCGAGCAAGATGCCCTGGGGCTTCGGAGCCGACGGTTGCCGAAGTCAGGGGCTGTCTGGCGGCAGACCTTCGGGCGAGGGCCCGGCGGCGCACCCACGAGACCGAGGCGAGCGGGCCGAGGGCGCAGCACGCTGCGCCCTCTTGCTTCTTCTCAGCCCCCGCAGCCTGCGAGCAGCTTCCTGGCCTCTGGCGCCTGGCGGTCCTTGGCCGGGAGCAGCCGGATCGCCCTCTCGAGCAAGGGCCTGGCCCCGGCGCAGTCGCCGCGCGCCACCAGCAGCGCCGCCAGCCGGCCGAGCGGCACGCCGATCAGCGGATAGTCGGGCGAGAGGGCCTGTTCGTAGATCTCGATCGCTCGCCGGAACATCGGCTCGGCCCGGCCAGGCTCGCCGGCCGCTACCCAGGCGGCAGCCAGCTCCTGAAGTCCCTCGGCCACTTCTGGGTGGTTTGGGCCCAGCCGTTCCTGGCGCCGGGCCAGCGCCCGCTGCAGCATCGGCAGAGCCTCGTTCTGCCGGCCTTGCTCGCGGAGCGCCATCCCCAGATGGCAGAGGCTGCGAGCCACGTCGCGGTGCTCTTCGCCGAACAGTCGCTCGCGCGCCGCCAAGCATCGCCGGAGGAGAGCCTCCGCTTCCGCGAGGCGACCGCGGGCAAGCACCGTCATCCCCAGGTAGTCGAGCGTGTTGGCCGCCTCCTCGCTGTCCGGTCCGAAGGCCTTTTCGTTGAACGCCAGCACCCGGCGGAAGATCCTCTCGGCCTCGTCGAACTCGCCCTGGTCGTGGAGCAGCAACGCCAGATTGCCGTCGAACCAGGCGGCCATCGGGTGGTCCTCGCCGTAGAGCTTGCGTTCCACGGCGATCGACTTGAGGTAGAGCTCGCGGGCCTCGGCATAGAGCCCACGATCGTGCAGGCAGAGCCCGAGGTTGTTGAGGCTGGTCGCCACCTTGGGATGCTCCTCGCCGTAGAGCCTCTGGCGCAGCTCGAGGGCCTGGCGGAAATGTTCCTCCGAGCTCTTGAAGTCCCCGGCCTCGGCGTTGATCCGCCCCAGGGCGGCGAGCAGATCCCCCTCCTCGGCGCTGCCGTCGCCGCCGCTCGCGCGGCGCACCGAGAGCGCTTGCTCGACGCTCGACCGAGCGCGGTCGTAGAGGCCCAGCTTCTCGTAGAGATCCCCCAGGGTGGCCAGCAGCGAAGCCTGGGTGTCCGGCTGCTCGCGAAGCTGGCCGGAGATCCGCTCGGCACCCTGGTCCAGCAGCTCCTGGGCGGTGATCGTGCGGCCGCGATCCGGCGAGGGCTCGGCGATCGAGAACAGGTCCTGGAGCAGGCCCGCTACCCGGGTGGCCCGGTCCCGCTCGGCACGGGTCCTCGCCAGGAGGAGGTTCGCCGCCACCAGGAAGCCCAGCACCAGCGCCACCGAGGTGGTGGCCGCCCCCACGCCCCAGGGGTGGCGGCGGAGGAACTTGCTCGCCCGGTAGCGGAAGGTGTCCGGCCGAGCGGCGATCGGCAGCCCGCGCAGATAGCGGTCGAGGTCCGCCGCCAGCTCGCCGGCCGAGCCATAGCGGCGCTCGGCTCGGCGGGCCAGGGCCTTGGCGAGAATGGTATCGAGGTCCCCGCGCAGCTGGCGGGCCAGAAGCGGCGGCGAAGTGCCCCGCAGCGCGGCTAGCTCCTCGGCGTCGGTGCCCTCCCCCGCACGCAGGGCGGCCACGCTCGCCCGCTCCACGCCTTCGTCGCGTGTCGCCTGGGCCAGGGCCTGGGCCACGGTGTCCCGGCCGGCGAAGGGCTTGCGACCGGTTGCGAGCTCGAAGAGCAGCACGCCCAGGGAGTAGACGTCCGAAGCCGGTGTCACCGGCTCGCCGAGGATCTGCTCCGGACTCGCGTAGCTCGGGGTCATCAGCCGCAAGAGCGTCGCCGTGCGCTCGGCGAGGCCTTCCCCGGGCTCCGCCGCGAGCAGCTTGGCGATGCCGAAGTCCAGCAGCTTGGGCTCCCCTTCGGCCGTCACCAGCACGTTGCCAGGCTTGAGATCGCGGTGCACCACCAGGTTGCGATGGGCCCACTGCACTCCGGCACAGACCTTGAGGAACAAGACCACTCGCTCGCGCACGGGCAATCTCCGCTCGTCGCAGTAGTGGTCGATCGGCTGACCTTCGATCCTCTCCATCACGAAGTAGGGCAGTCCTGCCTCGGTGGAGCCGCCGTCCAGAAAGCGAGCGATGTTGGGGTGCTCGAGGTTGGCAAGGATGCGCCGCTCGGCGCGGAACCGGCTCAGCAGCTCCTGGGTGTCGAGCCCACGGCGCAGCACTTTCACCGCCGCCGCGGCCGGCTGGCCGGCCACTTGGCCCGGCTCGGCCGGCTCCGCAAGGTACACGGTGCCCATTCCACCCTGGCCGAGCACGCTGGCAAGGCGCCACTCCCCCACCTTCTGGCCCAGCAGCTCCACCTCTTCGTCTCGAGCCAGGGCGAGGGCTCCCCGCTCGATCGCGCGTTCGATGAAGGGGCCGGCCGAAGCGTCCGCAGCGAGCAGCCGCTCGACTTCGCTTCGCAGATCCGGGTCGGTGGTGGCGCGGTCGAGGAAGCTCGGTCGTTCCGGCGGAGGCAAGGTCACCGCCTGGGCGAACAGCTCCTCCACCTGGAGCCAGAGCTCATCCGGCAACGTCCGTGCCTTCCTTCATGGCCAGTCGGGAGAACATCCAGGCCCGCGCCAGCCGAGTGTCGAGGATCACCGTGGGCACCGAGACTCCGAGCGTCTCGGCCACCTGCTGCACCGAAAGGCCGCCGAAGAAGCGCAGCTCCACCACCCGGGCCTTGCGGGGATCTCGGCGAGCGAGCTCGGTGAGCGCTTCGTCGAGGGCCAGGATGTCGAGGGGACAGGCTTCCACTCCGGGCGGCTCGACGTCCTCGAGCGAGAGCTTGAGCCCGCCCTTGCCTCGCCGCACCGCGCGCAGGCTGCGCGCGTGGTCCACCAGGATGCGCCGCATCATGCGGGCGGCCACGGCGAAGAAGTGCACCCGGTCGGCGAAGGCGGGGGCTCGGCCGGCCGAGAGCCTGAGGTAGGCCTCGTGCACCAGGGCGGTGGGCTCCAGGGTGTGGTCCGCCCGCTCGCCCGCCAACGCCCGCGCCGCCAGCCGGCGCAGCTCGCCGTAGACCAGAGGCACCAGGCGATCCGGCACCCCGCCCTCCCCCTGATGCCAACGGGAGAGAAGATCGGTGATTTCGCCGCGGTCCGAGTGCAGTTCCGCCTGGTTCATGGCAGCCTCCCGGGGCGGCCGCGCAAGGGTCGCTCGGCCGTATTCACCGCCTTCTTTATGCCGGCCGAGCCCCCAGGCGGGACTGGGCGGGGCTGCCGAGGCTCAGGGCTCGAGCCGCACCCGCTCCGGCACGCTGTAGAGGTTCACGCGGTCGTCGCGCAGGAAGCTCGCCAGGCCGAGCCCGAGCTCTTGGGCCAGGAGCACCGCCAGGCTGCTCGGCGCGGAGATCGAGGCCACCAGGGACACGCCGGCCGCGAGGCTCTTCTGCACGATCTCGAAGCTCGCCCGGCCGCTGACCAGCACGCCGTAGGAGGAGAGCGGCCAGCCGCCTGCCCGGAAGGCCCTGCCGAGCAGCTTGTCGAGGGCGTTGTGGCGACCCACGTCCTCGGCGACGTCCAGCAGCTCCCCTGTGGCCGAAAACAGCCCCGCGGCGTGGAGCCCACCGGTACGAGCGAAGACGCCCTGGCGCTCCTTGAGGGCCGCGGGCAGCCGGTAGAGCGCGGAAACGGCGATCTCGAAGCCCGGCTCGGGCGGTGCCAGGCCGCCGAGACGGAGGTTCTCGATGCCCGCCCGCCCGCACACCCCGCAGGCGCTCGAAGCGAAGAAGTGGCGCTCGAGCCGCGCCAGCTCCGGCAGCCCGGCCGCCGTGAGCTCCACCACCACCACGTTGCGGCCGTCGCCCGGGGCGGCCCAGGCGTCCTCCGGCAGGAACACCCGGGCGATCTCCTCGGGCGCCTTGACCACCCCCTCGGTGGCGAGGAAGCCCACGGCGAGCTCGAAGTCCGCCCCCGGCGTGCGCATGGTGAGCGCCAGGCTGCGCTCCTCACCGCCCGCCCGCAGGCGGATTTCCAGCGGCTCTTCGCCGGCGAGCCGGTCCTCGTCCGGGCGAGCCTCGCTTCCCCTCACCCGCAGCAGCTCGACCGGGCTCTCGCCAGGCGGGCCCCACGCCTTCGGGCCGCTCACACTCCGGGTACCTCCGCCACGCGATCTCGCCGGCTCAGCCGTGCCTCGAAGAAGGCCTTGGACAGGGTGCCAGCCAGGATCAACGCCGCACCCAGCAGCGAGTAGGGGGAGAGCCGCTCGTGGTGCACCGCCCAGGAGAGCAGCATCGAGGCCACCGGCTCGAGCAGCAGAAGGAGCGAGGCCTCGAAGGCCGAAACGCCCTTCATGCCGGCGGTCAAGAAGAAGTACGCCAGGGCGATCTGCACCGCCCCCAGGTAGACCAGCACCGCCAGGTCCTGGCCGCTCGCCGCGGGCAGGGGCAGGGCGAAGGGCAGGGAGGCGAGGCAAGCGAGGAGGTTGCCGGCGAGCACGGCGCCGAGGCCGGCATCCGCCCGGCCATGGCGGCTCAGCCAGCGCAGGCCGAGGATGGTGAACGCCCAGGTGACGCCGGCGCTCCCAGCCAGGAGATTGCCGCGGGCCGGGTCTGGAGCGGTGGCACCGGCCGGGTCCTGGGCCACGGCGAAGAGCATCAGGCCGCCGAGCATCAGGGCCATGGTGAGGCCGTCGTGCCGGCGGATCGGCTCGCGCAGCAGCCAGGGGCCCAACAGCAGCACGTAGAGCGGCGCCGTGGACTGCAGGAAGATGGCGCTCGCCGCCGTGGTGTGCTTGTTGGCGGTGACGAACAGCACCAGGGTGGCGGCGTAGGTGATGCCCACCAGCCAGGTGCCGGCCGAGAGCCGGGGCAAGCGGCGGTAGAAGAGCGCGCTGCCCAGGAGCGTGGCCACCACTGCCACGCCCGAGCGGGCGCTCGCCACCTGCCAGCCGGAGAGCGAGCAGAGCTTGATCGCCGTGCCGCCGGTGGAAAAGAGCAGCGCCGCCGCCAGCACTTCGAGGCGGGCGAGCCCGCGCTTCGGCTCTTCGTTCAGGGCGGCGGGCATGGCCTCGCCACGATCTCAGATCCCGGCCCCGCTTGCCAAGCCGGGCCGGCCGGCAGCTAGCCCGAGGTCTTTTCGGCGCCGGCGGCCGGGCCCACCCAGCGCCGCTCGCCGAGAATCCGCCGCGGTCGTAGCGGCTTGAGCGGCACGTGGAAGCGCCGGGTTACGCGATCAAGGATGGCGCTCATCGCCTCGTCCGGCGAATCGGTGAGCAGCAGCCGGTCCACGTCCGCGGGGCTGATGGTGCCCTCGCGAACCAGGGTGTTGCGGAAGAAATCGAGCAGAGGCGTCCAGTAGGAGACGCCCATCATCACCAGGGGAAAATCCGCCACCTTGCCGGTCTGCATCAAGGTGAGGGTCTCGAAGATCTCGTCCAGCGTGCCGTAGCCGCCCGGCATCACCACGAAGGCGTGGGAGTACTTCACCAGCATCACCTTGCGGACGAAGAAGTAGCGGAACTCGAGGAAATGATCCAGGTAGGGGTTGGGCTGCTGCTCGTGGGGCAGGCGGATGTTGCAGCCGATGCTCGGGCCTTCCACATCCCGCGCGCCGCGGTTGGCGGCCTCCATGATGCCCGGGCCGCCGCCGGTCATCACCGTGAATCCGGCGCTCGCCAGCCTACGACCCATCTCCCGGGCCTGCTGGTAGTAAGGATGGCTTTCCGCGAAGCGGGCCGAGCCGAACACCGTGACGCAGGGACCCACGAAGTGGAGGGCGCGGAAGCCGCGTAGAAACTCCCAGGAGATGCGCCCGAGCCGCAGGAGCTCGTTCGTGCGCGAGCGCGGCCCGGCGAGGAAAGGCCCCTCCTCCACCGACTGCCGCCGCCGGCCCCAGTGCGAAACCGGCTCCTCGGCCCCGCCCGACCCGCCGCGATGCTCCCGCTCGCTCACATCGAAAAGTGTAGCTCGAAAGTACGGGGATTCAGGCAGGCTCCGAGCCGAGCGCCGCAATCGCCCCGGGCAAGCTCGCAAGGAAAGCCTCGAGCGCCTCGTCCTCGGCCGGCAGGGTGATCTCGAGCTTGCCCCGAGCGAGCCGGCGCACCGAGCCCGGCCCGCTCATCTCGAGCGGCACCGTGATCGCCTCGCGGGAGATCTCGAGCTCGTCCACCACGTCGAGCACTCGGTTCATCACATCCTGGGTGAGGATTCGCATCGGCGGGCCTCCCTCATAGGCGGCAACGTGCGGCAATCCTAGCCTGGCGATGGAGATCCGGGCGCGGAAACCGCGCCCCTACCACCACCAGCCGACCCTCTTGCTGTAGGGGCGGGGTCTCCCCGCCCTCTCCCGACCGAGCACCACGCACGGACCCACGCCCTGGGCCCGGCGTCAATCCGCCACCCGGCGCGGAAACTGCGCCCCTACCACCACCAGCCGACTCTCTTGCTGTAGGGGCGGGGTCTCCCCGCCCTCTCCCGACCGAAGACCACGCACGGGCCCGGGGCCCACAGTCAATCCGGACCCGGGCGCGGAAACCGCGCCCCTACGCCCGCTGGCCGGCCGTCTCGCTGTAGGGGCGGGGTCTCCCCGCCCTCTTTGGCGCCAGTCAGCCGCGACTGGCTCAACTTGCAGCCTCTTCCGGTAGCCTTCCGCCTGCAAAGGAGAGCCCTGCCACCCGAGCTCATGGTCGGCGACAGGCTCACCGAAGGAGTGGAGCGCAACCCTTGAAAAGAAAGCCAGATCTCCACCATCGACGTTCCCTCCGCCTGCCCGGCCACAACTACGCGGAGGCCGGAGTGTACTTCGTCACCTTGTGCACACTGCACCGGCAGTGCTACCTCGGAGAAGTGACGGGCGGAGTGTCAAGCCTTTCCGCCGCGGGGCGTCTCGCCCTGGGCGCATGGCAGGCCATCCCAGTTCGTTTCCCTCACGTCCGCTTGGACTCCTTCGTGATCATGCCCAATCACCTTCACGGGATTCTCGTGATCGGCGACGCTACAGCCGCCTGGCCCGGCACAGCCTCGGACTTGGAAAGCGCGCAGCCACCAACAACAACCTTGGGATCCGCCCTGGCAGTAGGATCCTCGCGGCACCCAACCTCGGTGCGCAGCCGGCCAACATTGGGCCAAGTAGTGGCCTATTTCAAATACCAGTCCTCGAAGCTGATCAACAATCTGCGGGTCACGCCGGGTGTGCCGGTCTGGCAACGGAACTACTTCGAGCACATCGTTCGGCACCAACAATCTCTCGAGCGGATCCGCGACTACATCGAGAACAACCCTCTGCGCTGGCACCTTGATCGGGAGAATCCAGCTATCTCCGGCCCGGAGGACCCATGGCCCATGTAAGCAGGTACATGGAGCGAGCCAATTCGGGCCCGGGCGCGGAAACCGCGCCCCTACCACCACCAGCCGACCCTCTTGCTGTAGGGG
>CALMKX010000079.1 GCA_937867335.1 uncultured Acidobacteriota bacterium
GGTTCGGGCGGAGCTGGCCTCCGCGGGCGCGCCGGGCGATGCGCTCGGGGCGCCTCAGGAGGCGTGGGCTCGGTGCCGAGGGTGGCGGCGTCCACTCGGTCGGCGAGGCTGAACCCGGGAGCCACGGTGACGGCGCCCACCAGGAGCAGCAGCACGGCCGGCAGCCAGAAGCGCGGCCAGGGCTCGTTGGGCCGGGACCCGGAGAGCAGGCGCTCGACGCGGCGGCCGAGAGAGGAGCGCTCCACGGCCATGCCCGGCACCGGCAGGGGCGCCATGCGCTGGCCGGCCATCCAGCCGGCCACCTCGGTCAGGCAGAGGGCCAGCTCGCGCGGGCGGCCGGTAGCCGCCACCGCCCAGTCGTCGGCGCGGAGCTCGGCGATCTCGGCCAGGCGACGGGCTGCCAGTCGGTTCAGGGGCTGGAAGAAGAGCAAGGCCTCGATCAGCTTGGCCAAGGCTTGCCAGAGGGGATCCCGGCGGGCGAGATGGGCCATCTCGTGGGCCAGGATGCTGTGCTGGGCCTCCGTCGGCAGGGCCTGGACGGCGCGATCCGGCAGGCAGATCTCCGGCCGGGTGAGCCCCGTGGCGCAGGGTACCAGCAGGCGCCGGGTCTGCGAGAGCTCGACGTCCTGCCCGAGGCGGGCCCGGTCACGAAGACGGTCGAGCTCGCTGCGCAGCGGCCCAGCGCTGATCCTCAGGCGCCCGACCAAGCGCTGGCGGAAGGCCCGCCAGCGCAGCGCGAGAAGGGCGAGTGAGCCGAGCGCACCTACGCCCCAGAGGGCGGCCAGCCAGCGCAGCCAGGAAGCGGCGGAAGGAGCCGGCGAGGTGTCGGCCGGCGCGGCGGAAGTGGCCAAGAGAGTGGCAGGGCCCGGGGTCGGGTCGCCAGCGAGCGGGCCGCTGGGTGCGGCGACACGCAACGCGGGGCTCGTCGGCGCTGGGCTCCACAGCGACATCAGACCTTCACGGGTGCCGCCGGAGCCGAGGGCGAGGCCGGCGGTCAGGAGGCCGGCGACCAGGGCGAGCTTCCAGGTCCACTCCTGGGTGGCCAGAGCGCGGCTTCCAAGCTTGCGAGAGAAGGCCCAGGCGAGGGCTAGGAACAGGGTGCTGTGGCAAAGGTAGTTGCCCAGCCAGGCACCGAGAGTTGCGAGCCCGTCCGGCATGGTGAGACTCCACATCTCAGGCCTCCTCGTCGTGGTCGGAGCGCCGGGCCTGCTCCTGGAGCCGGCCGAGCTCGTCGGGGTCGATTTCGTATTCGGAGAGCAGGTGGCTCACCAGGGCTGCCGGATCGCCGTCGAAGAACCGAGCCGTGAGTGCCGAGATCATCGATTTCCGGACTTCGCCGGCCGAGACCGCGCTCCGGTAGATGAATCGGCGGCCTTCGCTTCGGTGGGTCACCAGGCCCTTGCTCTCCATCTTGGTCAACATGGTGGCAATAGTGGTCGGCGCCAGCCCGCGTTCCTCTTCGAGAAGTCGGTGCACTTCGGCCGCCGAGGCTTCACCGCTTTCCCACAGGATGTTGAGGATCGCCAGCTGCAGATCGCCGAGCCGGTGGGGTGCGCTCATCGCGAGCCCTCCTTTCGACTACCGAGATAGTACTACTCGAGTAGTTGATCGTCAAGACCCTCTCGAGCCGCCCACTCCGGCCTGACGCCGGGCCCCCGAGGCGCGCTAGGATGTGCCCCTTGAAGCACCCCCACTCGAGGGCCCGGCGTCACCGTTCTTACGCGCCGCAGGGTCGTCGGGTTGCCGCCATTGCTGGACTCTGCGCTCGATGGAGGTCTTATGTCGCGCCGAACCGCCTGCCTCGGTCTGCTCGCTTTCCTCGTTTCCTCCGGAGCGGCCCGTGCCGCCGAGCCGCTCGCCGCGGCGATCGACCGCCTCACCGCGCAGGTGGCCCCCAAGGTGGTGGCCTGGAGGCGGGACTTCCACCAGAACCCGGAACTCTCGAACCGCGAGACTCGCACCGCCGCCAGAGTGGCCGAGCATCTGCGCTCGCTCGGGCTCGAGGTGAAGGCGGGCGTGGCCCACACCGGCGTGGTCGCCGTGCTCAAGGGCGGCAAGCCCGGCCCGGTGGTGGCGCTGCGTGCCGACATGGACGCCCTGCCGGTCACCGAGGAGGTGGATTTGCCGTTCGCTTCGAAGGTGAAAGCCGAGTACGGCGGCCAGCCGGTGGGCGTGATGCATGCCTGCGGGCACGACGCCCACACCGCCATGCTCATGGGCGTGGCCGAGGTGCTGGCGGGCCTGCGTCAAGACCTTCCCGGCACGGTGGTATTCCTCTTCCAGCCGGCCGAGGAAGGAGCGCCCCCCGGCGAGGAAGGCGGAGCCGCGCTGATGGTGGCGGAAGGAGCCCTGGCCAACCCGGCTCCCGAGGCCATCTTCGGCCTGCACGTGGTGCCGATGGTGGCGGCAGGGGAGGTGGCCTTCCGCAGCGGTGGCCAGCTGGCGGCTTCGGATCGTCTGCACATCCTGGTTCACGGCCGGCAGACCCACGGCGGTATGCCCTGGGAGGGCATCGACCCGGTGGTGACGGCCGCCGAGATCGTGGTGGCGCTGCAGGCGATTCCCGCCCGGCAGGTGAACCAGCTCAAGGGCCCGTCGGTAGTGACCGTGGGCGTGATCAAGGGCGGAGTGCGCAACAATATCGTTCCCGAGGAAGTGGAAATGTGGGGCACCATCCGCTCCTTCGATCCGGGCGTGCGCGGGGAGCTCCACGAGCGGGTGCGTCGAACCGCCGAGGGCATCGCCGCCGCTGCGGGAGCCCGTGCCGAAGTGACGATCGACCAGGGCAACCCGGTCACCTACAACGATCCTGCGCTCACCCGGCGTATGGCGCCCACCCTCGAGCGGGTGGCCGGCGCCGGCAAGGTGATGGAGACGCTGCCGGTCACCTGGGCGGAGGACTTCGCCGTCTACCAGCAGAAGATCCCGGGTTTCTTCTTCTTCCTGGGCATCCGGCCTCCGGGCCAGAAAGTGGAAGAGGCGGCACCCAACCACTCGCCCCGCTTCGCCATCGACGAGAACGCTCTGCCCCTCGGCGTGCGCGCGATGGCCAACCTGGCCGTGGACTATTTGAGCGGCAAAGCCCGCTAGGCGCGGCAGGCTCTTCGCTTGTCTTCCGACTTCTCGGATCGCCCTCCGAGCTTCCGGCAGGGGGCCGCCTTGATGGTGGGCTCGGCGCTGCTCTTCGCGGCGATGAGCGCGGCCGTCAAGGCCGCGGCTCACGAGCTGCCGAACGCGATGGTGGTGTTTCTGAGAAACGCCTTGAGCCTCGCCCTGCTGGCGCCCTGGGTGATCTCGCGGGGTCGCTCGGCGCTGGTCACCCGGCACCTCCGCGAGCACCTGGTGCGCGGCCTCTTTGGCCTGGCGGCGATGTACTGCTTCTTCTTCTCGATCGCCCACCTGCGGCTGGCCGACGCGGTGCTCCTCACCTACACGCTGCCGCTCTTCGTGCCGCTGGTGGAGTGGCTCTGGCTCGGCGAGCGCTTGAGCCCCCGCCTGGCCGGCCCGCTGGCCGTGGGCTTCGTGGGCATCGTGGTGATCCTGCGGCCCACGCCCGGGCTGTTCCGGCCGGTGGCGCTCCTGGCCGTGCTCTCGGCCGTGCTGGCGGCGATCGGCCAGGTGGGCATCCGCCGCCTCACCGCCACCGAGCCGGCGCCGCGCATCGTCTTCTACTTCGCCGCCATCGCCACCGCCATCTCGGCCGTGCCGGCCGCTCTCGCCTGGGTTACGCCGCCGGCGCAGCTGTGGCCGGTGGTGGCCGCCATGGGCCTGCTCGCCACCGGCGGCCAGCTGCTGCTCACCCGTGCCTATTCCTCGGCACCGGCCGCCTGGGTGGGGCCCTTCCTCTACACCAGCGTGGTCTTCTCCGGCGCCTTCGACTGGCTGTTCTGGCGAGTGCTGCCGGACGGCCTGTTCCTGACCGGCTCCGTGCTGGTGGTGGTGGCCGCGGTGCTCACCCTCAAGTTGCGGGGCAAGGGGGAGCCGGAGCCCGCCTGAAGGCGGATTCCCGGACTCGAGCGGCCGTATCATGGTCGCCATGAGGCTAGCGCCCGCCTTCATCCAGGACTCGCCCCGGCTGGAGAACCTCTACCTCCAGGACCGGCCGCTCCGGGCCTGGCTTTCTCACCACCTGCCGCCGGAGGTGCTTTCGGAGATCGAGCCTTCGCTCGCCGACATGGGCCGGCTGGCGGCCGAGGAGCTCTATCCGTTGCAGCTTGCGGATCGCGAGAGCTTGCCGCGGCTGGTCTCCTGGGACCCTTGGGGGCAGCGGGTGGACCGCTTGGAGCTCACGCCGCTGTGGCAGAGGGCGGAGCGGCTGGCGGCCGAGGCTGGTGTGGTGGCCACCGCCTACGAGGCCCGCCACGGCGCCTTCTCCCGGCCCCATCAGTTCGCCCTGGCCTATCTTTTTTCGGCCTCGACCGATTTCTACGGCTGCCCCCTGGCGATGACCGACGGCGCCGCCCGCACCCTGCACGACTCGGGCAACCGGCGGCTGATCGAGCGCGCCGTGCCGCACCTCACCTCGCGGGAGCCGGCCCAGTTCTGGACCAGCGGCCAGTGGATGACCGAGGCCACCGGCGGCTCGGACGTCGGCCTCTCGCGCACGGTGGCTCGGTTGGAGGAGGGGGTGTGGCGCCTCTACGGCCATAAGTGGTTCACCTCGGCCGTGGCCTCGCAGATGGCCCTCACCCTGGCCCGGCCAGAAGGCAACGGCCCGGGGGGCAAGGGGCTGGCGCTTTTCTATCTCGAGACCCGCGACGCCGAGGGCGGCGCGAACGGCATCGTGGTGCACCGCCTGAAAGACAAGCTCGGCACCCGCAAGCTGCCCACGGCCGAGCTCACCCTGGAGGGCACGCGGGCGGAGCTGGTGGGAGCGGCGAGCGATGGCGTGCGGGCGATCTCGCCGATGCTGAACCTGACCCGCACCTGGAACGCCGTGACCTCGGTGGCCCTGATGCGCCGGGGCCTCGACCTGGCGCGGGACTACGCCCGCCGTCGAGTGGCCTTCGGCGCGCCGCTCGCGGCCAAGCCCCTCCATCTCGACACCCTGGCCGGCCTCGCCGCCGAACAGGAAGCGGCCTTCCAGCTGACCTTCCGGGTGGTGGAACTGCTGGGGCGGGCGGAGGCGGGCGAGGCCAGCGCCGGCGAGCTCGCCCTGCTGCGCCTGGTCACGCCGATCGCCAAGCTCACCACCGCCCGCCAGGCGGTGGCGGTGGCGAGCGAGATTCTCGAGTGCTTCGGCGGCGCCGGCTACCTGGAGGACACCGGCCTGCCGGCCTTGCTGCGCGACGCCCAAGTGCTCACCATCTGGGAGGGCACCACCAACGTGCTGGCTCTCGATGCCCTGCGCGCGCTCGAGGAGCGAGGAGCCCGGGAGGCGCTGCTCGAGGAGCTGCGGCGGACGGCGGCGGGAATCTCTGACCCCCTGCTCGCCGGCCTTGCCCAGCAGGCGAGCCATGGGGTGGCCCGGGCTCTCGCCTGGATCGGCGAGGTGGTGAGCGCGCGTGCGGCGAGCGAGGCGGAAGCCGGAGCCAGGCGCTGGGCGCTCACCGTGGGACGAGGGCTCGAGCTCGCTCTGCTGGCCGCCGAGGCGGACCGCTCGCTGGCAAGCCGTGCGGACGGCCTCGGCCGACGGCACCCGGGGCGTCCACCCCTTCGCGTGGCACACCTCGGCGACCAGGGCCGGGGTCCACAGGCCGGTCGGCCTGCCGAACTCCCGGGGCCGGCGGTGGAGCAGGTCCTTGAGGCCCTCGTCCCGGTCCCGGTCCCGCACCCGGCCGGGGCCCTTCCGGGCGTGGGACTTGGCCGCCAGGCGGGCGAGCCCGTTGGCCGCGAACGCCCGGATGGCGTTCCGGACCGCCCGGGCGGTACACCCGGCCACCCGCCCGATGTCGGCCGGGGCCATCCGGCCGGCACTGGCCAAGAGCACCTGGGACCGGCGAACGGTGGATGCGTCGGCCGACTTCCGGCCCTGCTCCAGGGCCTGCCGCTCCTCGGCCGTGAGGGGGCGGACGAAGGTCCGTGCCTTGTTCATCCCGGCAGGATACGACCCGACCCGGGATCGCAAACCGTCAGCATCGAGCCCGCATTAACGGCGGGTCTGGTTATACGCCCGCTCGAACTCGACCGGGGACACGAACCCCAGCGCGGAGTGCCGGCGGACGCGGCTGTCGAACACTTCGAGGTCCTCGAAGATCTCGGCCTTCGCCTGCGCCTTCGAGGGGAACATCTCACTGCCGGCGACCTCGCACTTCATCCGGCCGAAGAACGACTCGACCGGCGCGTTGTCCCAGCACCGGCCGACGCCGCTCATGCCGCACACGATCCCTTCCTCACCGAGTACCCGCTGGCAGTGGCCGCGGGCGTACGGGCTCCCGCGATCCGAGTGCGCCACCGAGCCCGCGCCCGGACGGCGGCGCGACAACGCCATCTCCCGTGCGTCCGCGACCAACCGGCTCTCCATCGAATCGCCCATGCTCCAGCCGACCGCCATCCGGCGGAACACGTCCTCGACCACGGCCAGGTACAAGAACCCCTCGCGTGTCGGGGCGCAGGTGATAGCTGCACACCACGCCCGATTCGGGCCGCCCACCGCGAACCCCCGGCCCAGGACGTCCGGGGCCACGGCCAAACCGTGCTTCGAGCCCGTCGTCCGCGTGAGCCGTCTGCATCGGCGAGCCTGGATTCTGTGGGCGCTCATGATCTTGGCCACCGTGTTCTCGCGGCAGGCGTACCCCCGCGCGCTCAACCCCGCGGTCATCCGGGGACTGCCGTAACGCTCTTTCACGTCGGCGTGGATCGCTTCGATGGCTTCGAGCCGTTCCTGCCGCCATCGCTGCGTGGGGCTCGTATCCCGCGAGGCCCAGGCGTGGTACCCCGACGCCGACACCTCCAGAGCCGCGCACATCCGCGCCACCGGCCGCTCGTCGGCGTGGTCGGCGATGAACGCGAAGGTCAGCTCGGCGGGCTGGCGAAGTACGCGGCGGCTTTTTTTAGCAGGTCCCGCTCGGCCCGCAGGCGGGCGTTCTCGGCCCGGAGTTGGCGGAGTTCGTCGTCGGCCGGGGACGGGTTGCCGTGGCCGGGGAAGGCGTCCGGGCCACGCTCCAAGACAGCGGCCCGCCACGCCCGCAGGAGTGTCTCGCACACCCCCAGCCGGCGAGACGTCTCGGCGACCGAGAGCTGCTGGTCGGTGATCATCGTCACGGCCGCGAGCTTGAACTCCGCCGCGTACGTCGTTCGGGCACGAGCCATCGGCGGACTCCTTGATCCGCGTCTACACCGTTAACTTCGTGTCCACCAAACTTGGGGAACCTCACCCTCTCCCCCGGAGGGGAGAGGGAACCAAACCAAGACCCGAGCCGGAGCCCCGAGCCAACAGCCGGCTCACGCCGGCCGCTCGCCGATCCGCTTCCCCCGGCGGCGACTTGAGCGAATCCGCGGCGGTGCGGCGGTTTCGCTCGCGGCGGCCGAACGGTCGGGCGGGTC
>CALMKX010000080.1 GCA_937867335.1 uncultured Acidobacteriota bacterium
CTGGCGGGCGAGCCTACGCGCCGGCAGGGTGCGCAGGCGCTCGGCGAGCTGTGCCGCGTCGCCGAGGCGCCGGTCCGGCGAGCCGTCCACGGCCTCTGCCACGTCCTCGCGGAGAAGCTCGTCCTCGATATCCCGGCCCCAGCCGGACCCCAAGGCGCGCGAGAAGTCCCCGACCACCATCTGGTAGAGCAGCACACCGAGGGCGAAGATGTCGGCCTTGAGAGTCGGCACCTTGCCCTCCAGGAGCTCCGGCGCCTGGTAGAGACGAGTCCCTCCGGGCGAGGTCTGGCTCCCGGAGGCCGCCGTCTCGGTGAGGCCGAGGGCGGTGATCCCGGCCGCCGCCAACAGGCCCAGGTCGGTCACCGTGGCGATGCCGAAGTCGGCCAGCTGCGCCCGCACCTCCCCTCCCTCGCCACCGGCGATCAGCACGTTGGCGGGCTTGACGTCTTTGTGCAGCACGCCCACCGAGTGGGCCGCCGCGAGGGCGGTCGCCACCTGCGCCATCAGCTCCAGGCGCAAGGCCAGAGAGATGCGGCCGAGGCCCCCCTGAGCCCGGGCCCAGTCCGCAAGGCTGCCCTCCGGGGTGTACTCCGCTTCGACGAAGTACGGAGCTTCGTCGAAGCACCAGTCGATCACCCGGGTGATATCCGAGCGGGTGCCCAGATGCTCCTTGAGCAGACGAAAGACGGTGATCTCCCGCTGCAGGGACCGCAGCCGCTCGAGGTCGTAGCAGAACTTGAAGACCCGGGCCTCGCGGCTGAGTGCGTGGTAGGTCAGCCAGACGTCGCCGAAACCTCCTTTCCCGAGCTTGCGCTCGATCACCCAGCCAGGGCGTTGAGGGATTTCGACTCCCGGAGCGGGGCGCCAGCCGGCGACCAGCTCCCGGGCTGCCGGCAGCAGAATCCCCGCACTCTCCGGCGCCAGCAGGGGGGCGGCCCCTTCGACGCCGACCTCGAAAATCTCCGCCGGCGGCTCGTCGGCCGCCAGGCGGTAGCTGCCGTGAGAGAGCCAGCGCAGCGCTCCCGCGGGAGCGGCCTCGCCGGCGCTGCGATGGCGCGCCAGGTCGAAGGCGTGGGAGCTGAGCAGGGTCTGGCCGGGCCGGGCCAGAGCCGCCAGCCGCCAGACTCGCTCGACCTCCAGCCCCGAAGCGGTGAGCTGGCCCGGCCCCTGGCGCTCCAGGATTACCTCGCCGAGATGGATAGCGACCCTGGCCAGTGCGGCTCCGGCGGCCGGAGCCAGCCGCCCGGCAAGGGTGAAGTGCACCGCTGCCCATGGCCGCTCGAAGAGCCATAGCCTTCCGGCGGCGCTGCCGACCTCCAGGCCTCCGTGCTCGGCCAGCAGCTCGCCGATGGCTGCGCCCCCGGGAGCCAGGCTGGCCGGGTCGGCGGCTACCAGGGTGCGCAGGAACGTTCCCGGCCCCTGGCCACCGTCCGGCTGCAGAGCCGCCGCTACGGCCTCGGCCGAAGCCGGACGCTGCCGCGGCTCGGTGGCCAGGCACCAGCGGACCACCCGGGCCACCTCCGGGTCGAGGTTGGGAGGCAGATCGAGCTCCGGCGGCGGTAGCTCCTCGGCCGAGGCCGACTCTTCGCCACCCGCTCGGATGCGCCGAGCGATTTCGACCAGCGGATACCGCGGGTAGACCCGGCTGCCGGCGAATAGCTCCGCCAGCACCAGCCCGAGGGAGTAGAGGTCGCTGCGCAGACTGGCCGGTGCCCCGGCCAGGCGCTCCGGGGCGAGGTAGTCCAGGGTGCCGTCGGGGCCTTCGCCGCCACCCGCCGCCGAGGCGGATGCCGCCAGCCCGAGATCGCTCAGCCGGGCTTCGCCTCGGAGATCGATCATCACGTTGGAGGGCTTCAGATCCCGGTGCAGAAGGCCGCAGTCGTGGATCGCGGCGAGGCCGCGGCAGATTCCCAGGGCCAACCCCAGCGCCTCGCCCTGGGAGGGCGGCCCGCTCCGCTCCAGGCGCGAGGCCAGGTCCTCTCCCTCGACCAGCTCCATCGACAGGAACAGCCGGCCCTCGCTCTCGCCCACGTCGTAGACCCGGCAGACGTTCGGATGGCTGACCCGGCGGGCGAAGCGCACCTCGGAGAGAAAGAGGCGCCGGAGCTCCGCGTGCCCGCTCCACTCGGGTGCCAGGAACTTCAGCGCCACCGGCTGGTCGAGCTGGAGGTCGTCGGCCCGGTAGACCAGCCCCATACCTCCCTCTCCCAGCCGGCGCACCAGCCGGTACCGCCCGGCGACGATGGTGCCGGGGGAAAGGGGAGCGCTCGACAGAGCCCCAGAAGCGATGCTGGCCACGGTGCTCCAGATCCTATTGGAGTTCGAGCGGGCCGGCGGCCCTCGCTCGCTCAGTCTTCGACGTGCGGGCGGACCACCTCCACCACCATGCCCGCCGCCCGGCGAGCTCGCTCCGCGTCGGACCTCTGGTAGAAGCCGCTCGGGGTCAGGTCTTCCGCCCCGTAAAAGGCCAACTCTCGGTCGCGGCGCAGTTCCCGGGAGACGCCCGTCAGCTCGGCGAGCCGGGCCCGGACCGCCTCGGGCAGCCGCTCCTGCTCGGCCTCGAGCACGTCCGAGAGGTCGTGGACCCGTGGCGGCACGACTCCGGCTGCGCGCAGAAGCCCTTTGAGCGCCAGCTCCACCAGTTCCTGGGACTCGCGCACCACGTCGGCCCAGCTGCCCGCGTCGAACAGGACGTCGAGCGCCGCGAGCCGCACCTCGGCCCGATGGACGTGGTCGGACGCCAGGCTGCGGTTGCGCATCAGGCGGCCACCACCCAGTAGGGCTGGCCCTGCACCTGCCGCCGGCGCAGCCGGCCGCGGGCGATCTCCCGGCGCACCTGGGCCAGCCGGCGCGACACCTCGAAGGCGCGCTCGAAGAGCACGATGCCGTCGATCGCCGCCTCCGCCCAGACGCCACCGACGAGCTGCTCGGAAGCCGGCAACTGGACGAAATGAGGCTCCACCCGATGCCCGTTCCAGAGCAGGGGCTGGGCGTCCCAGCTGCGGTAGAGGGATCGCGTCACCGGCAGAGTCTCGTCGAGCACCACCAGCAAGTCCACATCCGAATCGGGCCCCTGCTCCCCCCGTGCCCAGGAACCGAAGGCGACAACTCCAACGAGGTGCTGACCGGCGACCCTGGCTGCGGCCTCGATGGCGGTGATGGCGCCGGCCTCCTCGAGCGGTGGCGAGGGTGAGGCCAGTTTGCGCACGCAGAACTCGTTGAAGGAGAACCCTGCCGCCGCTGCCGAGCGATGAAGCACGCCGTGGAGTTCCGGTGGAAGCCGGAGCAGGCAACGGCCAGAGTACTGCCTCTCGGTTGTCATGTCGGTCATGATATCAGGGATCACTGTTGAGTTGATATCACCCGCAGTAGACCGCGCTCGGCGAACCTCCGGCCGAGCGGTGCCACCGAACGGCGTGGCGCAAGCTTTCGCAAGAGACTCCCTCTCGCCGCTGCGCACTGCACTGCGCGGTATGCAGTGGTGCCTCACGAGCTATGCAGCCGCAAAACCCTTGCTTTCATGGCTGTCAGGTCGTTCGGGGAGGCTGAGGGTGCATGGAGAAGTAGGCGGTATCCGCGCGCTGCTGAGCTCCAAGAATCTCTCCAACTGATTGATGGCAAATAACTTGGAAGCGTGGAGCGGATCTGGCACCGGTCTGGCTTGGCAAGGGAGTCCGTGAGACGGCTCAATTTAGCAGAGCCGTGATGACAACCCGGCCCGCCACCCTCAGGTGGGTCGATCTATGGAGGAGAAGGGTCATGAAAAGAGCGAGTGTGAGAATTCGACCGATCAGAGTTTCTAGCGCGGAGCCAGAGCCAGAGCGGTTTCCTTCCTTCAAACGGTCTCGCAGGGGCCTGCCGATCCTGCTATCGATCCTGAGCCTGTTTGCCCTCGCGGCAACCGCGGCCCGTGCCCAGGATCCCTGGGTGGGAAAGAAAATCCTCCTCAAGGACCCGTACTCCGGACCCGGTTCGCTTGCCAATCCCGGTGCCTCGATGTGTGTCCACAAGGCTCTGCCCGGATGGCCGGCCGAAAACACCCTCCATTACTGGAAGTGCTACGAAGGCGCCGGCGAGGACCGGTACTGGACACTCGTCAGAGAGTCTGGAGGTTATGGGTACACCGTCCGAGCTTATGAAAATATGAACATGTGCTGGCGCTTGCAGGGCACGGATCAGAGCCTCTCCAACGGACGGCGCATCGTGCTGGGAGACTGCAATCCCGGGCCAAGTCTGTTCAGGACTCTCTTCCCGCAAGGCAGCGCCAGCGTCGCTGGCGCACCCGCCAACTCCGTCTTCCAGATCGCCGCAGCGAATCCATCGAACATCCACCTGCCTTCGAGTTTCTGTGTTCACAAGGCCTACGATAGCAACTCGCAAAACGGCAACTATCTCCATTTGTGGGCCTGCGGCGCATCGAGCGGTCTCAGGAACGAGGTCTTCTTGTTCGTCGACGCCATGGTCGAGTAGCGGCCCGGGCGTTTGCCCCCTGGCCTGGCACGTCCCGGTGGCCACTGCAGTCCAAGACGGCCCCGGCGGCGCCCTTGGGGGCCGGCAAATGCGGACCTTCTGACGCCAGGAGCGCCACATCAGCGGCCCCGATCTCCTCTGAGCGGGAGTGGAAAGATGGACCCCAGTCAGTGCAGCGTCACTCGCCATCGCCGGGACCCCTGGCGAGGATTCCGGCGGCAGCTCTTCTCTCGCGATGCCGAACCTGGCATTTTGTCTTCCTCGCTGCGTACCGGTCTTCTGCTTCTCGCGCTCTGCGCCTGCCCGGCGTCCGCTCGACCTTCGGAGCCTCCGCCCGCGGGTGAGCCGGCCCTCTCCGGCCCCCTCGCCTCTCCGGGCAACCGCTTCGCCAGCTACAAGCTCAGCTACGCGCAGGGCGACCGGGCGGCGGCTCTGCTCAAGGTGCTCGGCTACTCGGTGATCGAGTTTCAGCTCGCCGGGGGCCAACCGGTGGTGTACGACAAGGTTTTCGACGCTCTGCCGCCCAAGGGCGAGCTACGTCTGCCGGTGGTCATTCGGCTGATCGACGCCGAGAAGACCAGCCTGATGGAGCCAGTGCCGGGCGCGCTGGGCGGGGCGGGTGGCATGGCCGGGGGCGGGGGCTACGGCGGTGGTGGGGGGCCGGGAGCGCCGCTCTCCCTGGGCGGGCTGTTCCTCGATCGGATTACCGACGGCGTCCCTCCGCAGCGGCTGCTGATCGTCTACGACGGCAACGACCCGGCGCCGATGCAGACTCTGCTCAACCTGCTCCACGACCACATCGACGTGCCGGCGCAGCAGATCCTGATCGAAGCCCAGGTCATCGAGCTCGACCAGGATCGGCTGCGGGACCTCGGCATCGACTTCGAGGGCTCGAAGAACGGTTCCACCTTCTCATTCTCGACCAACGCCGCCGGCATCGCCCAGCCCTTCACCTACCTGTTCGAACGGCCATCGATCCGAACGCCTTTTGAGCTCAGCTTGAAGCTCCGGGCCCTGGTCACCCGAGGTCAGGCCCAGGTGTTGTCGCGACCCTCGATCCTGGTGCTGGACGGCCGCCAGGCGCGCATCCAGGTGGGCGAGAAGATCCCCTACACCAGCAACATCGCCGCCACCAACACCGGCACCCTGTCCTCCACGGACTACCTGTCCACGGGCATCGTGCTCAACCTGCGACCGCGGCTTTCCGCGGACGGCTCGGCGATCACCATGCAGGTGGAGACCCTGATCAGCTCGGCCGGCCCGAGCGACTTCGTGGCCGCCACCGGGGTGTTGGTCGCGCCGCCGATCCAGAGCCGCGAGGTGCAGACCCTGGTGCGCGTGGCCAACGACACGCCGTTCATCATCGGCGGCCTGATCGCCACCAAGGCCCAGAACGACGACAGCGGAGTGCCCGGCCTGTCGCGGATCCCGCTCTTGGGGCGGCTCTTCCGCAAAGAGACCAAGACCGAGAGCAAGAAAGAGGTGATCGTGGTCATCACCCCCCACGCCATCCCGCTCGAAGACCGCAGCTTCAGCTACGTGATCCCCAAGGACTCCGAGGTCTTCGAGTCCTTCGATCGCCAGCTGTTCCGCAACGTGTACCGCCTGCAGGCGAGCGACCTCTTCGACTTGAGCTTCGTCTATCAGAGCCAGGTGCTGCAGGGCCTGCTCGGCCGCTTGCAGAAGCGGGCCGAAACGGCGCCGCTGTTGCGCCGGCAAGAGCCGTTCGCCTCGCTCCTGGCCGGCCGGGTGCCGGGGGAGGAGATCCTGGTTCGGCGGATGCTCTGGGAGCTGGTGCGCGAGAAGGGCTTCGAGCAGTATGTCGACCCTTCCAGGATCTTCTTCTTCGAGCGCACCGAGCGCGACCGGAGCCTCACCCCCAAGCGCCTCGAGCCGCTCCTGGCGGCGCCCAAGAGCCGGGCCGGCAAGGCCCTGGTGCTCTCCTTCGAAGGGCAGCAGGCCACCACGATGGAACACCCCTTCGATCCGCCCCGGGCCGCGGTGAGCTACCAGGCAGTCAGTACCCAGAGCTACCTCGAGCAGCTCCGGGCCAGCAATCGACGCCGCGAGGACGGTAGCTGGGAGGTCAACACCTTGTTGCTGACCGAAGCCTACGCAGACACCACACCACCTCTCGAGCGGCTGCGGGGAGTGCTGGTGCTCAAGCGCCTGCTCGAGCTGAACAAGGACCTGCCGCTGACCCTCAAGGACTTCCACGTCGGCCGCGAGATCGTCTTCCCCTCCGTCTCCGATCTGCGCACCCGCCTCCACCTGGTGGACCGCGAAGCCGCGCAGCTCTTCTACGAGACCGAGGACTACTACCTGGCCTTCGAGCAGGAGTTCACCCGGGACAGCCGGCTCATCCTGGCGAGGCTCGACGGTGATGACGGCCCCTAGATCGGGCCGGGGCCCGGGGGAGGCAAGTGTCCACAGGGTATCCGAAGACCGCAGCCGTGTCCTGGGCGCGAGGAGAGCAAGCCATGGAGATGACTCGCGAGAGCTATCTGAGCGAGCGGCTCGAGGATCAGATCGCCTACCACCAGCGGGCGGCAGGGCGGGCCAAGAGGTCCCATGTCCGCCTGCAAACCGCGATCATCGTGCTGGGGGCGCTGGCTCCGATCCTGGTCAACATGCCCAATCTGGGGGCCCTGGCGAAAGCCGCGGCCACGGGCATCTCGCTGCTCCTGCCGGTGCTGGTGGGAATCGCCAACTTCCGCAAGCACGGCGAAGTGTGGATCACCTCGCGCACGGCCGAGGAGCTGCTGAAGAACGAGAAGTACCTCTTCCTCACCCAGAGCGGCCCCTACCGGGGGAACCCCGCTGCCTTTCCCGATCTGGTGGAGGCCGTGGAAGCCATTCTCACGGCCGAGCACCGGAAGTTCCGTTCGGTCTTCGATCAAGAAAAGAGCCCGAAAGACGGCGCCAAGAGCGCAGAAGGCAAGACCCCTGGGGTGGCGAGCGGCGAGGCGAAGAGCTGAGAGCCGGGAGCTCTCGCTGCAACGGGGCGTGACGACAGGAGATCGAGACCATGCGCCAGCGATTGTCGACTCTGTTCTGTTTGTTGAGCGTGGTGGTGTTGGGTACGGCTGCGACCCAGGCGCAGCAGCGCGATCCCGATACCACCTTCAAATTCAACCTGTCCACGCCAGGAGCGCGCAGCCTGGGGCTGGGAGGAGCCTTCCTGGCCCTGGCGGACGACGCCACCGCGGCCTACTCCAACCCGGCAGGCCTCACCAACCTCACCGTCGGCGGCTCCGAGGTGGCGGTAGAGGTCCGCCACAACCAGTTCGCCAACAGCTTCGTCGATCGAGGTCACTTCAGTGCCGTGAACGGAGTCGAGCCGGTCGCCACCAACATCGGAGTCGACTTCGAGGATCATCTCGGCTTGAACCGATCCGAAGCCCAGAGCCAGACCACCGACCTGTCTTTTCTCTCCTTCGGCTACGTGCTGCCGCGCGGGCTCACCCTGGCCCTCTATCGCCACCGGTTGGCCGATTTCCACACCGCCTTCGAGACTCAGGGGCCTTTCGTGGATCTCGCCTGCGATGGCCGTACCGACTCCTCGAGCAACGGTCTGTGCATTGCCCGCTACCTGCCCAGGAAATCGTCTTCCAGCCTGGACATCGTCAACTATGGGCTGTCTGGAGCCTTCGAGCTCAAGCTCCCGGCTCTCGGCCGCCTCGAGAGCGCCATCTCGTTCGGGGTCGGGGTGTCCTACTACGATTTCACGTTGAGCTCCTTCAACCAGTTCTACGATCTGGACCGTTTCTCCGAAGTGTCCGGTCGCCAGGTGGGTGAGTTCTACGGCCCACCGGACTACACCGACGGCAACCTCAAGTTCGATAGCCTCGAAGAAGGGCAAGGCGACGCCTTTGCCGCCAACGTCGGCTTCCTGTGGAAGCTCGGACGGCAGCAGCGGTGGAGCATCGGTGGGGTCTTTCGGCAGGGAGCGACTTTCGATACCGGGCGAGACCTGAGGACCTGCAGCCCCCAGGGCGGCACCGACGAAGGCCAAGTCGATCCCAGGAGCCCCATCGTGTGCGACTTCGATACCGCCTTGCGGGCCGGGAAGTTCACCATCCCGGACACCTTCGGTCTCGGGTTCGCCTTCCGTAGCGCCGAAGGCAAGACCAAGATCGCGCTGGACCTCAACCGGGTTCGCTACTCGCAGCGGCTGATCGACTTCACGTTCGGCCTGGATCCGGCGAGCGGACTGAAAGCCCGGGACTTCCGGATCGAGGATGCCGATCAAATCCACCTCGGAGTCGAGCGGGTGGTACTGGTGGTCGAGTCGCTGTTCGTCGGCACGGCCCGCTTCGGCGCCTGGCGCGAGCCCTTCCACGAGCTCGAGTACTCCGGAGGCGATGAGGCCACGGCCGCCCTCATCCGGCGTGCCAAGGATGCCGAGATCCACTACTCGGCCGGCTTCGGGCTGGTGATCAAGGAGGACTATCAGCTCGACTTCGCGGCCGACCTTGCGGACGGCGCCAACACCTATTCGTTCTCCCTGGTGAAGTTCTTCTGAGCGGTTCTAGGTCGCCCGACTGAACGAGGAACCGATCCGTGAGCGGCATCTTCATCAGCCACAGCAGCAGCGACGACTCGGTAGCCGCCGAGGTCAAGCGCTGGTTGGTCGATCAGGGGCATCGCTCGGTCTTCCTCGACTTCGATCCCGAAGCTGGGATTCCTGCCGGGCGCAGCTGGGAGCAGGAGCTCTACCAACAGCTGCGCAGCTGCCGCGCTGTGGTCGTGCTGTGCAGCGAGCAGTCGATGGCCTCGCGCTGGTGCTTCGCCGAGATCACCCACGCCCGTTCGCTGGGCAAGCCGGTCTTTCCGATCAAGATCGGGCCGTGCACGGTCGACTCCGTGCTCACCGACCGCCAGGTTCTCGATTTCACCAGGGACCGTGATGAAGCCTTCCGCCGCCTCGGCCAGGGCCTCACGCTGGCCGGCGTCGATGCCTGCAACCCTTTCGACTGGGATGCCAGCCGCCCGCCCTACCCGGGCCTGCTCACCTTCGGCGAGGGGGACGCCGCCATCTTCTTCGGCCGCGACCGGGAGATCGGCGAAGGCCTCGACCTGCTGCAGCAGATGCGGCGCTTCGGCGGCACCTCGCTGCTTCTGCTGCTGGGTTCCTCGGGCAGTGGCAAGTCGTCGCTCCTGCGCGCAGGGCTGGTGCCGAGGCTGCGCCGAGATCCCGCCCAATGGCTGATCGTCGAGCCCTGGCGGCCCGGCGAGAACCCTCGAGCCCAAGCTGCGATGGCGTTGTCGCGCAGCTACCAGCTGTGTGGCCAAGACCGGGAGTGGTCCCGGCTCGAAGAGCGTTTGGCAGCCGACCAGGAAGAAGAAGGGGCAGCCTGGGTCGCGACCGTTCGCGACCTGCTCCACGCTGCGGGGAGGCCGGAGGCCACGGTGCTGTTGTTCGTCGATCAATTCGAGGAGCTGCTGGGTCATGCCCCCGAGCACCCGGCGAACTCCTTCTTGCGGGGGCTGCGCGCTGCCCTCGCAAGCCCGGCTTGCCCACTGCTGGTGGTCGCCACGCTACGTTCGGACTACCTCGGCACCTTCCAGAGGCACCCAGCGCTGGACGACCTGCCCTTCCGCAGCCTCTCTCTGGGGCCCCTGTCCATCGAGGGACTGAGCGACATCATCCTGAAGCCGGCGGCTCTCGCCGGGCTCAACGTCGAGCCAGGCCTGGTGCAGGCGCTGTTGGTCGACACCGAGGCCGAGGACGCCCTGCCGCTCCTGGCCTTCACCCTGCGCGAGCTCTACGAGCTGGCCCGGCAAGAGCGCGGCGGCCTGGGAGTTCACGCCTACCGGCAGCGGCTCGGCGGCCTGCAGGGCTCGGTGGCGCGGGCCGCGGACGCCGTGGTTTCGTCGCAGAAACTTGGAGATGCCGAGGCGGAGGCCCTGCGCAGCGCCTTCCTGGGGATGGTGCGACTGGACGAGGAAGGCCACTTCCTGCGCCGAGTGCTGGGCTGGCGGCAGCTGTCCCCAGAGGCTCATGCCTGGCTGGAGCGATTCGTCGCCGCGCGTCTGGTGGTCGCCCGGGGCGACGGCAAAGAGCGCACGGTGGAGGTTGCCCACGAGGCCCTATTCCGGGCCTGGGGCCTCCTGGCTCACTGGCTCGAGGAGAACCGTGAGGCACTGGCGTTGCGTCACGAGCTGAGCCTGGCGATCAAGCTCTGGGAGAAGGACGGCCGGCGCGAGGAGGATCTCTGGCGAGGCGGTCGCCTAGGGCGGGCTCTCGAGTTGCTCGATACCTCCCGGGAAGGTCGGGAACAGCCGGCGCAGGGCCCTCGTCGCGGGGAACGGCTGCCCATCGCGCCCCTCGAGCTCGAGTTCCTGGAGGCCGCGGAGAAGGCCGAGCGGCACCGGCAGCGCCAACGCCAGGTGCGCTGGCTCGGCGGTGTCGCGGCCGCCCTGTTGGTGGCCGCGATCATGAGCGTGCTCTTTCTCCAGGCTCGCTACCAGCGAGACCGCGCCCGCACCCAGACCCTGGCGGTCGAGTCGCGCCTCGCGCAGCCCGACCACCTCGATCGCGCGCTGCTGCTGGCGCTCGAGATCGGGCGCCGCGGCGATCGCTTCGAGGCAGGGAGGCTGCTCTATCAAGGGCTGGAGTCGAGCCCTCGCCTCGAGAGGCTGCTGCGCGGCCACCGAGACGACGTTCGAGCCGTCGCCTGGAGCCCCGATGGGCGCCTGCTTGCCACCGCAGCCGGAGCCGAGCCGGCTTTGTTGCTCTGGGACGTGGCAGCCACCGACCCCACTCCCCGCGCGCTCGCCGGAGCCGGCGGCGCCCTCTGGGGTCTCGATTGGAGCCCCGACGGCCGCCTGCTCGCCGCGGCCGGAGCGGAGGGCTCGGTCTGGCTTTGGGACCTCGACGCCCCGGACAAGGGGCCGCGACGGCTAACCGATCCCCGGCAGCCGGCGCGCGAGCTCTTCGCCGTGCGCTTCAGCCCTGGCGGAGACCGGCTCGCCGCGGCGCGCTCGGATCACCTCGTCGAACTGTGGGACGTGGCCTCTGGCCAGCCCCTGAGTCTGCTGGCCGGAGCTGAGGATCAGCTGCGGGCGGTCGCCTGGAGTCCCGACGGCACCACCCTCGCCGCCGCCGGCATGGACCGCTTGGTCCGCCTCTGGACGGTAGCCACCGGTGCAGCGATCGAACCCGCCCTTGCCGGCCACACCGAAGGGGTGATGAGTCTTGGCTGGAGCCCGGACGGCACCCTTCTCGCCTCGGCCAGCCTGGATGGCACGGTCGGCCTGTGGGATCGGGCGAGCGCGCCCGGAGCGGAGCACCACCAGCGCCTCTACCCGCTGATCGGCCCGCTGACCAGTCTCGCCTGGGCGGCGGACTCGCCGACGCTGGCGCTCGGGGCGGGCGACGGCCGTTTGGCGATCTGGGAGCTGGGCGACGCTCGCCGCCGCTCCGGAGGCCGTCGCGGCATTCGCTCACGTGGTGGCGGTGGACCCGCCCTCGGGCCCGGAGGCGGCGGCGATCGTCCGCGGGGGACCGGGGTTCCTGCATGAGATCTGGGGCTCCGCCGAGGATCTCGCTGAGCCCTGCTGGGACGCCGAGTGGTCCCTGCGGGCGCCGCTGGCGGAGATCTACCGGGCGCTGGCGCCGATCGGCCGGGCCGAGGGAGATGCGGCCCGTGAGCTGCTCTCCGGGCCGGGGCGGTTCCCCCGCACGCCCGAGGTCGCCGCGCGCTGCGCTCGCATCCTGGCTGAGATCGGCGTCGCGGAGCTGGGCCACAACGAGGACGCCCGCTGGGTCGGCGTCGTATCCTCGGAGAGGACCGAATTGGAGCGATCCGGCGTCTGGCGCGCCTGCGAATCGATCCATCAGGAGGGGCGCAGATACCTGCAGAGCCGAAGAGCGCAGCGCTGACGAGCAGCGAGGAGGGTGCCGTGAACGGCGCTTCGACCGACGCTGCCGAGCTCGAGCGCACCGGTCGCATCAGGGTCGGCGCCGAGGTGAACGGTGGCGGTGCGGTGCACGCTCCGGCACCCGTCGACGAGTTCACCCGTGATCTGACCGAGCGCGAGCGCGAGCTTCTCGGCGACCTGCTCGCGGTCATCTCCGAGCACGAGGGCGAGGGAACGAGCGTCGACCGCCGCGAGGTCGAGCGCGCCTTCGCGTTCGCCTGCGAGCGCCACGCCGACCAGCGCCGTCGCTCCGGTGAGGAGTTCGTCAGCCACCCGGTCGAGGTGGCGAAGATCTGCGCGGGCCTGCGGCTCGACACCGAGACGCTATGCGCGGCGCTCCTGCACGACACGGTCGAGGACACGAGCGCGAGCCTCGAGGACG
>CALMKX010000081.1 GCA_937867335.1 uncultured Acidobacteriota bacterium
CAGGATGTCGTCGAGCGTGGTCTCGCCATCGGCGTTGCCGGCGGGCGAGGTCGAGCAAGGTCTTGGTGGGTGGAACGTTGAGCGACCGGCGCAGCTGCTCGTAGGCGGCGTTGCCGTACACCAGCTGGCCGGTGGCGGCCGAGATCCCCTCGAAAGTGCCCGCGGCGCCCGTGGGGCCGAAGGTGAAGGGGAAGAGGTCCACCTGCTGGAGCTTGGAACCGAACTTGGCGTTGATCGCCTTGATGAACTCGTTGGCGATGAAGGCGTAGCCGAAGGGCGTGGGGTGCACGCCATCGTAGGAGAACACGCCGCCGGTGAGGAAGTCCTCGCTGAAGTTGACGCCGGCGATCTCGAGGCCCTCGTTGGCCACCTCGTCGAACACCCTGTGCATATCCACCAGCGCCGCCCCGGCCTCGTTGGCCACGGTCTGGATCACATTGTTGTAGGCCGCCACCCGGGCCGAGATCGCTGCCTGCTCGGCGCCGTTGAGCACGTATTGATCGCCCAGGGGGTTGCCGTTGCCGTTGCCGATGCCGCGCGGGATGCCGGTGCCGGTGGCCAGCACTGCGCTCGCCGTGAGCAGCACGCGGTCGGTCAGGGCGAGGGGCCCGTTCGGGCCGATCAGGCGCACCGGCGCGCCGTTGACCAGCACCGGCTGGTTGGTGGCCGGGTTCACTACCACAGGCGGGATGGTCTTCACGAACGGGATGCCGCCGACGTCCGGGATGTTGGCCATCACCAGCTGGGCGCCGGCGCCGCGGAGAGCGCCGACGATCGCTCGCAGATCGGCCTCGAACTGCGCCACCGGGGTGAGCGTGACGCCGTCGATCACGATGCCGCTGGTGGCGGCGCCGAGCACGTCGTTGTTGCCGATCCACAGGCTGACGAAGGTGGGCCGGAGCAGCAGCGCCTGCTGCAGGGCCGAGGCGTTCTGGAAGCCGGTCGGGCGGAGGATGAAGCTCACCAGCGGGTTGGTGGTGGGGTTCATCCGCACGTCGTGCACGCGGAAGCCGGGCACGGCGAGGTTGTCGTAAGGCCGGGCGAGGGTGAGGTTGGTGGGCCGGCCCTGGCCACTCACGGCACGGATCAAGACCGGCCGGGCGCTCACCAGGTCCAGCAAGGCCGGAATGCCCGGGGAGCTCACCAGCGGCTGCTGGAAGTCGGTCTTGCCCATCGCTTTGGCCAGCAGGGCCGGGTAGTCGTTGCGCTGCACCTCGTCGATCAGCCCGGCGCTCATGAAGCCGGCCGTCAAGCTATCGCCGAGTGAGACGTAGCGCGAGAAGTCCTGAGCCTGGGCGGGCGCCGAAGCCACCGCGGCGGCCAGCGCGGCGCAGGCGACCAGGCCACGGAGGAGAGATCGAGGGTTCATCAAGCAGTCTCCTTTTCCTGAACCGAGCGCCCTAGAAGCTGGCCGTCAGGCCGAACAGGTAGGCCGAGGTCTTGTAGGTGCCGTTGAAGTGATCGCGGTTGGTGGTGGTGGTACGGTCGTCGAACTTCAGGTACATCAGGGCGGCGTCGAGAGCGAAGCTCGAGCCCTTGTAGCCGTAGCCGATGGTCAGGCCGTTGCGGTTGGCGTCGGGAAGCAGCGGGCCCACGCTCTCGTCCGGCTGGGGCGACTCGTCGTACACGTAGCCGAGGCGCAGCTGACCGGTCGGGGAGAGATCCCAGCGGTAGCCCAGGCGGTAGTTGTAGGCGTCGTCCCAGTTCTGGGGGATGCTCGAGGAAAGGGCCGAGATCGAGGTGAAGGTGATGTCCACCTTGTCGAAGCTGGACCAGCCGGTCCAGTTGGCGTCCACCTCGAGGCCCATCGAGGGCGAGAGGGCGATGGCGACGCCCAGGCTCGCCATGTCCGGGAACTCGATCTTGGTCTTGATCGGCAGGTCGCGGTTGAACGGCGTCGAGGCCGCCACCAGGGGATCGAACCGCGGATCACCGGTGAGAATCTGGGTCAGCCGGGCGTCGCCCTTGTAGTCGATCTTCACCTTGCTGCGGTAGGTGAAGCCCCAGGAGAAGCTGTTGTTGTAGCGATGCAGGATGCCCAGGTTGTAGCCGTAGCCGCTGTCCAGGTCGCTGTCGAGCTTCACCTTGCCGACGTCGGAGACGATCTGGGTGAAGGGGTTGCGGCCGGGAATCCGCCGCTCGAGGGTGACTTCCGAGAAGCGCGCCACCGCCGACAGGCCCACCGAGAAAGTGGGGGTCGCCTGCCAGGCGATCGAGGGCAGCAGATCGTAGGTCTTGAGCTCGGCGCGGGTGGAGAGGTAGCGGCCGGCCCAGGTTCCAGGCTTGTCCCACTCGGTCACCAGGCCGAAGGGGTCGTTGAAGCCGAAGCCGAAGGTGAGGCTGTTGCCGATCGGCTGCACGTAGTAGATGTGGCTGGGGGTGACCAGGTTGCTGGCCTGCTCGCCGCGAACGCTGGCACCCGGCGTGGGGTTCGCGCCGCGGAACTTCGAGTTGCCCAGGTTGATCAGCGTGGTGCCGATCGAGAAATCGCGCTTGCGCTGGAAGGCGATCCCGGCCACGTTGTGGAAGAGAGCCGAGGGGTCGTCGGCCTGGGCCGTGAACGCGCCGGCCATGCCCATAGCCTTGGCACCCTGCTCGAAAATCCCGAATCCCGCCGCCATCGCCGGCGCGGACGACAGCAACAAGGCGAGCACGGCCACAGGCACGGCCCACCGTGAAATCCTCCAACTGGTCATGCGAAAACCTCCTCTGGACATGGGGCCAGGCGTCTAAGTTCCTCGTTTTTCAAGGAATAGTCTTGGGAGACACTGGCTGCAAGCGTAGTTGAAGGCCTTGGGGCTGTCAACGGAGTTGTCACAGCCTCGAAGCGGCCCTGAGACAGGCGCTCTCGCACTGCCGGACCCGGGTCGAGGGAGCGCGAGCGCCGCCCGCCGGAGGGGCCACCGCTCGGGCCTCCCGCCTGGTAGAGTTACCCTCCTCCGAGAGGAGCAGAGTGATGAGCTTGAGCCAACGGCCGGAGTTCGCCAACCCCGTTCAGCGGGAGACCCACTACAAGCTCGCCGAGTACCTGAGCGAGCTCTTCGAAGACGCCTATCACGATACCGAGACTCACCACTTCTACGTCCGCTACGGTTCGACGGTGCTCGAGATCTCCAACGAGCCCTTCGGGCCGGAGGATTCGGTGGTGACCATCATGGCTTACTGCGTGCAGAACGTGAAACTCGAAGAGAGCCTGATGGTCTCGCTCCTGGAGCTCAACCACCACATTCCTTTCGGTGCCTTCTCGGTGGTGGGCAACGACGTGTTCTTCTCCCATTCGCTTTTCGGCCGCACCCTCTCGCGGCCGAGCCTGCTCAACGCCATCTCGGCGGTCGCCACCTTCTCGGACGACTACGACGAGCGCATCGTGGCCCGCTACGGCGGCCAGACGGCTCTCGAGCGGATCCGCGATACCGGCGGCTTCCGGCGCCGGGCGGCTCAGCAGGGAGGGCAGGGAGGAAGAAGACGCAAGTGAGCGCCGCCGCCACTCGCCCTCTCGCTTCCAACCGCAAAGCCAGCCACGACTACCACCTGCTCGAGCGCTTCGAGGCCGGCCTGGCGCTGACCGGCACGGAAGTGAAGGCGGCGCGCATGGGCCGGGTGCAGCTCAAGGACAGCTTCGTCGAAGTGCGGGAGGGCGAAGCCTACCTGGTGGGGGCCCACATCAGCCCCTACAGCCACGGCAACCGCGAGAACCACGACCCCGAGCGCACCCGCAAGCTGCTCCTGACCCGCCGCGAGATCGATCGCCTGCAGGGCAAGCTGGTGAGCAAGGGCCTCACGGTGGTGCCCCTCGAGGTCTACCTCAAGGGCAACCGCATCAAGCTGGCGATCGCCCTGGCCGAGGGCAAGAAGCAATTCGACAAGCGCCAGGCCGAACGGGACCGCGAGCACGACCGCGAGATGAGGGACGCCTTCGCCCGCGCCCAGAAGGGCAAGGCAGGCTGAGCGGAGGGCTGTTGCAGAGCGGCCTCAGTGCCTGTGTCCGAATCGCAACAGGGGCCCGGAGAGCCGGTTGCAGAGAGCCCTCTCGATGGGCTTCAAGAGCCTGAAAAGAAAAGATTTAGAACCGCTCCAAAGAGCTCCGGAAAGCTGGCATCGAAGCTGCAGATCGGGCCTGTCGGCCATGACCAACGACGCCTCCTACCTGTTCGCGCAAAAGACCCTCGCCCGAGAAGTCGCCATCACCGGCGTGGGGATCCATACCGGCAAAACCCTGCGCATGCGCCTGCTACCGGCCCCGGCCGGCTCCGGCATCGTCTTCCGGCGTACCGACGCCGGCGGCGTGCTGATTCCGGCGCTCGCCTCCGAAGTCAGCTCGGTGGAGCTCGCCACCACCCTCGGTCGCGACGACGTCACGATCTCGACGGTGGAGCACCTGCTCGCCGCCATCCGCATCGCCGACATCGACAATCTCTTGATCGAGCTCGACGGCCCCGAGGTTCCTATCCTCGACGGCTCGGCTCTGCCGTTCTTGAAGCTGCTGGATGCCGCCGGCACCACGCTCCAGCCGGGAGGCCGCCGGATCCTCGCGGTCACCCGCCCGGTGGAAGTGGAACTCGGCGCCAAGCGCATCCGGGTTTCGCCCTACCCCGGCCTGCGGGTGCGCTACAGCATCGACTTCGCCGTGGAGACCATCGGCCACCAGGAACTCGACCTGGTGATCGACCGCGAGAGTTTCGAGCGGGAGCTGGCTCCGGCCCGCACCTTCGCCATGGTGAGCGACGTGGAGCGCCTGAAGAGCCGCGGCCTGGCCCTGGGGGGTGCGGTGGACAACTGCGTGGTCTTCGCCGCCGACGGACCGGTGAACACCTCGCTGCGCTTCGCCGACGAGCCGGTGCGGCACAAGGCGCTCGACGCCGTGGGCGACCTCGCTCTCGCCGGCGCGCCGCTCTGGGCTTCGATCGAAGTGGAGCGCGGCGGTCACCAGCTGCACTACTCTCTGCTGGTGGCTCTGCTCGACCGACCGGATTGCTGGACCTGGCTGGAAGACCAGCCGGTTCCGGCTGCTGCCCGTCCGATGCCGTCCAGCCGTCGTGGCGAACGGCCCCGCCTCGATGTGGCGGCGGCGCCTGCCGGCTAGCTCCGATCCCTTCCTGCTGTGGCCATCCCCGGCTCGCGCCCCCAAGGCGCGGGCCAGGCGGGCTAGAATGCCGGCCCGGTGAGCCTTCCAGCCCTCCTCCGCGCCGCCCTCTTCCTCGGCGTCCTGCTTCTCCCCGGCTGCGCCCGGGCGGCCGAGATCGAGGGCCTCGAAACCCGCATCGAAGAAGATCAGCTCTACCTCTCGTTCCGCCTGAGCGGAGCTTTCGACGACCGCCTGCTCGCGCGGGTGCAAAGCGGCCTGCCCACCGAGCTCCGCTACCGGATCGAGCTGCTGCGTGACCGCAAGCGCTGGTTCGACGCCGCCCTGGACGAGGAGACCCTCACCGTGGTGGCCATGTACGACGCTCTGAGGCGGGAGTACCTGGTCAACGCCAAGCTCGACGGCAAGCTGCTCGAGAGCCGCACCGTGCACGAGCTGGCCAAGCTCGAAGAGGCGATGACCCGGATCGAAAGTCTCGCCGCTTTCACCTTGCCCCAGAAGGCCGAGAACCCTCGCCTGCTGGTGCGGGTGCGGGCCGAGATGGGCACCCGGCAGATCCTCGGCTTCATCCCCTCCACTCTCACCACCGATTGGGTGGAGTCGGCCAAATTCCGTGCCCGGCGCCCCCCGAGCTGAGCCCGTGGCCGAGGCTCCGACTTCCCCCGGCGGCCCCCGCCCCACCAACCGGCTGATCCTGGCCGGCCTGCTCGCCCTGTTGGTGGTGTTCACGCTGGCGTTCTACCTGCTCGAAACCAGCCGCGACCTGCCCTCGGCCCTGGTGACCAACCGGGTGCTGCTCTTCGTGCTCTGGTACGTCAACGTGGTGCTGATCCTGGTGGTGGCGTTCGTTCTCGCCCGGAACTTCTTCAAGCTGATCCTCGAGCGCCAGCACCGCATCCTCGGCTCGCAGTTCAAGACCAAGCTGGTGGCCACCTACATCGGGCTCTCCCTGATCCCCGTGCTGCTCCTGTTCCTGATCTCCACCCGGCTGCTGCGCGGCTCGATCGATCGCTGGTTCTCCACCCCGGTCGAAGAGGTGCTATCACTCGGCAGCAAGGTCTCCCAGCGCCTGGTGATCGAGGTCGAGCAGGCCAATCTGCGCGACGCCGAGCGAGTGCTCGCCGAAGCGGATCGCAGCGAGTTGCTGAGCCCCGGCGCGCGGCTCGCCCTGAACCGCCGGCTGGGCGGTTGGCTCTCCGAGTACCAGATCGACTACGTGGGCCTCTACGAAGGCAGCACCTTCGTGGCAGCGGCGATCAGTCCTCGTCTTTCCGACCTGCCCGAGCCGGGGCGCTCGCTGCTGCGCGAGGCGGTGGCGAGCGGCACCTCGAGAGGCCAGCCCCCGCCCCTGCCCGAGGGGCTGCTGATCCTGGTGGGCCGCAGCCGGGGCTCGCACACCGAAGGGCCGCCGCCGGTGGTGGTGGTGGGCCGGCTGCTCGAGCGCGAGGTGGCAGAGTCGGCCCGCAGCCTGATCGACAAGGCGCAGTCCTACCGTCAGCTCGCGGTCCAGAAGGAGGACCTGCGGGCGAGCTATCTGCTGGTGTTCTTGATGATGACGCTCTTGATCCTGCTCGCCTCCTCCTGGGTGGGGCTCTACCTGGCCCGGCGGGTGACCGTGCCGATCCAGGCCCTGGCCGACGGCACGAGGAGGATCTCCAGCGGCGACCTCGACCATCGCGTGGCCGTGGCGGCCGACGACGAGCTCGGCGTTCTGGTGGAGTCCTTCAATCGCATGACCGCCGAGCTCTCGGCCAGCAAAGGCCAGCTCGAAGAGGGCAACCGCGAGCTCTCCGAGGCCAACCAGCGGCTCGCCCGGGAGCGGGCGCTGATCGCCGCGGTGCTCGAGAACGTCGCCGCCGGGGTGATCTCGATCGACGCCCAGGGGCGAGTCTTCACCTGCAACGGCGCGGCCCTCACGATGCTGCGCCAGCGCGAAGAAGAGGTGCTCGCCAAGCCCCTCGCCGAGGTCTGGAGCGACGCCGAGCGTGGCAAGCTCGCAGCCCTCGCCGCCGAGCCGATTCCCGCCGATGGCCGGCTGGTTCGCGAGCTCCAGATGGTGCTCTCCGGCGACTGGAAGAGCTTCGAAGTGAAGCTCACGGCGATGGCCGGCGGCTCGGCCGAGGGGCCGGTCAAGGTGATGGTGATCGAGGAGCTCACCGAGCTCATCCAGGCCCAGCAGCTCGCCGCCTGGAGGGAGGCCGCCCGGCGCATCGCCCACGAGATCAAGAACCCGCTCACGCCCATCCAGCTCGCAGCCGAGCGCCTGTTGGCCAAGCACCGCCGCGGCGACGCCGACCTCGGTCGCACCCTGGAGGAGGGAGTGGAGATCATCGGCCGCGAGGTGCGCACCCTCCAGGGCATGGTGGACGAGTTCTCCCGCTACGCCCGCATGCCCCGGCCCCAGCCGGTGGCGGTCGACGTGCCGAGCTGGCTGCGCGAGGTGCTCCACCTCTATCGGGACATCAAACCGGGAGTGCGAGTGGAGGAACGCGTCGCCGAGAGCGTGGGCCAGGTGCGGCTGGACCCCGAGCAGATGCGCCGCGCCCTGATCAACCTGCTGGACAACGCCATCGAAGCCACCGACGCCCCCGGCTCGGTGGTGGTCTGGGCTCGCCGCGAGGAACCCTGGCTGCGGATCGAGGTGGCGGATACCGGCCGGGGGATCCCGCCGGAGGCGAAGGAGAAGCTGTTCCTGCCCTACTTCTCCACCAAGGGCCGGGGCACTGGCCTGGGCCTCGCCATCGTGCACCGCATCGTCACCGAGCATCGAGGGCGGGTGAGCGTGGAAGACAACCACCCCCGAGGCAGTGTCTTCGTCCTCGAGCTGCCTCTCGACTAGCGGCCCGGTTGGCGCCGCCCGCCGGCGATAAGATGGCGCGGTGAAAGAACGCATCCTGATCGTCGACGACGAGGCGGGGATCCGCAGCACGCTCGCCGGCATCCTCTCCGACGAAGGCTACGAGACCGCCGCCGCCGAGACCGCCGCCGAGGCTGCCAGCCGCCTCGCCCGGGAGCGCTTCGAGCTGGTGCTGCTCGACATCTGGCTCCCCGACCGCGACGGGCTCGACCTCCTGAGCGAGCTCAAACAGAGCCAGCCGGAGCTGCCGTTCATCGTGATCTCGGGCCACGCCAACGTGGATACCGCGGTGAAGGCGATCCGCCTCGGCGCCTACGACTTCCTCGAGAAGCCCCTCTCGCTGTCGCGGGTGGTGTTGACCGTGGCCAACGCCCTCGAGCGGCTGCGCCTGGCCCGTGAGCTGCGCGAGCTCTCCGACCGCCTCGAGAGGGCCGAGCCGTTGATCGGCGGCAGCGCCCTGATGAGCCGCCTCAAGGCCGATCTCAAGGTGGCCGCGGCCTCGGACAGCCGCATCCTGATCACCGGTGAGAACGGCACCGGCAAGGAGCTGGTGGCCCGCCAGGTGCACCGGCTCTCGCGGCGGGCCCGCGGACCCTTCATCGACGTCAACTGCGCGGCGATCCCCGAGGACCTGATCGAAAGCGAGCTCTTCGGCCACGTCAAAGGGGCCTTCACCGGCGCCGTCTCGGACCGCGCCGGCCGCTTCGAGCAGGCCGACGGCGGCACTCTCTTCCTCGACGAGATCGCCGACATGTCGCTCAAGACCCAGGCCAAGGTGCTGCGGGTGCTCCAGGAGCAGCGCTTCGAGCGGGTAGGGGGCACCACGCCGATCCGGGTGGACGTGCGGGTGGTGGCGGCCACCAACAAGGACCTCGAGGCCGAGATCCGCGAAGGCCGCTTCCGCGAGGATCTGTTCTTCCGCCTGGCGGTGATCCCCCTGGTGGTGCCGGCCCTGCGCGAGCGCCGCGAAGACATCGCCTTGCTGGTGGACCACTTCATCGCCGAGTTCGCCCACGAGATCGGCCGCCGGCCGAAGAGGCTCTCCCCGGCCGCTCTCGAGCGGCTGACCGCCTACCACTGGCCCGGCAACGTGCGCGAGCTGCGCAACGTGGTGGAGCGGATGATGATCATGGTCCCGGAGGGCACCATCGAGCTCGGCGACCTGCCACCGGTGATGAGGGCCGGCACGGAGCCGCCGGGCCAGCCCCTCTACGAGCAGGACTTCCCCTCCCTGCGCGACGCCCGCATGGCCTTCGAGCGGCGCTACATCGAGCGCAAGCTCGCCGAGCTGGGCGGCAACGTTTCACGCACCGCCCAGGCCCTGGGCCTCGAGCGCAGCAACCTCTACCGCAAGATGCGCTCGCTCGGCATGGACGAGCCGGCCGGGCCGTAGCCGCTCAACTCGCCGGCGTCGCGGTGGGCGCCACCGGGGGCGTGGCCGTGGCCGGCGGGGCCACCAGGTTGGCGTAGCCCAGATAGGCTCCCGAGCCCGAAGCCAGGGTGGTCAGCGGCACCTCGAAGATGCCCGGCCGGTAGTAGGTGTCCCCGGGGCTGCCCCAGCCGGTGGTGCGCACGATCGGCACTCCGTCGGCGGTGTAGCGGCCGGTGAAGATCGCCACATGGCCGGCGTTGTTGTTGGCCGGGCCCGCGGCGAAGAACATCGGCACGCCGGGCGGGATGTTCTGCGGGAAGCTCTCGCCGGCGGCCGGCGGCGGCACGATCTGCCCGGCGTTGGCGAGCTGGTTGTAGGCGCCGATCGCGCTGCCCCCCGCGGTGAGGGCCGGCACGCTGCTGCCGAAGGACCGCGACACGAAGGCCAGGCACCAGCCGTTCCAGGCATCCACGGACTGCGCCACGGTGAGGTTGCCGTTGTTCGAGTTGGGCACGAAGGTGCCCTGGGGGTTGGTGGGATAGAGCTGCTGGCCCGAGGTGTCCAGGGCGCCGCCGAGGAGCTGGCTCGCCGGCGTGGGGCCGGCGGCGGGGTACTGGCCGATCAGTTCGCCGTAGTGCGGGCCGAAGCCGGCCTGCTCGGGGTTGGCCAGATGCTGGAGGGTGATGGCGTCCGCCACGCCCGTGGGCGGCAGCCCCTCCGCCTGCTGGAAGCTGTAGACCGCCGCCGAGGTGAGGTCGCCGTAGGCGCTCAAGTAGCCCGGGCTGCTCATGGCCGCCGGGTCGAGGTAGCCGAGTTCGAGCAACCGCGCCTGGGCCAGGCCGATACGCACGGTATCGGTCGAGGTGCGGTCGAGGGCCGGGCCGGTGGTCATCAGGGTCGCCAGGTCGGGGTTCATCGGCAGCACCTGGGAAACCGCCGGGTTCGGCGGCCAGGCGCCGGCATAGGGCTGGTAGGCCGTGGCGGGCAGGCGGGGGGATTGCTGATACTGCGGCTGGAAGGGCCCGCCGTAGGTGGGAGCGGTGAGCGCCGCCACCGTCTGCGGGCTCAGCTGGTGCTGGCCGGGGGCCACATCGGTGATGCCGTGGTCGAGCTGGAACCGCTCGAGAGCCTGCTGGGTGGCGGTGTCGAAGGTCTCGCCGTAGTCCGGATCGAGGGTGTCCTCGGCACCGGTCTGCTGGTTCCTCACCGGCTGGCGGTACTGCTCCGGCAGGTAGCCGAGAGCGATCAGGTCGTCTTGCAGATGGCGGATCTGCTCCGGCGTGGCCTGGCTCGGGTCGATGCCGGCGAGGGCCGCGGCGTTGGCATCCCCGGGCGGTGGGGCGGGGGCCGGCGGAGTCGCCTGCTGGAATACCGAGGGGCCACGGAAGTTCTCGAAGTGACTGCCTCCGGCAGAGCGCGCCTGGATCGGCGAAGCGGCCCGCACGGAGCTGTTCGAAAGCTGGGCAGTGGACGGAGAGTGGCTCGCGACAGGCGGCAGGTTGTTCATGGCATCCTCGGTATCAATGTTCTCATGCAAATTTAACGATCATTATGGCGAACCTCCTCCCAGCCGTCAAGCGAAGCAGCCGGGAAGCTCGCTCCCTCTGCGCGTGTTGCCTTCCTCAGGAGGCAGCGCTTTTGCAGTAGATTGGTGCCGGAAACCCCATGAGAACCGAAAAGAACCTCGCCGCCTCCGCCTCCGGGCTGCTCGCCCGGCGTTTCTACCCCGTGGCCGTTGTGGTGGTGACCGCGCTGGCGGTCTCCCTGCTCACCCGGTTGGTCCTGCTGCTGACGCAATCCGGCTGGCACGAGGCCACGCCCGGACAGATCCTCGCGGCCCTCGCCGTCGGCGAGGTCTTCGACCTGGTGGCCGCCCTGTGGCTGGCCCTGGGCTTGACCGTCTACCTCACCCTTCTGCCCGAGCGCTTCTGGCGCAGCCGCTTCCACCATCGCTTCCTGCTGCTCAACCTGGCGGTCTTCTTCTTCGCCATGCTGTTCGTGGGAGTGATCGAGTTCTACTTCTTCGCCGAATTCAACGGCCGCTTCAACTTCGTGGCCGTGGATTACCTGATGTTCCCCACCGAAGTGGGCGAGAACATCTGGCAGAGCTATCCCACCGGCAAAGTGATCCTGGTTCTCGCGGCCGTCTCGGCAGGCCTGATCTTCGCCCTGCGGGGCCGCCTCCACCGCGCCTGGCAGGCCGAGGCGACGCCGGCCCGCCATCGCTGGAGCTTCGCCGCCGGGCACGTCGCCCTGCTTACCGGGGTGACCGCGCTGGTGTCGCCGGACTGGTCTCAGGTCTCGGCGGACCGCCCGTTGAACGAGCTCGCCGAGAACGGCTACTACGCTTTCACCAACGCCCTGCTGGGACGGGACGCCCCCTACGAGGGCCTCTATGCCACCCGCGAAGCCACGGCCGAGCAGGCCCGCTTGCCGGCTCTGCTGGCCGAGCCCGCCCTCGACCCGGCCTCCCCCCTTCCGCAGCTGCCCCTGCGGCACATCCGGGCGAGCGGGCCGGAGCGCCGGCTGAACGTGGTGGTGGTGCTCGAGGAGAGCCTCGGCTCCGAGTTCATCGGCGCGCTGCACCCCCGGGCCACGAGCCTCAGCCCCGAGTTCGACGCCCTCACCGCGCAGGGAACGCTGCTCACCCATGCCTACTCCACCGGCAACCGCACCATCCGGGCGATCGAGGCCACCACGGCCTCCCTGCCGCCTCTGCCCGGGATCTCGATCGTGCGCCGGGCGCAGTCGAAGGACCTCTTCACCCTGCCGGCGCTGTTACGCGACCGCGGCTATCAGACAATGTTCGTCTACGGCGGGCGAGCCCTCTTCGACGGCATGGGCGGCTACCTCGGGGCCAACGGCGTGGATCGCATCGTCGATCAGGGGGACTTCCCCAGCGGCACCTTCACCACCGCCTGGGGCGCCGCCGACGAGGCGATCTTCACCAAGGCGATCGCCGAGATGGACGCCCTCGAGGCCACCGGCAAGCCGTTCTACACCCTGATCCTGTCGGTTTCGAATCACCGCCCCTACCTCTTCCCGCAGGACCATCTCCAGCCCCTGCCCGGGCTCAAGCGGCGCGAGAACGTGGTGCGCTACGCGGACTACGCCCTAGGGCGCTTCGTGCGCGAGGCCAAGGAGCACGCCTTCTTCGATCACACGCTCTTCGTGCTGATGGGCGATCACGGTGCGCGTGTCTACGGCGCGGCGGAGATCCCCCTGGCGAGCTACGAGGTACCGGTGCTGTTCCTGGCGCCGGGCATCGTGGCTGCCGGCGCCCGGCTGGACACCCTGGCTTCCTCGCTCGACATCCCGCCCACGGTGCTGGGCATCCTCGGCTTCGACTACGACTCGAAGTTCTACGGCCACGACCTCTTCCAGATCCCACCGGAAGCCGGCCGGGCGCTGATGACCCACAACAACGACATCGCGCTGCTGCGAGGCTCGACCATCGCAGTGCTCGGCCTGCACGAGTCGGCAGAGGTGTACCGCGTGAGCCCGGACGAGAGCTTCACGCCGGTGGAGCGGCCGGAAGCCTCCGATCAGGCGCTGATCGAGGATGCCATCGCCTACTACCACTCGGCGGACACCCTCTACCGCAGCGGCCGGGGCAGCTTCGTCTCCTCCGCCCCACGCTTGGCCCGGGGCGCAAAGCCCCCCGGCTAGCAGCCCGCGATCATCGCTTCCAGACGATCGAGCCCCCGCTCCACCTCCTCGATCGGCGGCCCGAAGGAGAGCCGCACGTGCTGGTGGAAGCGGGAGAGGCTGCGCGAGCGCCGGCGCCCGGGGTTGACGTCGAAGAACACCCCGGGCACGGCGATCACCTTGCGGTCGAGAGCGGCGCGGTAGAAGTCCATGCCGTCGCTGAAGCGCTCCGGCAGGTTCTCGAGCGAGGCCCAGAGGTAGAAGGTCCCTTCTGGCTCGCGATCGATCACCAGCCCCATGCGGCGGGCGCGGTCGAGCATCAGGCGCCGCTTCCTGGCGAAGGCCGACTGCAGGGCGAGAGTCTCGGCCAGCACCTCGCGGGGCTCCAGCAGGGAGACCGCCGCCCTCTGCAGCGGCCGCGAGCCACCGCCGTCGAGGAAGGAGCCGGCGCTGCCCAGGGCCTCGATCACGGCCTTCGGGCCCACCGTCCAGCAGATCCGCCAGCCCGGATAGCGCCAGTTCTTGGTCAGGCCGTCGAAGATCACCACCGGATCGCGGTTGACGTCCTCGACGTAGCGAGCCGCCGTGGCGATCGGCCCGGGCTCGCCTTCGCCGGGAGACCACACGTAGTGCGAGTAGAACTCGTCCAGCAGCAGCGTGCAGTCCAGCCGGCGGGCGGTTTCCACCCAGGAGGCGAGCTCCTGGCCGGAGATCAGCTTGCCGGTGGGGTTGCAGGGGTTCGACATCAGAAGGGCGCCGAGGCCCCGGCCGAGGATCTCCCGCTCGAGGTTCTCGGCCGAGAAGGCGTAGGCGCGGTCCCGGTCGAGCAGGATCGGGATCGGTGAAAAGAGCCGGAAAACGTCCAGCAACTCCTCGTAGGCGGTGTAGTCCGGCAGGAAATGGCCGAGATTGACGTTGCCCAGCACCGCCGCCGCGCGGGTGAGGGCCGAACGGCCGCCGCTCGAGATGGCCACATTCTCGGCGGTGTATTGCGAGGGCATGCCGCGCCGGAAGAGCGCGTTGTAGAGCGCCGCCACCGCCTCCCGCAGCTCGGACAGCCCGGCCACCGGGGCGTATTCGTGGTCGGTGGGGTCGATCGACACCGCCGAGCGACGCTCCGGAGCACCGGGCAAGGCGCCCGTTTCGGGCTGGCCCTGGCCCAGGTTCGACCACTCCGGCGAGCCGGCCTCGAAGCCCCTGGCCGCGGCCTCGGTGGTGACGTAGATCACCCCCGTGCGCGGCACCTGGCGAATCGCCGAGCCGCCGCCATTCGAGCCCGAGAGCACCTCCGGGAGAATTTCCGTCTTCAACACAAGACACCTGTCCTCTCTCGCAGCAATTCGCGATCCAACCCCTCTATGCAAGCAAGGGCTGTGAGCGGGACGCACGTTTCCCCCCTCCCGTCGGCGCCTTCAGTGGTAACCTAAAGGAGGCCCGCAAGGAAGCTCCTGCCCGGCCCGCTCGCCGTCCTGGCTGCACAACCCGACTGCTTGTGCAACCCAATGAAACGATCCTGGCTCGCAAGAGGACTCCGGCCGTGACTACGATCACCTCCGCTCTTTCCCTTGAACCGCCCCGGGTTGCCAATTCGGGGCTCGGCACCATGGCTTCGACCCTGGTGGGCTCCGAGATCCTGAGGATCGCCGGCGAGGTCCGGGCTCTGCGCGAAACCGGCAAGCCGGTGCTCGACCTCACCGTGGGAGATTTCTCCCCCAAGCAATTCCGCATTCCGGCCCGTCTGGAGGAAGCGATCTCCCGCGCTCTCGCCGCCGGTCAGACCAACTATCCGCCGTCGGACGGCGTGCCGGAGCTGCGCCGGGCCGTCCAGAGCTTCTACCAGACGGAGCTCGGGCTGGACTATCCGCTCGAGGGCGTGCTCATCGCCGGTGGCGCGCGGCCGCTGATCTGGGCCACCTACCAAGCGGTGCTCGATCCGGGGGACGTGGTGGTCTACCCGGTGCCCTCCTGGAACAACAACCACTACACCCATCTGAGCCTGGCTAAGGGCATCGCCGTCGAGACCCGAGCCGAGAACGGCTTCCTGCCCACCGCCGAGGAGCTCGCGCCGCACCTGGCCGAAGCCCGGCTGATCGCCCTCAACAGCCCGCTCAACCCGGCCGGCAGCGGCTTCCGCCGCGAGCAGTTGGCGGCGATCGCCCAGCTGGTGGTGGACGAGAACCGCCGCCGTGGCGCGGGCTCTCGGCCGCTCTTCCTGCTCTACGACCAGATCTACTGGCTGATCGCCGCCGAGAGCGCACCGCACCAGACGCCGGTGGACCTGGTGCCCGAGGTGGCGCCCTACACCGTGTTCGTGGACGGCATCAGCAAGGCCTTCGCCGCCACCGGCCTGCGCGTGGGCTGGTCGGTGGGGCCGCCCTATCTGATCCAGCGCATGCGCGACCTGCTCGGCCATGTGGGGGCCTGGGCACCGAAGCCGGAGCAGCTGGCCACCGCCGAGCTCCTGGCCGACCCGGCCCTCGCGGCGAGCGCCGCGGGGAGCATCCGCGAAGCCATCAACCTGCGCCTGGCCGCCCTCGACACCGGCCTCTCGGCGCTCGCCCGCCGTGGGCTGCCGGTTCGCCACCTGCCGCCGGCCGGGGCCCTCTACCTCTCGGCCCAGTTCGACTTGATCCGCGAGCTCGGCGACAACCGCGCCATCCGCAAGCTCCTGCTCGAAGAGGCCGGCTTCGCGATCGTCCCGTTCCACGCCTTCGGCTCCTCGTTCAACAACGGCTGGTTCCGCCTCTCGGTGGGCGCGATCAGCGTCGAGGAGGTGGCCCCGGCCCTGACACGGGTGGGTGAGGTGCTGGCCCGCGCCGCGGGTTAGCTTTCGGGAGCCAGCGCGCGCGCATGACGCCTACCGAGCCCGGGCAGCGCTGGCGGTGGATCGCCCTCGCTGCCCTCGCCGCTTGCCTGGCCCTGGCCGGGCTGTGGCTCCTGGCGCTGCGGGCGAACCGCCTGCTCGAAGCCGAGCTCGCCCGGGCCTCGGCCGTCCAGGCTTCGGCCCCACCTCCCGCGCCACCACCGCCGCCCCCCGAGCTGCGGCTCGAGGCGGCCTCCTTCGCCCAGCTTCCAGGCTGGGCCGAGGATTCTCTGGCGGAAGCCCTGCCGGCCCTCGAGGCCTCCTGCTCGATGATCCTGAAGCTGCCGGAGAGCCGGGGGATCGGCCCCCACCAGCTGGCCGGCCGGGCGCGAGACTGGCGCGGGCCCTGCAAAGCGCTGGCGGCGCTCCATCCGGGCCAGGACGCCGCCCTGCGCAGCCTGCTCGAGAGCCGGTTCCGCGCCTATCGGCTGAGCAACCGGGAGGAGCCCCAGGGGCTCTTCACCGGCTACTACGAGCCGAGCCTGCGGGGCAGCCTCAAGCCGACTCCGACCTACGCGACTCCCCTCTACCTGCGGCCTCGGGATCTGCTGGTGGCCGATCTCGGGCGTTTCAAGCCGGAGCTCGCCGGACGGAAGATCCTCGGCCGGGTGGCCGGAGGCGAGCTGGTGCCCTATTTCGACCGCGCCGAGATCGATGCCGGGGCCCTCGCCGGCAAGCACCTGGAGATGGTGTGGGTGGACGACCCGGTAGCCGCCTTCTTCCTGCACATCCAGGGCTCGGGGCGGGTGGAGCTGCCGGGGGGCAAGACGCTGCGAGTGGGCTACGCCGGCCAGAACGGCCACGCCTACGTGGCGATCGGCAAAGTGCTGCTCGAGCGCGGCGAGCTCAAGAGAGAGGAGGTCTCGCTGCAGTCCATCCGCCGCTGGCTGGCCGACCATCCCGCCGAGGCGCGGGATCTACTGGCCGAGAACCCCTCCTACGTGTTCTTCCAGAAACTGGCGGGAGGGCCGGTGGGCTCGGAAGGCGTGGAGCTCACCGCAGGGCGCTCGCTGGCCGTGGATCTCGCCTTCTTGCCGCTGGGGGTGCCCTTGTGGCTCGCTGCCAGCCGCCCGAGCGTCGACCCGTCCCAACCGGACCTGCCCCTGCAGCGCCTCTTGGTGGCCCAGGATACCGGCGGGGCGATCACCGGGCCGCTGCGGGGCGACGTTTTCTGGGGCCACGGCGCCGAAGCCGAGGAGATCGCCGGCCGGATGAAGAACCGGGGCCGCCTCTGGCTGCTGCTGCCGGCCGATGTGGTGCCTCCCGCCGCGGTGCCGGCCGCCGCCAACCCCGGCCGCTGAGGCCCGGGGCGGGCTGCGGCTCTCAGGTCTTCCAGTGCTCGATCTCCTTCTCGAGCCCATGCACCTCGTCGCCGTGGCGCCCTCGCCCTCCTCCCCAGATGGCCAGCCAGACCGCTGCCACCCAGAAGGCGGCCCAGCCGAGGATCACCTCTCGGCCGGTCAAGGGGCCGATCTCCATACGGGCCATCACCTGGGCGAAGCTTTGCGCGTGGGTGGGATGGACCGATAGCTTGGCCAGCCACGCCAGGGAGATCGCGGCGAAGATCCAGATGTAGTTGAAGCGCAGCCGGATGGCCACCGCCTCGAGCACCGAGATCTTGAACGTGGGGTGGTCGAGGTCCCGGGCCATGGACTCGCGCCAGTCGCTCCTCGGGCTCACCAGGTTGCGGCGGATGATCGGGATGAAGAAGTTCTCTTCGATCATCCGCACCCGCGCCCGCCAGACGTCGAAATAGCGGAAACGGCGGGCCTCGAAGCCGAGGAAGATCAAGACCAGAAAATTGGCCAGCAGCAGGCTGACGTGGGATTGGTCCGGGCTCGCGAAGGTGAAGGAGAGCATCGCTCCGGTGGTGGCCACCGCCCAGTTGGTGGTGGGGTCCAGCCGGGCCCGCCAGGCGTCGGCGCGGCTGCGCTCGCCGCGGTAGTAGTGGACCAGGGCGGTGATGTACTCGTTGCGGGTGAGAGGATCGACCTCGAACTGTTCTTCGGGTGAGCCCTTCGGAGATCGCTCCGGCTCGGCCAAGCAGGGCCTCCTTCAGCAAGAAATCGCGGTGAGACGCTAGTGCGGCGCAAGGCGGAAGTCAACGCCGGTGCGGGCCGCGATCAGATATCGAAGATCACCCTGGCCCGGAAGCCCTGGGCGGCCCTCGTCACCTCGAGCTGGTGGTAGGTGATCGCCTTGATCAGCACCTTGAGCGGCAGCCGCGCTCCGTCCCAGGGCTCGCCGTAGGCCTCGCCGGCGGCCCTCCAGGCGCCCTCGCGGTGGTCTACCCGAGCCTCGGCTCGGCGGAAGATCAGCCCTTCGGTCTCGAACAGTTAGAGCAGCTCTTCGAGCCAGGCCAGCAAGAGGTCCGGCAGCTCCGGCGCCTCGGCCGAGAGCGGCCGAGCCACTCTCTCGGCCACTTGGTCCACCTCGGTGATGGCGTCCGAGAAGGCGGCGACGGCGTCGGCGAAGAGGGCGTCGAGGCTCGCTGCCTCGATCTCGACCCCGAGGTCGGCGGTATGGCTCAGGAAGCGGTGAGGCAAAGCGGTTCAGGAGTGAGAGCGGAGAGCTCGCGCTCGAAGCGACGGGCGAGATGGCCGGCCAGGCGCTCGGCCACCTCGGAGAGAGGGGGTCGGCCGCCGGTGAGGGACTCGATCGAGGCCATCTCGACCCCCCTCAAGCCACAGGGCACGATGGCGCCGAAGTAGCGAAGATCGGTGCTGACATTGAGGGCGAAGCCGTGGGTGGTGAGCCAGCGGGAGAGGTGGACGCCGATCGAGGCGACTTTGCGCTTGCCCACCCAGACGCCGATCAGAGCCTGCTCCTCGCCCGGCTGGGCGGCGAGACCGTAGTCCCCCAGGGTGGCCACCAGCACCTCGGCCAGGTCCCGTACGTAGCGCCGGATATCCCGCCGGTCCGGCGAGAGGTTGAGGATGGGGTATCCCACCAGCTGGCCGGGGCCGTGGTAGGTCACCTGGCCGCCGCGGTCGGTGGTCACCACCTCGGCGCCCCGCTCGGCGAGCCAACGGGTGCTCGCCAGGATGTCCTGATCGCCGGCGTTGCGCCCCAGGGTGTAGACGTGGGGATGCTCGAGCAGGAACAGATGCTCCGGGCCGGCTCCTCGCTTGAGGGCGTCGCGGGTGGCGAGCTGCCGCTCGAGGGCCTCGCGATAGGGCACCCGGCCCAGGAAGCCCCAGTGGAGCAGCCGGCGCGGTTCGGGGGAGCTCACCCGAGCATTCTAGCCCGGTCACGAGCCTGCGAGGACAGCCCGGTCTCCAAAATATACAAGTCATATCTTGTATTTTTTCTCTCCCCCTGCTAGGGTGGCGCCATTCCAAAAGGAGGAACCCGATGCTCAGCTACGTCCTGGCTTTTCTTGCCGCCTCCGCTCTGGTGGGGCTCTACCTCGCCGTGTCCCACCTGCGCGGCAACCCGCCCAAGCTCGCGGCCGCTCTCGCCCACGGAGTCCTGGCGGTGATCGGCCTCGCGGCCCTCGTCAAGGTGGTAATCGGCGGCGGCGACGTCGGTCGCCTACCGCTCGCCATCGGCCTGTTCGTGGTGGCCGCCCTGGGTGGGCTGGTGCTCTTCGTTCTCCACGCCAAGGGCCGGCCGCTGCCCAGGGGGCTCATCGTGGTCCACGCGCTGGTGGCGGTCGCCGGCTTCGCGCTGGTGCTGATCTCGGCGCTGGGTTGAGCCGGGAGGGTCGAGCGATGGCGCCGATGAGTACCCCTAGCCCATCCGGGGCCCGGCTGCTGGGCCATCCCCTGCATCCGGCCCTCGTCCACCTGCCCGTGGGGTTGTTTCTCGGCGCTGCCGTCTGGGACTGCCTCGGCCTGGCCCTCGCCGAGCCTTCGTGGTGGTGGCTCGCCCGAGCCTGCCTGGGGCTCGGGCTGGTGGGGCTGGTGCCGGCCGCGGCGACGGGTCTCGTCGACTTCCTCGGCCTGCCGGCCGGCCAGCCCGCCGAGAAGGTCGCCACCCGGCATATGCTGTGGGCGATGAGCGCCGGTGGGCTGTTCGTGGCGAGCCTGCTGCTCCACCGTGGGGCTCGGACGCCGACGCCGGCCCACCCCGGCTGGGCCACCGCCGCGACGCTCGTCGGCTGCGCTGTGCTGGCTGTGGCAGGAGCGCTGGGCGGCGAGCTGGTGTACCGGCACGGCGTGGGAGTCCACCGTCGCGGGGCTCAGCCGGCCGAAGGCGCGCCACCCCCTTGATGAGCTCTCCGTTCGCAGCGCTGCCCTTCACCCAGCGGGCCATCCTCTCGGCGATCAAGGGCGAGGGCCCTCTGCCGCTGCGCGAGCTCGCCGGCCGCCTCGGACTCAGCTACGAGGCGGTTCGGCAGCAGGTGGGCGAGCTCGAGCGGGGCGGCTGGCTGCGAGCCACGGCCGAGAGCCGCCTCGCCGAGGGCGCCGGCCGGCCCTACCGCCTCTACGGCCTCACCGCGGCGGGCGACCATCTCTTCCCCAAACACTACGACGACCTCGCCCTCGAGCTGCTGGACACCGTGGCGAGCGAGATGGGCGCTGAGGCCCTGCGGGGTCTTCTCGCGGCCCTGGCCGAGGCGCGGGTGCGCCAACTCGGGCCTCAGCTCGAGGGCCTGGCCCTGCGTGAGCGGCTCGAGAAGCTACGGGCGATCTACCACGAGGGGGATCCGTTCATCCAGGTCGAGACCGGCCCGGAGGGCGAGCTCCGGCTGGTGGAGCGCAATTGCCCCTTCCTGGCCGTGGCCAGCCGCCGGCCGGCGCTGTGCAGCGTCACGGTTTCCGTGCTGTCGCGGCTCTTGGGATGTCGGGTGGTTCGCCTGGAGCGCTTCCAGGACGGCAAAGGCCGCTGCGTCTTCCAGGTCCTCGAGAACCAACCCCTGGGCCCCGAGGAGAAGGGCTTCGAGTGGGAACCGGAGGCGGGCTGAGGGGCGACTCCTTGCCGCCCCTTGCCGCCCCCGCTCGGCTCACATGTAGGCCGCCAGCTCCTGCCAGGTCTCTTCCTGGAGGGTCTTCTTCACGTCGTTCATGAAGTGGTCGGCGTCGGCGCCGTCGACCAGGCGGTGGTCGTAGGTGATGGCGAAGTAGGACATGGTCTTGATCGCGATCATGTCGTTGCCCAGGGAGTCCTGCAGCACCATCGGCCGCTTCTCGATGGCGCCGATGCCGAGGATCGCCACCTGCGGCTGGTTGATGATCGGCATGCCGAAGAGCGAGCCGAACACTCCGGGGTTGGTGATCGAGAAGGTGCCGCCCTTGAGCTCGTCCGGCCCCAGCTTCTTGTTCCGGGCCCGGTCGGCGAGGTCGTTGGCGGTCTTGGCGAGGCCCACCAGGGAGAGCTGGTCGGCATTCTTGACGACCGGCACCACCAGGCCCCAGTCGAGGGCCACGGCCATGCCCAGGTTGATGCTCTTCTTGTAGACCACGTTGCTGCCGTCGAGAGAGGCGTTGACCTTTTTGTGGCGCTTCAAGGCCGAGGCCACCGCCTTGAAGATGAACGGCATGAAGGTCAGCTTGGTGCCGTTGGCCTCCTCGAAACGCCGCCGGGCACGGTCGCGGGCCCTGGCCACACCGGACATGTCGATGTGGAAGACGGTCGTGACGTGGGCCGAGGTGTCCTTCGAGTAGCGCATGTGATCCGCGGTGATGGCGCGGATCTTCGACATCGGCTCGATGTCCACGTCGTCGTTCGGCCCGTAGGCCGGCGGCGGCACGAAGCCGCTGGTGTAGACCCCCACCACCTTGGTGGCCGGGGCAACCGGCGGGGCGGCAGCCGGAACGGCAGCGGCCATCGGGGCGACGGGCGCCGGAGCAGGTGC
>CALMKX010000082.1 GCA_937867335.1 uncultured Acidobacteriota bacterium
CCGGTCGAGGTCGAGTCACCCCAGTCGAAGAGGTGCTCGTGGATCTCCTTGCGGACCCGGGAGATCACCACCCGCCCGGTCTCGCTGGGATCGAGGCGTTCAGCGACCGCGGCAGCTTCTAGGGCGAGCTCGGGGCGATCCAGCTCCAGGTAGAGGTCGGCCAGCGTCACCTGAACCGCCGAGGATTTCGGGAACTGGTTGGCCGCGCGCCGCAGCATGTTCACCGCGACCTTGAGCTGCCCGCGGGCCCACGCGATGCGCGCCCGCACCAGCGCCGCGTTGAGCAGCCGCAGGGCTCGCTCGGTCTCGCCCTTGAGCCACCAGGCCTGGCTGCGCTCGGCCACCAGGCGCGGGCCGTCCGCGAGCTCCGCGGCCGCTCCGAGCAGCAGGCTGTCGCTGCGCTCGCGATCCCCGCCGGCAAGGTAGAGCGCTTGAGACAGGGCCCAGCGGAGTCGAGGGTTTTCCGGCCAGGTGTGCAGGGCCCTTTCGAGCAGGCTCTGGGCTGCGTCCAGGTCGCCGGCCGCCGCGAGCAGCAGGCCTTCGTTGGCCAGAGCGGCCGGTGTGCGGCTGTCGAGGCCGGTCTTCACGCTGGCCGGAGCATCTTCCAGATCCGTCTCCTCGAGATAGCCGTAGCCCCGGAGCAGCTCGAGCCCGGCCTGCCTGGCAGCCGCGGGCTCGGCGAGCTCTCGCTCCGGGCCCTCGAGGCCGAGGCCCCTGACCTCGACCTGGCGATCCCCCGGCGGCAGCTCCACCCCGCCGAGTACAGGGACCTCGGCGCCACTCAGCACGGGAAGGCCCAGATACGCTGCGGCCGTGGCGAACAGCCGTGAAGGCTCGGCCGGCTCGGCCGCGCCCTGGTCCGGGCTCACGCCTGCGCCCCAGAGGACATAGAAGCCCTCGGCCTGGCCCAGGGCCGCGACGCTCGGCAAATGGAGTCGGTAGCCGGGGGTGGCCACCAGCAGCAGGGCACCCCCCGCCTGCTCGGCCCGGCGGCGGTACTCCTCGGCCAGCTGATCGAGCTCCTTCAAACTGGCAGCGGCCGCCGGCGAGGCCACCGTGTCCTCCCCGGAACGAGCGTTGGCGAGAGCCAAGCGGCAGGCGGCGTCGAAGCCCCGAAGCGAGAGCACCAGCAGATCCGGCGGCGGAGCTCTGCCGAGCCAGTCCTTGGCCAGGGTGTCCAGGGCCCGGAGCTCGGAGAAGGCCGTTCGCAGGGCGAGCTCGGGTGAGCCGGGAGCCGGTGCCACCACCGAGCTGGGGCCCGGCTCCAGAGCCAGATAGGGGCGCAACGCCTCCGGCTTCAGCCCCCGCTCTGCGCTCTCGAGAGCGCGAGCCCAGAGGCCAGCCTCGGCTGGTGGATAGACGGCTCCGCTCAGGGGCTCGAGGGGCATGGGCTCATGGCGCAGCTCCGCCACCGACAGCCCGTGGAGCGGCTCTGCCGGCCAGCTGGCCCAGCCGCCGAACACTCCCACTCGCTTGCCGGCGGCCGAGGCGAACGTCCACAGCGCCGGCACCCGGCGGTCGTAGCGAGTGATCGCCTGGCGGGCGCCTCCCTCGGGCCGGAAGCGGGTGAAGTCCAAGACGCCGTGCACCAGGGGCTCGCTCCCGGTGGCGAGCGAGCTCCAGAGCACCGGCGGCTCCGCCACGGCGGCTGCCGAGAGCGGGCCAGAGCGGCCGTTGGCCACCAGGTAGGCGAGGTGAGGCAGGCCATTGCCCGCCCCCAGAAGCTGAGCGCGCTCGAAGCCCTCCACCTCGAGCAGGATCAACGGCCGGCCCGCCACGGTGGCCGAGGTGAGCTCCGGCACCAGCGGCGGCTCCGCTACCGAGGGCACAACCGCCGCGGGCTCGAGGAGCACCGCAGCCAGGCCGGCGAGCGCCGTGAGCAGCAAGCCGAACGGCAGCCAGAGCCGCTTGCGCGAAGGGCGGGGAGGCGCGGCCATCGGGCGTGCCATGCGCCTCGGGTTATAGCACGAGGGAGCGACGGTTCTCGGGAGCGTACCCGAGCCGGCCGGAGCGACCGGCTCGGGCCCCGCGGAAGGCAGCCTCAGCGACGAAGGGCCAGGAGCTGGGGAAGGGCCGGCTCGCCGGATTCCAGAACTCCCACCAGGCTCGGCAAGTAGAAGCCGACGCGATTGGCCAGATCCCAACCGCTCACCTCCAACCGGTAGACACCGGGCGGCAAGGCCCCCGCCTTCGGATCCCCGCCTTGTGCCAGCGAGAACGGCACTGCGAAGAGCTCCCATTCGAGGTTGCCCGAAGGGTCGGCGTTCAAGAAAGAGCGGCCGTCGGGTGCTACCACTCGATACTGGATCGCCGGCGATCGCAGGTAGAGGGGTTGGCCGAGGTCGTCGTCGGGAGGAGAGCCGGTGGCCCTCCCGCAGGCGACGAGATCTCCCTCGGCCACGCCTTCCGGCTGGGCGTTGACTGCCCAGCGCGGCAGGAAGGGCGCATCCGGAGTGTCCGGGTCGTTGCTGTCGAGGTACTGGCAGTCGGAAGCGCCGAAGTCGGTATCTCCGTCCCAGATCCTGAGCTGGTCCAGACGCTGGGGGAGCACCCAGAAGAGCTGCCAGCTGCCGTCGTAGGTGGTCTCCTCGAGCGAGGGATAACTCGGGTACAGCACCGCGACATCGGCCATGCTGAACATCGCGGGCAGGAGCGCCAGCGGCTGACTCGGCAGCAGCAGCTCGCCCGGGCTCGCCGTGCGCACCTTGAAGCTGGTCAGGGCGTAGGGGTCCTGGCCGAGCAGGGCGAAGTCGAGCCTGCCGATGCAGGCTCCGTTGGCGGCCCGACAGGCAGCCGTGGCCGGTACGCTCTGGTCCACCCAGGCGTTGTCCTCGAACGCCGCCTCGGACCAGCGGCCGAGCAGCGTAGCGGTCGAGCCGGTCTGCTGGGGATCGGCATAGAGGCTCACGAAGACATGGAAAGGCGAGCCGGTGGGATTGTCCCAGAAGCCCCCGAGATCGCCGTCGAAGATGCCGAAACCGAGCTCCGTGGCCGTGGCGGGCACTGCCACGTAGAGGCTCAGGCGACTGGCATCGAGGAGCCCGAAGCCGGCTCCAGAAAGACTCAACATACGAGCGTCCCGAGCGTCGCAGCTCGGCAGACAGACCTCCTCGGCACGAAGTGAGATCGAGAGCGGGATGGATAGGAGGGCGAAAAGCCTCAGGAGAAACCTTTTTCGAGCCATGGCGCATGCCTCCATTCGGCTACAGAAAATCCGTTCTGCAGCACCGACCGCGGAGAACGACAAGGGCCACAAACAGCAGGCCTGGCCAGGCGACTCTCATTATAGATCATTTCTCTCGCGACACATAAATGACCAATTTACTTTAGCAAAATATGACTACTTGCCTTTGGTTGCGGAATGAAACCGCACTTGCCTCCGCCCGACCGGCTCGTGCCCTCTCCGAGCCGGCAGAGGGCCTGCCCGGAAGCTGCCGCACACCAGCCGCTGGCGTAGAATGCCGCCCCGCCGTTGGGCGGCTACCGAGGAGGCACGATGTCCCCGCAGTTCATCTACACCATGAAGGATCTGCGCAAGACCACTCCCCAGGGCAAGGAGATCCTGCGCGGCATCTGGCTGTCGTTCTACTACGGCGCCAAGATCGGCGTGCTGGGCGCCAACGGCGCGGGCAAGTCCACCCTGCTGCGGATCATGGCCGGGCTCGATCGCGACTTCGGCGGCGAGTCCTTCCTGGGCGACGGCTACAGCGTGGGCCTCCTCCCCCAGGAGCCCAGCCTGCCGGCGGGCAAGACCGTGCTCGAATGCGTCGAGGAGGCCGTGGCCGGCACTCGCGCCCTGCTCACCCGCTTCGACGAGCTATCGATGAAGCTCGGAGAGGACCTGAGCCCCGAGGAGATGGACCGGGTGCTCACCGAGCAGGGCCAGCTCCAGGACCAGATCGAGGCCGCCGGCGCCTGGGAGCTCGACCGCCACCTCGAGCTCGCCATGGATGCCCTGCGCCTGCCGCCCCCGGACGAGCGAGTGGACCACCTCTCCGGCGGCGAGCGACGGCGGGTGGCCCTCTGCCAGGTACTGCTGCGCCAGCCGGACCTGCTCCTGCTCGACGAGCCCACCAACCACCTCGACGCCGAATCCGTGGCCTGGCTCGAGCGCCACCTCGCCGAGTACAAGGGCACGGTGGTGGCGGTGACCCACGACCGCTACTTCCTCGACAACGTGGCCGGCTGGATCCTCGAGCTCGATCGCGGGGCCGGCATCCCCTGGGAGGGCAACTACTCCTCCTGGCTGGAGCAGAAGCAGAAGCGCCTGGAGCAGGAGGAGAAGGAGGCCTCCGGCCGCCGGCGCACCCTGGAGCGCGAGCTCGAATGGATCCAAATGAGCCCGCGGGCCCGCCACGCCAAGGGCAAGGCGCGCATCAGTCGCTACGAGGAGCTGCTGAGCGAGGAGCAGGCCGCCGAGAAGCGCTTCGGGCCGGCGGAACTCTCGATCCCTCCTGGCCCCCGCCTGGGTGATCTGGTGATCGAAGCCCAGCACCTGTCGAAGGGCTACGGCGACCGCTTGCTGATGGAAGACGTGGGCTTTCTCCTGCCCCGAGGCGGCATCGTGGGCGTGATCGGCCCCAACGGCGCCGGCAAGACCACCCTCTTCCGCATGCTGGTGGGCCAGGAAGAGCCGGACTCGGGGACGCTGCGGATCGGCGACACGGTGGCCATCGCCTACGTCGATCAGAGCCGCGAGGCTCTCGGCGGCGAGAGAACGGTGTGGGAGGAGGTCTCCGACGGCGGCAAGGAGCTGATCCTGGTGGGCAAGCGGGAGGTGAACTCTCGCGCCTACCTCTCTCAGTTCGGATTCCGCGGGGCTGATCAGCAGAAACGAGTCAAGGACCTCTCGGGCGGCGAGCGCAACCGCCTGCATCTGGCCAAGCTGCTCAAGAGCGGCGGCAATCTGCTGCTGCTCGACGAGCCCACCAACGACCTCGACGTGGACACCCTGCGCGGTCTCGAGGAGGCCCTGCTGGGCTTCGCCGGCTGCGCCGTGGTGATCAGCCACGACCGCTGGTTCCTCGACCGCATCGCCACCCACATCCTCAGCTTCGAGGGCGACAGCCATGTCGAGTGGTTCGAGGGCAACTTCGAGGACTACATGGCGGACCGCAAGCGCCGCCTCGGCGACGAGGCGCTGGTGCCGCACCGGATCAAGTACAAGAAGCTGACGCGCAATTGATGGACGACGCCGGTGCGCCGCGTTGGATTTGGAGGGTGACGGCGGGCGCAGGAGCCTGGGGTTAGAACACGAGGGATTTCGAGCGGCGCGGGGGCGAAATGCCGCGCGAGATGTCTGGGTCGCCGCCGATGGCGATTTCGGGCAGGCCTTGGGGGATCGAAAGAGGATTTTTGCCGCTTGCCCTCAGCCGCCGGCACTTACGGACGCTGGAGTTGTGTCTCCAGGCAGGGCCGGAGCTGGCCATGCCGGGTTGACGTAAAGCAACGATACCGAAGCTCTTTCTGCTAGACTGAGTTCATGGCCCGGGCAGCGCACGGAGAGCCCCCATGTTTGTCTCCATTCTCGTTCCCATCGACATCGCGCACGAAAGCAGCTGGCGCTACGCGCTTCCCGAGGCCCTGGCACTGGCGCGGGAAGACGCCGCGTCAGTGACCTTGATTGCCGTCGTCCCCGATGTCACCGCCATGTTCATGGGCGTGCAACTCGCCTTTCAGCTGGAGGAAACCCTTAGGGAAGTCCGCAGCCGGCTTAATGCCGTCGCGGAGAGCGTCGATCATCGTGGCGTGTCCGTGCGGGCCGACGTGAAGTTCGGCAGCATTGCGGGCGAGATCTTGGCCGCGGCCAAAGACTACGGCAGCGATCTCATCGTCATGGAATCGCACCGGCCGGAGATGAAGGATTATCTCATCGGACCAAACGCCGCGCATGTCGCGCGGCACGCGACCTGCTCGGTGCTGGTCCTGAGAAAGGCAGCAGGACACGTTTGATGCAGCCTGCGCGCAGTCCGGCATGACAGGGATCTGGATCAACTTCACCGTTGCGCTGGGGCTCGGGCTGCTGGTCGGTCTGGAGCGTGAGCGCAGCAAGGGGCAAGGCTCGGCGAGACGCTCGGCAGGCGTTCGCTCCTTCGCTATCGCGGCGCTGGCGGGGGCCGCCAGCTTTCATCTGGCCGGGGGCGTTCTGCTGGCCGCCGTAGCACTAGGCGTTGCAGCCGTGGCGTCGTTGGCCAGTTTCAACAAAGCCGGCGACGATCCAGGCATCACCACCGAGATCGCGCTCATCGCGGTGGTCATCCTCGGCGGGCTCGCTATCTCCGCCCCTGGGCTGGCGGCAGGACTAGGTGCGTTGAGCGTGGCCTTGTTGGCGATGAAGGAGCCTATTCATCGCTTTGCGCTCGGCGTGCTGAGCGCGCCCGAGCTCAATGACGCAATCGTGCTGGCCGTCGCGAGCCTGGTTGTCTGGCCAATCCTGCCCGATCAGTTTCTCGGCCCCTTCAATGCCCTAAATCCACACTTGGTCTGGCTCGTGGTGGTCTCCGTGATGGCGATCGGCGCTTGCGGACACATCGCCACGCGATTGCTAGGAGCCCGTGCCGGCCTGCCAATTGCCGGTTTCGCGGCTGGATTCGTCTCGAGCACGGCGACGATTGCCGCAATGGGGGGGCGCGCGGCGCGCGATCCGCACGCGGCCGCATCTGCCGTGGGCGGCGCAGCTCTTTCAACGGTTGCGACGTTCCTACAGATGATGCTCCTCCTCTGGGTCGTCAGCCTGCCCACCTTGCTTGCGGCGCTGCCCTCTCTTGCTGCAGGCGCCGCCGCCGCAGGCCTCTATGGAGCGTTCTTTACGATCGCAGCAATCCATTCCAGGCAAGAAGCTGGCGGAGGGACAGGACGCGCCTTCAGCCCCCGGGCCGCCTTGATCTTCGGGGCGACCATGGCGACGGCACTGGTTCTCTCCGCAGGGCTTCAACGCGCTTTCGGGGAGAGCGGAATCCTATTGGGCGCCGCAGTCGCCGGCCTTGCCGATCCCCATGCGGCTTCGGTTTCGGTCGGGTCCATGGCGGCGGCGAACAAGCTAACCCCGGCCGAGGCGGTGATGCCGATTCTCGCTGCGCTCAGCGCAAACGCGGGTTCAAAGGTCGCCGTCGCAGCGATGACGGGTTCGCGCGCGTTCGCGATACGAATCGTTCCGGGCATCATACTGTCGCTGGTGACGGCCTGGACTGCCGCTGTGATCTGGCCGATAAGCTGAGCGCTACTCCGCCGCCATCGAAAGCGGCGCGCTTTGCGGGCCGCGGATGAGGACGCCGGGGCGCTCTCCCGTCGCCACACCTTCGCGGAAGGTGACCTTGCCGTTCTTGATCGTCTCGGCGACCTTCTCGGGATGACTGAGGATGACGACGTGACTCGATGGCACCTTGACGATTTGCGCGCCGATGTTCTTCGCCATCTGCTCCTGGAATTCACCGGGGATCAGTTGATCTTGCTCCGCGACGACGCTCCAGGACGGTTTGCTGCGCCATGCCGCCTCCGTCACCTTCTGCGATGTGCAGTCCCATTTCCACGGACCCTGCGTCGCCGCGATGATGCGGACCTCGGAATCCGGCAGATCATGGGCGAGATATTTCCCGACCGTATTCGCGGCAAGCTTCACGAAACCGCCGGCGTCCTTTTCCAGCGAGTCTGCCCATGCCGGAACGTTTCCTGCCAGAAGGTCCACCACCGACTGTCCCTGATCGGGCGCGAGTGCTGTCACGTAGACGAGCGACTCCACCTTTTCGTGAACGCCGGCTTGCGCGATGACGACACCGGCCCAGGAATGTCCGACGAGAATGACGGGTCCGCTCTGCTGGTCGATCGCATTGCGCGCAGCGGCGACATCGTCCTCGAGCGAACTGAGCGGGTTTTGTACGGCGACGACCTTCAACCCTTTGGCTTCCAGAAGGGGAATTACCCTCGCCCAACTGGAGCCATCCGCGAAAGCACCGTGGACAAGAACAACCGTCTTGCCGTTGAGCTTGCTTGACATGATTTCCTCTTTCTCAAACGAAACGAGCAACGGCTAACCTTCCCCTGCGACGTTCCGCACGAGGGAAGCGTGATTGCTTGCTTGTTTTTAGGAGCTATCGGTTTTGTTGAATATGATGCGATTTTGGAATTACGGCTTCCAATTTTTGGAAGGACGCGCCGTCCCGTTTCGCGCTCGATCCGAAGGCACTGCGAATGAAAGACGATCGCGATCACGCCTTAGAACGACTGACCGCGTTTACTCCGCCGTGTCGGGCGAGGAACGCCTCAATGTTGCGTTCAGCCTGATCGCTGCAAGCGGCGTCGTGGCGAATATCATTCCGGCAGGGACGGCGGCACGGTCGTTCGACGTATTCGCCTTTCATTCCAGCAGACGATGGAGCGGGCGTGCCTTTGCACGGAGCGCCGGTCCGTGGCGGGGCGATCGTCGGCTATAGCCGTTGCAGCCGGGAAGAGACACCAGCGCCGTGTGAGGTCTCGGCCGAGGCGAACCAATCCCGCTCTTCAGTGATGGCGTCCTGGTCCACCTTCGGATCTTCCACGATCAACCCGCAAGGGGTCGGCTAGCAAGCTGCCGCCGCTGCGGCTGCGCCTGCGCGGTGATCGCGACCGGGGCCGGACCTTTGAGGAG
>CALMKX010000083.1 GCA_937867335.1 uncultured Acidobacteriota bacterium
GGCGGCGCCGCCCCGGCCACTCAGCCGCCCGCGAGCCAGCCGGCCCAGAGCGTCCCGGCCACTCCGGCTCCGGCGCCCGGTCCGACCGGCAGCTAGCTGAGCTTCAGGGCGACTCGATTCCAGAAGGCGGGGATGTCGAGCTCCACTCCGGCGAGGACTGCCGAACGGTAGACCTCGCCGTCGGGGATCACCACCACGAAGCGGCCGGCCTCGTTGACCAGGAAGTCGATCTCCTTCTCTTCCGGATCGACGATCCAGTATTCGGCCACTCCGCTCTCGGCGTAGAGCTTGAGCTTCTGCACGCGGTCCCGTCGGGCAGTGCCGGGAGAACGCACCTCTACCAACAGATCCGGCGCGCCCTCGATGCGCTCCCCCACGATGCTCCGCCTCTCCCGGGAGACGTAGATCACGTCCGGCTGCACCACCGAGTGGTCCGAGAGGGCGACGTCGAGCGGCGCGACGAGGGCCAAGCCGCGCGATGACTCGGTGGTTCGGTTCAGAGCATCCCAGAGCAAGGTAACGACCACTTGATGCAAAGAAGACGGGCTTGGGCTCACGTACAGGCTCCCATAGAGGAGCTCGCAGCGGGGCTCGTCCGGCAAGGCCAGGTAGTCGCGGCGCCGGAACGGGCCCAGCTCAGCTGTGGCGGCGAGCGGAAGCTCCTCGAGCAGGGCGGGCATCAGCTGAGAGTATAAACGGCGAAGTGCCGGCAACCGCGAGGACTAGACAGCTCCCGGTTTCTCGCTGCTACAATGCCCCTCGCGCCGAAGTGGCGGAATTGGTAGACGCGCACGTTTGAGGGGCGTGTGGAGCAATCCGTGCCGGTTCGAGTCCGGCCTTCGGCACCAAGCCCTCCCCGGCAGCCCGTTCCTCTCCCGACCTCGACCCCCTAGCTCACGCCCACCAGACGTTCCTGAGCCGGCAAGCTGGTATTCCTCTGCCGCAGGAAGTGCCAGCGGCACTCTCCATCGATGCGCCCGAAGACCACCGGCCGGATCTCCTCCTCGTGCTCGCGTAGCAGCGAGGCCAAGCTTTGGCCGCGGGCCGCGGCCACCAGAAGCGGCGCCGCGCTCGGCCCTGACTTGCTCAGGTAGGTCTGCCAGATCGCCTGGCGGATCGAAATTCCGCCGCTCATCGACACATTCGGCATTCGCGCCACGCCCCGCTTGAGCAACGCGAGCTTCTCCTTCAGGCTCGCTTCCTCCGCCATCGGCTCCCGCTGCCAGGGAGTGAACGGCTTCGGCACCAGGATGTTCGTGCCCAGGTGGAGGTGCCCCAGCTGCCCGCTCCGGCGCCCCCTCTCGACCAGGATGGCTCGAGCCTCCTGAGCGAGGTCGAGGATCGCCTGCACATCCTCGAGCGTCTCCCCCGGCACTCCCACCAGGAAATAGAGCTTCAGCTGGGTGAACCCTTGCTCGAAGATCAGCCTCACCTTCTCGAGCAGGGTGGCGTTCTTGATCGGCTTGTTCAGGTGCGCTCGGAGCCGGTCGCTGCCGGTTTCAGGGGCCAGGGTGATCGAGCGGTCCCCCGAGCGGAAGAGCGCTTCCAGAACCCCCTCGGTCACTGCCGGGATGCGGATCGACGACACCGACGCCCGGAAGCCCATGCGGCAGGACTCTCCGAGGATCCGCTCCACCTCCGGATGGTCGCCCACGGCAGTGGCCACGAAGCCCACCTGGTCCGTGACCGGCCGCGCCCGCTCCAGGGCTCCCAGGATGTACTCCGTGGGATGCCAGCGGAAAGTGCCCATGCCGAAAGTGGCCCAACAGTACTTGCACTTCTCCGGGCAGCCGCGGGACATCTCGACCAGGAACTTGTTGGCGAACTCCGTATGCGGCGTGACGATCGCCGTGGTGGGCAGGTGACCCGGCTGGCGGAACTGCTCGGCCGTGAGCTCGAGCTTCTCGAGCTTGGCGAAGCCCTCCTCCTCAGGATGATGGTGGGCCGGCACGAAGAAGCCCGGTTGCCCGGCCAGCCGCTCCAACACCGCCTCCCTTCCGCTCTCTTCCTCGAGCGCCGCGAGCAGTGCGGGCAGCGTGTTCTCGGCCGCCCCGAGCGTGAAGACGTCCACCAGATCGGCGAGCGGAAGAGGGTTGATCGAAGCGCAAGAGCCGCCCTGAATGATCAGCGGATCCCAGCCTCCCCGCTGGTGGCGGAAAAGCGGGATGCGCGCCCGGTCCAGCAGCTGGAGGAGGTTCACGTAGTCCTCCTCGAAGGAGACCGAGAAAGCCACGGCGCCGAAGGAGGAAAGTGGGCGATCCGACTCCACCGAGAGCGGCATGCCGCTGCCGTCTGTGAAGAATCGCTCCGCCTGCCACCCCGGCCGCTGCCCCACCAGCTGGTAGACCCGCTGGAAGCCGAGGCTCGACATGCCGATCTCGTAGCCGTTGGCGTAGACCAGGGCCAGGGAGAAATTCCCGGTTCCCGGGCGAGGCTCCACCCATCGCTCGTCGCGTCGGAGGGGTGCCCAGGAGTGGCTCGTGGAGGTTCTCGGCTCGCCGCGGATCATCGCCGGAGCTCATTCTGCCACACCCACCGAGCCCCGCTCGGCGACGGAAAAAGGCGCTTCAGCGCCTCGGCGGTGACGAAAAGTGGCGCATTTTGAGCCACTGGAGCTCTTTCCTCTATGGTGTAGGCCTTGCAGTGTGCACTTTTCGGAGGCCTAGCCTTCACGTGTTACTATGCCGTAGAAACATACTGCGCCCATTGCGGGCCGGACATCACTCGCTCGACGCAAGTCCTTGGATGGACTGGAGGGTCCCTCGGATGAGGGGTTTGAATTCCCGTCTCGTCGTTGTTGCGGTCGCTCTCTCGCTGGCTCCGGGCTTGGCTCTCCCCGCCCGCGCCCAGTGCACGGATACCACCTGCCAGTACGTCGCCTGCCGAGCGCCGGCCTTCGGCGCACCCTCCACCTTGTGGGGAGAGATCCAGCCCACGGACACCAGCCAGCTGCCGGCCGACCGCGACAATACCGACTGGAACGAGTTCACCGACCCGCACAACGAGAACCAGCCCCACTGGGAATCGCTCGACGTCGAGAACCACTGGATTTTCGCCGGCATCGCCTACGGCCTCCAGATCTGGGACGCCACCGGCAGCCGGACCCACCCGGTGCGGGTGAAGCTCCTGGGGCCCTCGGCCTTTCCGGTCTGGCCTTCGGATCCCCACAACTTCGATCCAGTGCGCGACGTCGATGCCCCCGAAGGCAACGACAACGCCGTCGCCGTCGCCGTGTCGGGCGATGCCGGCGTGGCGATCTTCAACACCACTTCGAAGACCACCCCGCTCGCGCGCTACGGCGACCACAACAAGGACGCCCAGCAGATCTACGCCGCTCGCATCGCCGGCACGGACTACTCCTTCACCGCCACCAAGAACGCCGGCCTCTTGGTGCACAACATCTCCGCCGCAGTGGCGCGCTCTACGCTCTGCACCGAAGAGACTCCCGGCCAGAACACCTGCGGGGTGTACGTCCGCCGCCTCGGCAGCCGCACCACCGTGAGCTACGTGGACGGGGCGGGCAGTGCCGACGGACTGAACCACTGGGTCGCCTTCTCCTCGGGCGGCAACGATTTCGGGCTCGAGATCTGGAAGGTGAGCTCGCCCACCAGCCCCTCGCTGGTGGTCGCAACTTCGGGCTCGAGTGCCGAATTCGTGCACGGCGTCTCGCTGTGGCGCAAGGGGACGAGCAACTACTACCTGGCGACGCGGGTGATCTCCGGCTCGGGCACTCAGGCTCGGATCTACGACTTCTCCTGCCTGGCGACCAACACCTGCTCCTCGACCGCACTGCCCACACCGATCTGGACCGCCAGCCTGCCCGCGGGCGGCGCCGGCCTGTTCATCACGGACTCGCAGTCCGGCTCGCGGCAGTTCCTCTACTTCGGCGATTCCAACCGCTGTGCCCAGGCCCTCCAGGACGAATGGCTCTACGACGTGAGCAACCCCCTCGCCCCGCGGGACATCACCCCCCCGGCCCGCACCGTGGGCGGTGAGCTCACCGGCTACTGGGGCTGGTACTACCGGCGCAATACCACCGGCTTCAACCTCGTCAACCCGCGGATGGGCAAGTTCGACGGCGAGTACTTCTACCGCGTGGCCTACAGCCTCTTCGACATCCACAAGCTGACCACCGCGGCGCCTTCGGCGGCCTTCACCTACAGCCCCGGTACCGTGTACCGCGGCCAGCCGATCTCGTTCACCGACCAGTCCACCTCCGCGCCGACCTCGTGGTCCTGGACCTTCCAGGATGCGAGCCCCGCGAACTCGAGCAGCCAGAACCCCACCGGCGTGGTGTTCAACGCCGTGGGCTCGAAAACCGTGGGCCTGACCGCCTCGAACGCCTTCGGCTCGAGCTCGACCTCTCAGCAACTCAATGTGCTGGACCCGGCGGCCCAGGTGGGCTCGGTGAGCTCTACGCCGGCGGCGCCCCTGCTCTGCCAGACCGTCGCCTTCACCGCCCAGAACGTCACCGGCCTCGCGCCGATCAGCTACGCCTGGCAGGTTCGCAACAGCCTGAACCAGGTGGTGGCTACCGGCAGCTCGGCTTCCTTCAACTGGAATACCTCTACCGCTTCGCCGGACACCTACACCGGCTCCGTGACCGTGAGCAACACCGGCGGTAGCGACTCGGCCACCAGCTCGCCGATCGTCCTCGCGGCCCTGCCCACGCTCGCTTTCGCCAGCCCGGGCAGCGCTCCGGAGACCCTGAACGGCCCGCCTTTCGGTTCGGGCCTGGTGAACTTCCGGATCCAGACCGTGGGAGCCACCGAGTGGCGATGGAACTGGGGAGACAACACCCCCTCCGTGTGGACTGCGGATGTCAATGCCGGCACCCAACCCACCCACACCTACACGCTCGAAGGGCAGTACACGGTGACGGTGGACATCCGCAACTGCCAGCAGGCGGCGATCACCAGCGCCTCGACCCTGGTGGACATCACCATCACCACCCCGCTCCAGGCCGGCTTCGCCGCCAGCGGGCTGTTCTGCACCGCGAGCGGCTGTTTCGCCGACACCGGCCAGGCAATCACCTTCGTGGACAGCAGCGTGGGGACCCCGAACTTCTGGGACTACGACTGGGACGGCGACGGTTCTTTCGAGGACGCGGACCACACTTCGCCGGTGACCTCGCACACCTACAACACAGCCGGCACCTACATCCCCCGCCTGCGGGTGCGACGGGCGAGCGTCTCGAGCATCTTCTCGCACGCGGTACCGATCATCGTCGCGGGCGGCGGGGTGCCGGTGGTGACCGTGACCGGCCCCAGCCAGGGTGAGGTGGGCCTTGAAGTGGCGTTCTCCGCCCAGGGCTCGAACTGCAGCGCCTCGCCGACCACCTGGACCTGGGACGTCGGCCTCAACGGCGTCATCTTCGGCAGCAGCACCGGGCCGAGCGTGACGGTGATCTACGGCTCGTCCGGGGCGCGCACGGTCACGGCCACGGCGGCAGACGGCGGCAACTGCGCTGGCCTTGTGGGCTCCACCAACATCTCGGTCGCCCCCGGTGCTGCGGCGGTCTTCGTGGACGGCTTCGAAAGCGGCGACCTCGCGAGCTGGGGGCTCACCTTCCCGTAGAGCTGGCCCCTTTCTCGGTCGTTTTCCGTCTCTCTCCGCAGCCGGGGCCCTTCTCGTCTCGGCTGGAGAGAGACATCATGAGACCCTTCCGTTTACTCCTTCTCGCCGCCCTGCTCGTCGGGCTCGCCACCGCCCCACCCGGCCGCGCTCAGTCCTGCTCCGAGACCGGCACCTATCATTCCTACGCGCTGATCACCGGCGCGGCCATCTGGGACATCCACGAGGCCACCTGCCCGTTGGTCTGCAACGGCCCGGAAGGCTACGCCTACTTCGCCCAGGCCGGGGATCCCAAGACCGGCACCGTGCCCGGAGCTCTGGGCGGCTTGACCGGCTGGGATGTGCGGGTCTGGGCGAGCAACTTCCAGGGGCCCATCCTGGTGGGCAGCGGCTGGCCCAAGCAGTGGGAATGGACCGCCGACCATTGGCTGCAGCACTCCTCGCGCCGCTACCCCTGCGTGTATTGCCAGCAGACGGTGAATTCCCCGGCGCAGTTCGGCCTGGGCGTCTATCGCATCCTCGAAGACGACGAGGCGCCGCTGCCGTTCGACGACTACGTGGGCAAGGTGCAGATCGACCACAGCTACTGCAAGAGCGACGTCTTCGATCAAGGCGCGGCTGCCGGCTGGACGGCCGAGCACACCACCCCCGGCATCGACGACGTGGACTCCACCACCTACAAGATCTTCTGCAACGCCAACACGCTGTGCACCGCCGCGATCACCTGCCCGGACGGCTCACCGCTCTCTTGCAGCGCCCCCGGCACCTGCGGCGCAGGAAGCTGCGCCTCGGGCTCCGATTGGGTGCGCTGCGGCGGCCAGACCTACGCCTGCGGCGGAGCCCCACCGCCTCCCCCTCCGCCGGCCAGCCTGCCGCAGCAGCCCATCAACCTGGTGGCCCTGCCCGTGGTGGGTGGCGAGACGGCGATCGAGATCTCCTGGCAGGACCGGAGCGACAACGAAGCCGGCTTCCAGATCCAGCGAGTGCTCCCGCGCACCGGCGCGGTGCAGCTCTTCGATGTCGGGGCCGACGAGACCGGATTCCTCGACGACGTGGGCGAGCTGCCGCCCACCGGCCTCGGGCCGGACGAGTACCGCTATCGTGTGCGCGCCTGGAATGCCGCCGGGCGGCCCGCCTGGGTGGATGTGCCGATGGCCACCGCGCACATCTACAACACGCCTCCCGGCCGGCCGGACACCTTGAACCCCCGGGGCTGCATCAGCACGCTGAACCCCACCCTCTCGTGGCGGGGCCATGAATCGTCGCAGTTCTACGTGCGCCTGCTCGACGCCAGTACCGGTGAAGAGGCCATGGCGGACCAAACCCCCACCACCAACCAGGTCGTGGTGCCCGGCTCGCTGGTTGCCCGGCGGCCCTACCTGCTACGAGTCTGGGGTATGAACAACCTGGGCTGGGGCAGTGGCTCGGACGGCCAGTACTTCGTGCCGTTCTGCCAGCCGGTCGACCCGCCGGCGATCCTCGCGCCGCTCGGCTGCACGGCGAACCTCACCCCCACGGTGAGCTGGACCCCGGTGGCGAACGCCCTCTACTACGTGCTGCGCATCCACCGGGTGGTGGACATCAGCAACGACCCGGAGGTGATTCCCGGCGGCGTGGGACCCACCGGCACCAGCTGGACCTTCCCGGCCGGCCTGCTCCAACCCGGGCAGGAGTACCGCATCAAGGTGAAAGCGTTCACCGGCACCAACACCGAGCCCTACTCGGTGATTCGCTTCTTCACCCCGCAATGCAACCCCAGCTCTCCTCCCGGTACGGCCTCCGGCATCGCCCCCGACGGCGGCACGGTGCCCACGGCTCAGCCCACTTACACCTGGTTCCCGGGGGCGCAAGCCGAGAGCTACCTGCTCGAGGCCTTCACGCCCGGCTGGCAGCTCGCGTACTCGGGAACCGTACCGGCTGCCGGCGTGTGCGACGGCACGACGTGCAGCTTCCGGCCCTCGCAGCCCCTGGCGGACGGCACCTACTCCTGGCACGTGCAGGGCAGCAACGCCTTCGGCTCCGGCCTCGCGAGCCCCTGGGCAACCTTCACCGTGGCGGACCAGACGCCGGATCTCACTGTCACCGGTGCCACGGTCACCGAAGGCAACCGCGGCACCGTTGCGGCCCAATTCACCGTGCAGCTCACTCATCCGGCGCCCACCGAAGTCTCCTTCGACGTCGCCACCGCGAACGCCTCAGCGGTGGCCCCTTACGACTACCAGAGCGTGAGCCGCTCCGTGGCCATCCCTGCCGGCCAGAGCCAGGCCGTCGTCTCCGTGCTGGTGCAGGGCGATCCGGACTTCGAGGGCACCGAGACTTTCACCCTCAACCTCTCGAACGTACTGGGCGCTCACGCCCTGGCGACTCAGGCCGTCGGTACCATCCTCGACGACGACCCGCCGCCGAAGGCCGCCCTGTTCCTTTCGCAGACGGTTCCCACCGCCGTGGGCGCCGGCCATCGCTTTACGGTGAGCCTCACGGTGAAAAACGCCGGCAGCCTGCCCTGGGACCCCGTGGGCCCCAGCTGCAAAGCCTTCCGGCTGGGCTCCGCCAACCCGTACGGGAACAATACCTGGGGCCTGAACCGAGTGGAGCTGCCCGCCCCGGTACCTCCCGGCGGCCAGGTGACCCTCAACTTCAGCGCTGTTGCTCCGCTGGTGCCGGGGCTCTACCCCTTCCAGTGGCGCATGGTGCACGAATGCGAGGAGTGGTTCGGAGACCTCTCCCCGGCGGTGGTGGTGACGGTAGGGTAGCGGTGTAGCAAGAAGCCCCCGAGCCGGCCAGGTCATCCGGCCGGCCCTGGGGGTCGGTCCGCCCTGGTAACCTTCTAGAAATCTAGTCTGGTTTGACGGCTTCCCGTATTTGCGGTTTGCTGGGCGCATGAAGGCCACACTCGAAGTTCCTGACGAGCTCTACCGCCAGGTGAAGGCCAAGAGCGCTCTCGAAGGTCGGACCTTGAAGCAAGTAGCCGAGGAGCTGTTCCGCCGGTATGTCAGCGCGAGTGAGCCCGCTTCCCGCCCCGAAGCTGGGCCCTCGCCATCCGGCGCCGGATCTGAAGCGGGCGAGGCACGACCGCCCTGGTTCGGTCGCTTCCGGAAACTGGCGCAGGGCGCTGAGCGACACGATCTGGAAGCGATCCGCAGCAGTATCGCCGCCGGTCTTGCTCGGGAACGCGGCCTTTGACCCTCGGTGCCGACACGAGCGTGGTCCTCAGGCTCCTTGTGGGCGAGCCTGAACACCAAGCGAGTGCAGCTCTGGCCTTCCTGCTCGGCCAGACTCGGGCTGGGCACACCGTGCTGGTCTAGGACCTCGTTTGCTCGGAGGTCTACTTTGCCCTGCAGTACCACTATGGCACTTCGAAACGGGAGGCTCTGGACGCGATGCAGAGCTTCTTGAAGACTCCGGGTGTCTGCGGCACTGGAGACGTGGCCTCGGTGCTCGAAACCCCGAACCTGGAGTCTGCGAAACCGGGTTTCCTGGACCGGGTGATCCACCGACAGTATCTCGGTGCGGGCGCCGGGAGCGTCGCGACTTTCGAGCGAGCCTGGGCCAAGCTCCCGCGCGTCCAGCTCCTTGGCGCCTGAAGTTCCCCCGGAATCGTGGACACTCCTCGAGCAGGGAAGAAGGAGTCGACGATGCCGAGAGCCGAGTTCCGCCTGCGTCGGATGTGCGCGCTGCCGGCGGTCCCCCCGGCGGCTCCTACGCCTTCCAGCAACGTGAGGTGAGCCAACGCCTGCACCGCGAGGGCGTCCTGGGGGACGTTCCGTTGGGTCTCGGTTGACCTTGTCTCCCTACTACCTTTACAGGCTCTGAGGGCCCGGCCAATCCAACCTGGGCCTTTCAGGTCTACGCCCAGCTCTCCACTTCGAGCCCCGGGATGCGTTCGAAATGGCGGATGTTGTTGGTGACGATCGTCAGGCCGGACACCAGTGCCTGGGCTGCGAGCAGGGTGTCGAAAGTGCCGATCTGCGAACCCGCCTGGCGCAGCGCAACAGCCAGCGTGCCGAAACGTTCGGCCGCGGTCTCATCGAACGGCAGTACGCTGAGTGGCTGGAGAAAAGCGCTGATTTGCCGGCTGAGCTTTCGTGATCCGCGCAGGGCCGCGCCGAAGCGCAGCTCTGCAACTGTGATCGAGCTCACTGCAAGCTCCGAAGGGCGCCTGGCCAGAATCCGCTCGCCTACGCGACCCGCACCGCGAAGCGCGGAGCTCACCGTGTCGGCGTCGAGAAGGTAGCGGAGTCTCAAGCCAGGGGGTCCTCAAGCTCGGCAAAGGGCTCCTCAGGCAGCCGCAGTAGCTCTTCGTCCCACGAACCGAGGCAGGCCTGGAAGCTCGGCGGCCACTCATCCAAGGGCTCGAGAATCACTCGTCGCCCTTCCCGCCGCACAACTACTTCGCGTTGATCGCTGGCAAATCGAAACTCCCGGGGAAGCCGCACTGCCTGGCTTCCTCCGTTCGTAAACAATCTGGCTCGAGCCGTTTTCATGATACGGAGTCTATACGCGCGTATATACTCTGACAAGCGCTGCCGGATGAAGCCGCCTGGGGCTCACTCCGGCCTGCTGAGCGGCCTCACCTTCACCTGCATCGCCAGCCTCCCCCCTTGAAAGACCAGCACACTGTGCTTGACACAGTACCTGGTGTCGCATACTATGTGTTGAACAGTGGTGGGCGAGACATGGTAGATCGAGACAACACAGGCTTGACGGAACTTCGGCGCGGGGTGCTGGTTCTGGCCGTGCTTTCCCGGCTGCGGGCGCCGCAATACGGCTATTCGCTGCGGCAGGCGCTCGCCGAGGGGGGCATGCCGATCGAGGAAGGCACGCTCTACCCGCTGCTGCGGCGGCTGGAGGCGCAGGGGCTGCTGGCGAGCGAATGGAACACCACTTTCGCGCCGCCGCGCCGCTACTACCGGCTGAGCCCCGAGGGGGAACGGACCTTCACGGCCCTCGCCGAAGCGTGGCGGGCGCAGGCGCAGGTGATCAACGGATTTCTCGAGTGAACGGAGGCGGCGATGAATGCCAGCCAAGTGATCGATTCCTACGTGCGCGACGTAGCCCAATACCTGCCGCGGGACAAGCGCAACGATGTGGCCTTCGAGCTCCGCGCCCTGCTCGCCGACGAGCTGGCGGCCAAGGCAGCGGCTGCGGGCAAGCCGCCCGACCAGGCCATGGTGATGGAGCTGCTGGCCGGCTTCGGCCGGCCGGCGGAGGCCGCCTCGCGCTACGCTCCCCGCGCCCCGATCATCGACCCGGCGGACAACCACAACCTCTTCATCTGGGCCTTGGTAGGGTCGGTGGTCGCCACGCTGCGCAATCCCCAGGCCGGCATCACCTTCCTCGGCTGGGTCGGCGCGGTGTTCCTGGTGTTCGCCGGGCTGGCCTGGGCACGCCGGCGCCAGGGCCCCGGTGTGCTGCGCTGGCGGCCGAAGCGGGTGGAAAAGCCGGCGGCGATGCCGAGAATTCTGGCGCTGATCCCCGTCGTCGCCCTTCTGGCTTTCCCGGTGTTCCAGTACCTCGCGCCGCAAGCGTTCGTGAGGCTGGCCTTCCTGGGCGCGGTCCCTACCTCCGGCCTCGAGTTCACTCAGGCGTTTCGCGACAGCTGGCAGCGGGCGGCAACCCTGCTGGCCTTTGCCGGGGTGGTGGGGGTCCATCTCGCGGTCCTCGTCCGGGGCGGCTGGCGCCCTTGGTCGCGCTGGGGGATCGCTGTGGCGAACGCCGGCTTGGGTTTGCTCCTGGTCGCTCACGCCCTGCCGATGCGCACACTCCTCTCGCGCGAGCCGTTCGAGATCTTCGAATCCACCCTGGCGAACCGCGTCGCCATGCCGATCTTCGGCGCGGTCGGGGCCATGCTGGTGCTCGCCGCCCTCTACGACGGCTACCGGGAGTGGGCGCGCATCGAGCCCGCACCTGCGCTGTAGGGGCGCGGTGCCTGCGTCCGGGCCTGCCCCCGCTTCGTCTACTCAGCCAACCGGCTCCGGGCCCGGCGAAGGGCCTCGACGTCGAGCGGCGGCACCTGGCGCTGCCCGGCGAGGGCGTTGAGGGCTTGCTCGAGGAGCGTCCGGGCACGGGCCGCTTCTCCGCAAGCGACGAGGGCGCGGCCGAGGTGGCCTTCGAGTAGGGCCTTCTCCAGGGCGGGCGGTGGGGTGGGGAGCTCTGCCAGCGCCTTTTCGAAGTCGGCCGCCGCCGCTATCGCCTCGCCGCGCTCGAGCTTCGCCTGCGCCAGGACGAGCGCGGCCCGGGCCCTCGAGCGTGGCGCCTCGAGGTGGCCCTGGGCGATCGCCTCGAGCACAGCCCGGGCCTCGCGTTCGGCTTCGGCGACGCGGCCGGCGGTGGCCAGGGCGCGGGCGAGTTCACTGCGGTAGGAGGCGGCGAGGGCCGGGTCCAGCTCGGCGGTGTCGAGCTGCCGGCAGAGCTCGCGGTAGCGCGCGAGCGCTTCGGCAGCCTTGCCCTCGAGGGTCAGGAGCCAGCCGAGGCTTCGCAGGCTCGCCAGTGTGCGGCCGTGGCGGGGGCCGGCGGCAGCTTGCCAGAGCTGGTACGCCTTGGCGTAGGCGGCTGCGGCCGCGGGAACGTCACCCTGCTCGAGGAGTGCCTCTCCCAGATAGCCCCAGCTGGTGGCCACCAGCGAGCTCCGCTCTCCCAGCAGGCGCGTGCGCACGGCGATCAGGCGACGGTGCTCGGCGACCCGCGCCGCCGGGTCCTCGAGCAGATTGGCGAGGTTGCTTTCGATCGACAGCACGCCGGGGTGTTCGTCGCCCAGTCGAGGCTTTTCCAGGTTCAGAGCCTCCTGGTAGATCTCGCGGGCGGCGCGGCGGTCCCCTCGCATCTGCCGTTGGGTGGCGAGCACCGTCAGGGCGCCGGCGAGGTCGACCGGGTCGAGGGCGGGGCCCGCGCGGAGCAGCTCGATCGCTTGCTGCACCAGGCCCTCGCCGGCTTCACCGCGGGTCAGGGAGCCGAGGGCGAGGAGCACGTGGGCGCGGTCTGCCGACGGCGCCGAAGGGTGAGCGGCCAAGAGGGCGGTCAAGGCTTCGAGCTCGGCGCGGGCGCTCGCCAGGTCGCCGCCGGAGTGAAGGGCGCGGGCGTAGTCGAAACGCAGGGAGAGGAGGCTGAGGTCTTCGGGGCCCAGGCGGGCGAACTCGGCCTCGCGGGCACTCGCGAGAAGCGAGCGGGCGCGAACGGAATCCCCCCGCTCGAGGTAGACGCGACCCAGGGTGTGGCGTAGCCGGGCCTGTACTTCCGGCTGGTTGGCCAGGGACGCGGCTCGCTCCTCGCCCCGGCGGAGCAGCTCGGCGAGCTCGATCGTCTGCCCCTGGGCGCCCTCGAAGGGATTCGCGGCGCCGAGAATCTCCACCAGCAAGTCCACCACCTGCTGGGCCTTCTGGGCTTCGGCGGCCGTGCGCTCCTGCGCCCGGCGCAGCCGGTAGGACTGCACCATCGAAGTGGCTGCCAGCGCCGCAAGCGCCAGGAGAGCAGCGGAGCCTGCGGCCACGGCCGCCCGGTGGCGGCCCACGAAGCGCCGCAGCCGATAGCCGAGCCGGTCGGGGCGGGCACGGACCGGCTCGCCGTCGAGCCAGCGCTCGAGGTCCTCCGCGAGGGAGCCGGCCGAGGCGTAACGCCGTTCGGGCTCACTCTCGAGGGAGCGGGCGACGATCGCCGTCAGGTCGCGATCGGTCCCCACGCGGGCGAGGGAGCCGAGGTCGGGCGCTCCGGCGGTGAGCCCCGGAGGCAGGCCACCGGCCAAGACCTCGTGGAGCAGGGCACCCAGAGCCCAGACGTCCGTGGCGGTGGTCACCGGCTCGCCGCGACGCTGCTCGGGAGCGGCCCGCTCGGGGGTCATGGGCGCGAGCGGAGCGCGGGTGGCCTCGCCGCGGGGGGGCTCGCTCGACAGCAGCTTGGCGATGCCGAAATCGAGCAGCCTCACCTCCCCGCCGCCGCTCACCAGGATGTTCGAGGGCTTGAGGTCGCGGTGGACGATCAGGTTCCGGTGGGCGTACTCGACGGCGTGGCAGAGGCGCACGAGGAGCCGCACACGCTCGCGCCGGCCGAGCCTCCGGCGCTGGCAGAAGAGGGTGATGGGCTCGCCTTCCACGTACTGGAGCACCAGGTAGGGACGGCCCTCCTCGGTGGTGCCGCCGTCGAGCAGAGGCACCACGGCTGGATGGCTGAGGCTCGCCAGCAGCTCCCGCTCGAGCTCGAAGCGGGCCAGCATTTCGCTCGATTCGAGGCCCGGGCGGAGCAGCTTGATGGCTACGAGCTGCTGGAAGGCGCCATCGGTGCGCTCTGCCAGATGCACTTCGCCCATGCCACCGCGGGCGAGCAGCCGCAGCAGCCGGTAGGGGCCGATCCGCAACACACCGGAGGCAGGTGAGGATCCCTCTTCCGGCTCGACGCTGAGCGCAGACTCCTCTCCGCTCGCCTCGAGCATGGCGACCAGCTCTGCGGCGAGGCTCGGGCGGCCGGCGCAGCGCTCGGCGAGCCAGGCGGACCGAGCCTCGGTGGGCAGCCGCAGGGCCTCCTCGTAGAGGCTCGCGAGCTCTTCCCAGGTAGTAGCGGCGAGTTCTGGCAGGGCTGGGCTCCTCCTTCGCGTTCAGGCCGACGGGCCCGGCCGAGGGACATCGCCGGCCGCCTCGCCTCGCACTTCCTTGCGCAGCCAGGCCCGCGCGGCTCGCCAGTCTCGCTGCACGGTCTTGGTGGAGATGCCCAGGAGGCCGGCGATCTCCTCGAAGGAGAGCCCGCTCCAGAACTTGAGCTCCACCATCCGAGCCACTCGCGGCTCGCATTGCTCCAGGCGGGTCAAAGCCTCGTCCAGGGCCAAAACTTCGGCGCAGGCGGCCTCGGTGAGCAGTGGACCGGCCTCCGGCAGGGGCAGGAGGGCCTCGCCGCCGCCGCGCTTCCGGCGGTTGCGAGTGCGGGCGTGGTCCACCAGCACCCGGCGCATGGTGCGCGAGGCGGCGCCGAAGAACTGCAGCCGGGTGGCGGCCGAGATGCTCCGCTGGTCGAGCAGGCGGAAGTAGGTTTCGTGCACCAGGGCCGTGGGGGAGAGGGTGTGGTCCGGGCGCTCCGCGCGCAGCCGCGAACGCGCCAGCTGCCGCATTTCGTCGTAGAGCAGAGGCACCAGGCGGTCGAGGGCCGAGCCGTCCCCCAGGGCCAGCTGCTCGAGCCAGCGGGTGACCTCTCCCGGCTCTTGCCGGGGCGAATGTCCAGTCTCTTGAGTCGATGTCGCCATGGAACAGGGAAGCAACTCCTCCAACGATCTCACGAGTTGCTCATAGCCATTTTATTTTCGACCAAGGAGACTACGATGCCAAGCAAGAACGGCGGTACCTGGAAGCTGATTGCCGCGGCCCTCGCCTGGGCGCTCGGGGGCTGGGCGAGCCCTGCGCTCGCCGGCGACAACCCTGGGCTTTCGCCCCAGCAGCGGCAAGAACTGCTGCGCCCCCTCTACGAGCGCGCCAAGACGGACCCCTCGCTCGCCGCCCTCGACCTGGGCAAGCCGGGCCGAATGAAGGACCCCGCGGCCGTGGAGGCCTACTTGAAGGCCCTGCCCCTCTCGCCCCTCGAGCGGCTCAAGCTCGACATGTTCACCCGCCGCTTCGAGGTGGTGATCCCGAAGCTGATCGACGAGTGGCACACGCAGTGGATCGGCTTCCACGAGGACGACGCCCGCAAGCTCTACGGCGACGCCGAAGTCGACGCCCGCCTGGCGAGGCGGCTGGACGCCTACCGCACCGAGACTGTCACCCTGGCGCCTCGGGTGGCCGGCAACCGGAACCTCGCCGCCACCTCCTTCCCGGCTCCCGAGGACTACCAGGGTGAGATCCAGATCGCCGTCAACCCCTCGAATACCAGCCAGATCGTCGCTGCGGCCAACACCTGGGATTCGCCTGGCACCGGCTGCGGCGACGGCACGATCGCCATCTTCTACTCGGGCAACGGGGGCACCGGCTGGGGCTACACCTGCGCCCCGGATCACACCGCCTACGCCGGCTTCCCGAATTGCACCGGCACCGAGTTCGGCAGCGACCCGGCCCTGGCCTGGAACGCCAGCGGCGAGGTGTTCCTGAACTACATGCTGCTGTGCACGCCGAACGGTTCGGACTTCTGGTTCTCGATGGTGGTGGCCCGCTCGGCCAACGGTGGCGCCACCTGGACAGCCCAGGGCGTGGTGAAAAACAGCTGGCCGACGCCCAATCAGGTGGAGGACAAGAACTTCTACGTGGTGGATCGGGTGACGACCAGCCCCTACAACGGCCGTCACTACACCTGCTGGGACCGCAACAACAACGAGAAATTCGCCTACTCGACCAACAACGGCGTCACCTGGACCGAGGTGGACCTGCCCTCGCCGGCGGTGGGCACTCTCGACCTCGGCTGCGACCTCGCCATCGACAAGGCCGGCAAGATCCACCTGATCTTCAACAACCTGACCTGCGGAGCCTTCGCCTGCACCAACACCAAGCTCTACTACACCACCTCGGTGGACGGCGGTTCCACCTGGACCAACCCGCGCCTGCTGCGCGACTACAACCTGACCGAGTTCTCGGGCGGCAACTGCCCGCTGGCCCAGAACGACCGCTGCATCGGCACCCTGGGTTCGATCGACGTCGATCGCTCCGGCGGTCCCTGCGACGGCACCGTCTACGTGACCTTCGACGACTTCGACACCGGCCAGGGCATCGAAGACACCGACGTCTGGGTGACTCGTGGCGTGTTCGGTGGGGCCCTCTGGTTCGGTCCTACCAAGGTGAACAACGCCGGCTTCACCGAGGCCATCCAGTTCCACCCCACTCTGGCAGTGGACCAGTACGATGGCGAACTCGCCGTGGTGTGGCACGACGGCCGCAACCACCCCAACAACAAGCTCATCGACATCTACTACGGCACCTCGCGGGACTGCGGCGTGACCTTCTCCAACCTGCAGCTGACCCAGGCCTCCACCGAGTTCAACAACTCCGCCCGCACCACTTCGGACGAGAACTCCGGCGACAACGCCAACTACAACCCCAACCAGTACGGCGAGTACCTGGGCGTGGACCTGGTGGGCTCCACGCTCTCGATGGCGTGGACCGACACCCGCCACTACTACCCGAACTTCTCCACCGAGAGCCAGAAGGAGAATGTGGCCTACGAGGCCCGGGTTCTGCCCAAGCTGGGTATCGTCAACACGTACTATTCGCTCGCCTCGGAGGACGGCTGGGTGCAGGAGTCCTCCGAGTTCTCCGGCGTGGGGGACTACTTGTCCACGACCGATATCTCCGTGGGCGACAACAACCTCGATGAGCAGAGGAAGGGCATCCTCTCCTTCTCGACTTCCGACATCCCGGACGCCGCCACCATCCTCTTCGCCCGGCTCAAGGTGAAGCGCAAGAGCCTGGTGGGCACCGACCCCTTCACCACCCACGGCGTGCTCTTGGCCGACATCAAGAGCGGCACCTTCGGCACCACGGCCCTCGAGGCGAGCGACTTCGAAGCCACCGCCGGAGCCTTGGGTGTTTGCTGGCTGAGCGACCCCCTGGCCAACGGCGACTGGGCCGAGTGCTCGCTCAACGCGACCGGCATCTCGCTCATCAACAAGACCGGCCGCACCCAGATCCGGCTGCACTTCGCCGTCGACGACAACGACGACGCCGGCTACGACAACTACATCTTCTACGGCGGCGAGGCCGCTTCCACCGACCGGCCGCAGCTGATCGTGACCTACGAGTAGGCCTCACATCACCGCCGTGCCGGCCGAGGCCTCCGGCTGGCACGGCGGCTCCTCTTTCCTGAGGCTCCCCACCGGCTCAGCCCAGCCTGTTTCAACTCTTTTCCAGTCAAGCACTTGCAGCAAGCAGCCGAGCTAGTTCGGGACCGCCCCCGGGCCAGCAAGACAAGGAGTCTCCAAAAAGTAGATCAGAAACTCGTTGACACAAAGGAATCGACCAGGCGACAATGTGAACGCAGTTTGATTGATTGCGGCGAGGGGTGGTCTTGCTGACCTGTCCGACTCCTGCCACCGTCTCTTGTCAGATTATCTTGATTTCGGGGTAGTACACCACTACATGTTGAAGCCTTCGCAATGGCCATAGGCCGTCTCGTTCTAGCTGCCTTCCTGGTGGTCGGGGCGCACTCGCTCTTGCTGGGCGCCTTGCCGATCTATCTCGCTCGCCAGGGCGCCGGCCCTCTTCTGGTGGGTGTCGCGGTGGGCGCCTACGCAATCTCGGCGGGCCTTCTGCGCCTCCTCGCCGGCTCCTGGCTCGATCGCCGCTCGACCGGCCCCCTGCTGCGCGGCGCGGCGCTGCTCTTCGCCACCGCCCACCTGGGCTTCGCAGTCCTGCCCGTGGGCTGGGGCCTTCTGGCTCCTCGGCTGGTCCAGGGCATCGCCGTGTTCTTGTTCTACACCGCCTCCCAGGCCTGGCTGGTTCGCTGCGGCGCGCCGGAGGAGAAAGGTCGACGGCTGGGGCTCTTCACCGCCGTCTCGGGGCTCGCCCTCATCCTGATGCCGGCCGTGGGAGTCGCCGTCCTGGACTCTCTCGGCGCCCAGACCCTCTTCCTGCTCTGCGCCGGTGCGGCCCTGCTCTCGGGCCTGCTCGCGGTGGAAGGTCGGCCCGAACCGGCCGACTCGGCACCGGCCTCGATGCGCGATCTCCTGCCCGCCTTCGCCCCCTTGGTGCTGGCTGGAGTCACTTTGGGCAGCCTCGAGGCCTTCCTGCCGGCGATCGCTCAACGCCAGGGGGTGAGTTCGCTGCCCCCGGTCTACCTGGCCTTCGGGCTGGCGCTCGCCCTGGGCCGCCTCCTCGGTGGCGCGAGCAGCGATCGGCTGGGCCGGCAGCCGGTGGCCCTACTCGGATCGCTCCTGATTTGCGTGGCCTTCGGCCTCGCTTCCGAGGTGCGGGGAGCCCTGGCCGTCTCGGCGATCGCGCTGGTCTACGGCCTCGGTGTGGGCGGCCTCGGCACGGCCTCGTTGGTGGGCGTTTCCGATCGCGCCGGCCGTGCTCGCCAAGGCCAGGCGCTCGCGCTCGCCGCCTTCTGCCTCGATCTGGGGCTGGCCCTGGGGGCGGCGAGTTCGGGTCTCCTGGCCCTCGCCCGGCCCGGCGGGATGCTCTGGCTCATGCGCGGGGCAGCGCTTCTCGCCTTGATCTCTTCAGCCCTGCTGGGCAGCCCCGCCGCGAGGCCCCTGCCGGCGGCCCAGCCTTCCTGAGCGATGGAGAGCTCCGTGACCACCCCGAATCCCCGGAAAGGGCACTCCCGCTCGCTGGTCGAGTTGCTGCTGCGCGAGGCTTGCGAGCGCCCCGGTGAGGTTCTCTACCGGTTCTGTCCGCAGGGCGAGGCGGAGAGCTGCGAAGTCCTGAGCTACGGCGAACTCGAGCGCGATGCCTCTCGGCTCGCCGGGGCCTTGCGGCAGCTCGCCGAGCCCGGCATGCGCGTGCTGCTGCTCTACCCCCCCGGCCTGGACTACATCCGGGCGTTCTTCGCCTGTCTCCTGGCCGGCATGGTGGCGGTTCCCACCTATCTGCCCCGACCCGGGCGCGGCCTCGCCCGGCTGAAGGCGATCGCCGGCAGCAGCGGAGCTTCGCTGGCCTTGGCCGGCGCCGCAACAGCCGCCAAGCTCAGCCCTTTCCTCCCCGAGCTGCGCTGGCTGGCGAGCGACTCGATCGATGGCGAATCCCCGGCGCTACGGAGCCCCTTCGAGGCGCGGGAAGAAGACCTCGCTTTCTTGCAGTACACCTCCGGCTCGACCGGCTCGCCCAAGGGCGTGGAGATCACCCACGGCAACTTGCTCGCCAACCTGGCGGTGATCGAGCACTGCTTCGGCCACTCCCGGCAAAGCGTGGGCGTGGCCTGGCTGCCGCCTTACCACGACATGGGGCTGATCGGCGCCGTCCTGCAACCCCTCTACGCGGGCTTCCCGGTGGTGCTGCTGCCACCGCTCGCTTTCGTCCAGCGGCCTCTGCGCTGGCTGCAGGCGGTCACCCGCTTTCGTGCCACCGCCACCGGCAGCCCGAACTTCGGCCTCGACCTCTGCCTGCGCAAGATCACCCCGGCCGAGCGCGACACGCTGGACCTCTCCTCGCTGACGCTGATGTTCACCGGCGCCGAGCCGATCCACGCCGAGACGCTCGAGCGGTTCGCCAGCTACTTCGAGCCCTGCGGCTTCCGGCGGGAGAGCTTCTACTCTTGCTACGGGCTCGCCGAGGCCACCCTGATGGCGACCGGCAGCCGCCGGGGCGAGCACCCCACGGTGCTACGTCTGGACGCCGCAGCCCTGGAGGCCGGAGCCGCCCCGGCGGTGAGCGGGCGAGAAACCCGGCAGCGGGAGCTGGTTTCTTGCGGCGAGGCGGTTCCTGGCCATCGCCTGCTGGTGGTGGACCCGGAAAGCCGCCGGCCCCTCGCCGAGCGCACCGTGGGCGAGATCTGGCTGGCCGGGCCGAGTGTCGCCCGCGGCTACTGGGCCGAGCCGGAGGCCAGCCGCGAGACCTTCGGGGCGACTCTCGCAGGCGGCGACGGCACACAGTTCCTGCGCACGGGAGACCTCGGCTTCCTGGCCGACGGCCAGCTCTTCGTGAGCGGCCGCCGCAAGGACCTGATCATCGTTCGCGGTCGCAACCACTATCCGCAGGACATCGAGCGGACCGTCGAGACCTGTCACATCCTGCTTCGCCGCGACGCCGGCGCCGCTTTCTCCGTGCTGGTGGACGGCGAGGAGCGGCTGGTCGTGGCTCACGAGGTCGACCGGCAGTACCGACCGGAGCATCGCACGGCGGTCCTTGCGGCGATCCGCGAGGCCATCGCTCGCGACCACGAGCTGCAAGTCTTCGCCATCGCCCTCCTGCGGCCCGCCTCGGTGGCCAGGACTTCGAGCGGCAAGATCCGCCGCACGGCCATGCGAGAGGCCTTTCTCGCCCAAACCCTCGACCTTGTGGAGAGCCACCCGTGAGCCCTGATCATTCTCCCGCCGACTTCGTGGAGGAGCGTGCGTCGAAGCCTCTGCAGGCGCCGGAAGCGAGCCCCGGCGGCGAACTCGTGCTCGAAGACCTCCGCGCCGAGCTCGCGGCCAGCGCCGGCCTGTCTGCCGACGAAGTGGCGCCGGACCTGCCGATCCTGAGCCTGGGCCTGGACTCCCTGCGGATGGCCGAGCTCCAGGCCTTGCTCGAGCGCAGCTACGGCTTCGAGCTGGAGCTCGACGAGCACCTCGACGCGCTGACCCCTCGCGCCCTGGCTGGCAGGATCGCCGGCTGGCTCGAGCAGAGGGGTCCGGGGCGGGCCGCGAAGGCCCGCGACGCCCGCCCGAGCTCGCCCGGAGTTCCCCTCGATCCCCTGCAGCAGGCCCGCGACTTCACCCTGGCCCGCGAGCTCCGCGCCAAGGACCTCCTGCCCTATTACGTCGAGCTCGCCCGCAACGACGGCGACATCTGCAGCCATCGCGGTCGCGACGCGATCATGCTGGGCTCGGGCAACTATCTCGGCCTCACCACCGACCGCCGGGTACGCAAGGCGGTCGCAGCCGCGGCGCTGGTGGAAGGCTCGAGCCTCACCGGCTCGCGGCTCTTTAACGGCACCACCACGCTGCATCGAGCCGTGGAAGAGAAGCTGGCGGCGTTTCTGGGCCGTGGCGATGCCCTGATCTTCACCACCGGGTACCAGGCCAACCTCGGCATGCTTTCGGCCTTGATGGGTGCCGGCTCGGTGCTCTTCGCCGACGAGTCCTGCCACGCTTCGATCTTCGACGGCGCCCGCGTGGCGGGCTGCCAGGTGATCGCCTTCCGCCACAACGACCCCAGCGACCTCGACCGCCGGCTCTCCCGGCGGCCCTCGCGGCCCACGCTGGTGATCGTCGACGGCGTCTACTCGATGCACGGCGACCTCTCGCCGATCGAGGAGGTCCGCGAGGTCTGCGACCGCCACGAGGTTCGCCTGGCCCTCGACGACGCCCACGGCATCGGCACCCTCGGCCGCTCGGGCAAGGGCAGCGAGGAGCACGTGGGGCGGATCGGGCTGGCGGATATCCTGTCGGGAAGCCTGTCCAAGAGCCTCGCCTCGGTGGGCGGCTATGTGGCCGGAGATCCGGACGTCATCGACTGGATCCGCTTCCGGGGGCGGTCGATCGTGTTCACCGCCGCCATCCCGCCCACCGCCCTCGCCGCCGCCTCGGCCGCCCTCGACATCCTCCAGGCCGAGCCCTGGCGGCTCACCCGGCTGCGAGACAACGCGAGCTATTGGCGCGGTGGTCTAAAGCGCCTCGGCTTCGAGGTCGCCACCTCGGCCTCCGCCATCGTGCCGGTGCTGATCGGCGACGACACGAAGTGCATGGCGGCGGCCCGGTCGCTGCTCGAGAGGGGAGTTTTCGTCAACTGCGCCGTGCATCCGGCCGTGCCCCAGCAAGGGGCCCTGCTGCGCACCACGGTGATGGCCACTCATAGCCGCGAGCAGCTGGATGCCGGCCTGGCCGCCTTCGCGGAGGTCGGGGCCGAGCTGGGCCTGCTCCGAGCCCGCTCGTCCCGCTCGCAAACCGCCCAAGGAGGGGCGAATCCATGACGCAGACAGCCGCCCTCGAAAGCCCGACCGCCGAAGCCGCCGACTTCCTCGCCCGGTGGGGCCTCACGTTCAACGACCTGGCGCTCCAGGTGGGTCCGCTCGCGGACTCGGAGACGTTGCTCCTGGTGGGCTCGATCGCCGAAGGCCTCGCCAACCCGCTCTCGGATATCGACCTGATGATTCTCGGCGACGGCACCCTGCGCCAGGGCGTGCTGATCAACGAGGCCGAGTTCGAGCAGTCGGTGCGCCGCCTCGACGGTGGCGAGGAGCTCAACGTCGAGTACTGGCGCAGCGACGACGTCGCGCGGATCGGCGATCGGCTGCGGGAAGTGGTGACCGTGATCCAGGATCCGGCGCGCTTCGTCAAGCTCGAGACCTTCAGCGAGATGGAGCTGCGCTTCCTGCACCGGATGCACACCGGCATTCCGCTGGTCAACGCCGACAACGCCGAACGCTGGCGCAGCCAGCTCGGGCTCGGCGGCCTGCGCGACTACTTGGTCCTGCATTGGCTGACCCTGCACTACACCTACCGCGAGGACACCATCGCGCAGGTGCAGTACGGCGACTCCTTGACCGCTCTCACCACCCTGCGCATGGCGATGGACGCGCTGGCGGCGGCAGCTCTCGCCACCGTGGGCGAAACCCATTTCCACCCCAAATGGCGCCCTCGCCTGCTCGAGCGCCAGCGGGACGCCCTGGGCGCCGAGATCGTCGATCCCCTGGTCGCCTCGCTCTTCCCGGCCCTCGCCTCCGACGCCGGCCGGCTCGCCCGCGAGGCCCTGGGCTTCGCCGACGGCGTGATCCAGATGCTGATCGGCAGATCGATGCATCTGGTGCCGGCGATGCTCGAGCTCAACAAGCTGATCAGCTTCGTGGGCACCTTCGAGGGCGGCCGGTGACCCTGATCGCCCCCGTGGCCAGGACGGCCGAGCCGCTGCTCGGCGAGTTCCGGACGGGCCCGGAGAGGCCGGGCCGGGGCCTCGAGCTGCGCTTCCAAGGGGAGCTCACCAACCTCGAGGAGCTCGCCCGCCGGCTGAACCGCCCTGCGCTCGAGGGCGACCCCGTGCCCCTGCTCACCGAGCTCTATCGGCGACTCGGCGCCGGCTTCGTGGCCGATCTCCGAGGCTCGTTCGCCCTGGCGGTGGAGGATCCCGCCGAGCAGCGCTTGCTGCTCGCCCGGGATCGCCTGGGCCGGGAGCCGCTGTTCTACTCGCCGATCGCCCGGGGCCTTGCCTACTCCTCGCGGCTCGAGCGCCTCGCTTGCCGGCCGGACCTCTCCCGCGAGCTCGACCTGGAAGCGCTCAACCTGTACCTCGCCTTCCAGTTCTTCCCGCTCGATCGCACCGCCTTCCGCAGCGTGCGCAAGCTGCCGGCCGGCCATCTTCTGGAGCTCGGCCCGAGCGGCCTTAGTTGCTCGCCCTACTGGCTTCCGGCTTTCGACGACCAGGCTCCCGCCAAGGCCCAAGCCGAACTGGACCGCGAACTCGAGATGCGTCTCTTGGCCTCATTCCGCCGCCTGCCGCAGGCGGACGGGCCCCAGGGCGCCTTCGCGAGCGGCGGCATCGACTCTTCCACCAACCTGGTGTTCCTTTCGCGCTCGAGCCGCCGGGCGGTGGCGCTGACGGCGGCCTTCGAGGATCCGGACTACGACGAATCCCGGGACGCCGCCGAAGTCGCCAGTGCGCTCAGCTTCGAGCACCGCGTGGTCGCGGTGGGCGAGCGCCACCTCGAGCGCCTCGCCACCCTCGCCGCCCACCTCAACGAACCGATCGGCGACCAAGCGGTGCTGCCCACCTCGGTGCTCTTGGAGACGGCCTCGAGCGACCTTTCCGGAATCGTTTCGGGCGAGGGGGGCGACGAGCTCTTCGGCCCGCCTCGGCGCTTCGGAGAGGCCCGGCCGCTCGCCGAGCCGGTTCGGGAAGTGGGCGCCCTGGCCCGGGACTACGCTGAGCGGATCGCCTGCTGCCCGGGGGCGCTGCGCCGCGGCCTGCTCGCCGGCACGAGCCCCGAGGAAGAGATTCTCGGCGCTCCCGCGGCGCTGCTCCAAAGCCTCTACCGGCGCAGCGCGGCAACCGACCGCTTCTTCCTGCTGAAGCTCGGCCAGCTGTTCACCTGGCTGCCGGACAACGTGCTGGCCAAAGACCGGGACCTCGCCGGCAGCCGCGGCCTGGTGGCGCGCTTTCCGCTGATCGACGATGCGGTGGTCGAGCTGGTGTCGAGCCTGTCGCCGGCGGATCACCTGGCGGCTTGCCTGGACAAAGGCCTGCTGCGGCGCCAACTCGCACCGTTCCTGCCCGCCGGTACTCTGGCCAAGCCCAAGCACCGCTTCCTGGTGCCCGTCTGCCGCTGGCGGGGGCCAGCCTTCCTGCAAGCTGCCCAGGAGGCGCTCGCCTCACCGAGCTCGCTCACCCGAGATCTCTACGCGCCGGCGGCGGTCGCAAACCTGCTCACCGGCCAGGCGTCCGGAGATCCGGCTGCGGCCCGCCCGCTCTGGGCGCTCCTGGTTCTGGAGTATTGGTTGCGTCACATAGAGTCGGTTGCAAAAGCGAGGGATCGATGGGACCGCTGAACCGAGAGGAGTACACCATTCTCGCCCAGGGCCTGTTTCGCGAGCCCCAGGTGCTCGTCCACTACGACCCCGACGGGCTCAACCGCACGCTGTCTCCGGCGCTCGCGCTGCGCATCGAGGAGCAGTGGCGGCAGGCCGAGCTCCGGGCCCGAACGCTGGGGCGGGACCTCTTCAACTCGCCGCTCTTCCGCCTGGCGGAGATCCGCACCGGCTCGCATTCGTCCCTCTCCCTGGGCCTCGGGGATACCGACTACCGCGAGTACCTCGAGAGCCGAGCCCATCCCCACGAGACTCCTCGCGCCGACCCTCTGGGCACCGCGGTGATCGTGTTCACCACCGACGGCCTGGTTCCCGTGGGCAAGCGCTCGCAGCGAGTGGAGGTGAACCCGGGGCGCTATTTCACCTTCGGCGGCTTCTTCGACCGCGGGCTCGACTGGCGAGCGGGCGGCAACGAGCCCAGCTTGTTCGGCTGTGCCCGCCGCGAGCTCGAGGAGGAGTTGGGGATCCAGGTCCCGGAGCAGGACCTGCGCTTGCTGGGCATCATCTACGACCAGCGCCATCCCCATCCCGAGGCCTGCTTCCTGGCCCCGGCCGGCAAGACGGGCGTGGAGCTCTTGGCCTCGCGGGATGCCGAGGAGATCTCGGATCTCTTGCTGGTGCCCCTCGCCGGGCTGGCGAGCTTCCTCGAAGAAGAACAGAGCCGGATCTGCGAGAGCCTGCGGGGAGGCTTCGAGATCTTCCTGCGCCTCCTCGAGCGTGGCGCGCCGTTCGGCGACGGGCCGGCCTGGGCACCGCTGGTGGAGACCCTGTCATGAACGGGGGCCCCGAGCCCCTCCTCGCGCGGCTCGGGCTGGAGGAGTCGAGCTACTTCGTGGCCCAGGGGTATCACCGCCCCTTCCTCGACGCCCTGCTCCAGGAGGTTCCGGAAGCGGAGCTCCGCCGCCTGGCCCACCTCACGTTCGCGTTGCTCAAGCCCGACACGGTGCTGTCGGCCAGAGTCCGGCCAGCGCTCGCGCTCCTGGCGCAAGCCGGGCTGGAAGTGGTCGACCTCGGGGTTTGTCTGAGCACTCATCCGCGACAGTTCGAGGAGCTCTACAAGACCAACCTGACGGTCTACAACCAGCAGAACATGGTGGGAGCCTGGTGGCTCAACCACCAGATCTACGAACTCGCCCCGGTGGTGACGCTGCTGCTCGCCCTGCCAGGGGAGGGGGCGGGCGATGCCCAGCGGCGGCTGGCCGCGGTGAAGGGGCCTTCGAGCCCCTATCTCTGCCAGCCCGACCAGCTGAGGGCCCGGCTCGAGGCCTCCAACCGCTCGATCAACCTGCTCCACACGGCGGACGGTCCGGTCTCCTCGGCCCGCGAATACCTGCTGTTCCAGCCTCTCTCCCGGCTGCGGGAAGCGCTCGCTCGCCTGGACGGCGGGAGCGGCTGCCGGCCTTTCCCCGCAAGCCGGCTCGAAGCCGAGCTCGCGACCCTGCCGGGGGCGTTCGTGGAAACCGACTTCCTGCGCGTCTTGACCACCCTCAAAGCGCGGCTCCACAAGGCCCTGCTCGAGCAAGGCGCCCTCGCCGAGGAGCCGCAGGCGAGCTCGCTCCGAGAGCAAGCGGCCGTCGCCGCCGGGGGAGAGCCGCTGCTGGAACGTACCCGCGCCTACCGAGAGCTCAGCCATCGCGAGCTCGCGAGCCTCGGGCAGCTCGCTCGAACCGCCTCCTGCCCCTTGCTCGAGGCGGCGCTCTCGCTCGCCGACTTCGACCATCTCGACCTCGCCGTGGCCCGCAGCACGGTGGCGGCTTTCCGCGGTGCCGGCCTCTACCTTTCGGCCTGGGAGCAGCTCCTGCTGGAAACCAGCTGCTACTACCTGGACGACTTCCTGGCCGGAGAGCCGGCAGGCCCGAGTCCCCGGCGATCGGTCGATCGGGCCCCGGGAATGAGGAGGTAGGCCCGATGTGCGGGATCGCCGCCACCCTCGACCCGGCCCGCGAGCTGCCGCCGGGCCTGGTGAACCTGATGCTCGCCCGCCAGTACAGCCGCGGGCCGGACGCCGCGGGAGTTCTCAGTGCCGGCGCGGTGACGCTCGGGCATCAGCTGCTGCGCATCCTGCCCTGCCCGCGCTCACGCCAGCCGATGGAGAGCCAGGACCGCTCGCTCGCGATCTCGTTCAACGGCGAGATCTACAACTACCTCGAACTGCGCCGGGAGCTGGAAGACGCCGGCGGCCGGTTCGACACCGAGACGGACACCGAGGTGATCCTCGAGGCGTTCCGACTGTGGGGGCTACCGGGGCTCTCGCGGCTCAACGGCATGTTCGCCTTCGTGCTGCACGATCGCCGGCGCCGGCAGGTGCACCTGGTGCGCGATCGCTTCGGCCAGAAGCCGCTCTATCTGCGTTCCAGGGGCGGCCAGCACTTCGTGGCCTCGGCCCTGGCCTCGCTGCTGCTGCCGGCGATCGGCCCCGCTCGCCTCGATGAGCAGGCCCTCGCGGACTATCTGCTCACGCTCAACACGTTCGAGCACAGGAGCCTGTTCGCCGGCATCGAGCACGTTCCCGCGGGCACCTGCTTGACCCTGGCCGAAGACGGCCGGCGCCTCGGGGCGCAGGCCCTCGCCCGGGTCGCCTTCGAGCCGGACGAGGCGGCAGGGAACCTCGACCAGGCCGCCGAGCAGCTCTGGGCCCTGCTGCGCCAGGCGGTCCATCGCCAGACCCGCAACGTCGAAGGCCTGGCGAGCCATCTGAGCGGCGGCCTGGATTCGAGCGCCCTCGCCCTGGCGCTGAAGTCCTCGGCCCCGCTTCCCTTCGCCACCTACTCCTGCGCCTACGAAACCGGCACAGGCGACGCGGTTCTGCGCGAGGAGCGCGGCTTCGAAGAGTCGCACTACGCTCGCCAGGTGGCCCGCCGCCACGGGCTCATCAACGTTCCCGTGAGGGTGGGCCCCGGCGACTACTTTCGCCTCCTGGCCGAGCTGGTGGACACCCTGGAGGAGCCCAAGGGCAACCCCTGCCTGCCGCACTTCATGCTGGCCCGGCGGATCTCGCTCACGCATCGGGTCTTCGTCAGCGGCGAGGGTGCGGACGAGCTGCTCGGGGGTTATCCCTGGAAGCTCGCCGCCGCCCAGGAAGCCACCCCGGCCGAGGTGGAGCGGACGTTCTTCCGCCTCCTCCTGCCGGCCGAGCAGGGCGCGCTCGAGGAGACCTTTCTGCCCTCGACCCTCACTGCCGAGGGCGTCTGGGCTCGCTTCCGCTCCGCCCTCGCGCTGGCCAGCGCTGCGAGCCCCCTCGACGCCTTGATGAGCTACGACCTCCGCCAGTTCCTGCATTACCTCCTCATCCAGGCTGACAAGCTCGCCGGCCATTTCGCTCTCGAAGGGCGCTACCCCTTCCTCGACAACGACTTCGCCGCCTTCGCCCTCTGCCTGCCCCGGCAGCTGCGCTCGGGTGATCTGCACACCGCCAAGCCGGTGCTGCGCCGCGCTCTTCTGGAGCGGCTGCCCTCGGCGATCCTCGCCCGCCCCAAGGTGGGCTTCGTGCCACCCGAGGGCTCCTGGTACGGCCGGGAGCTCCGGCCCCTGGTGGAGCGGCTGCTCCTGGGCCCGCAGAGCTTCGTGCTGTCCCTGGCCCAGCCGGAGCGCCTGCGGGCCTTGTGGCAGCAGCACCTCGGCGGCCAACGCAACTACCGCAAGCTGATCTGGGGCCTGATCTCGCTCGAGCTCTGGCACCGCCGTTTCCTGCAGGGCCAGGGGCGACAAGCGCTCGAAGAGGAGATCCTGGCCGCCGCTCCCACCGAGATCGTGCGTTCCATTCCGCCGAGGATGCCCCATGCTGATCGCCTCGCGTACTGAGACCCGGCTGCCTCCGGGCCCGCCGGGCCCCGCCCTGTGGCAGACCCTGCAGTGGATCTCCCGGCCCTGCCCCTACCTCGACCACTGCCACCGCCGCTTCGGCGAGATCTTCACGTTGCGCTTCAGTGGCTGGGGGACGATGGTGTTCCTCAGCAACCCCGAAGCCATCCGCGAGGTGTTCGCGGCGGGGCCCGAGCAACTCCACGCCGGTGCCGCCAACGAGATCATGCGGCCGCTGCTGGGGGATCACTCGATCCTCATGATCGACGGCAGCCGCCATCTGCAACGCCGCCGCCTCCTGCAGCCCACCGTCCACCCCCGCTCCTGGGTCTCGCTCGCCGCCGAGGTGCAGAGCAGCGCCGAGCGGATGGCCTCCACCCTGCCCCTCGGTCGCGTTTTCTCCCTCCAGAGCCACCTCGAGGCGGTGTCCATGGAGACCATCCTGCGCGTGGTCTTCGGGCCGGCGGCCCGGGAGCAGAGCGGCGAGTTCGCCGAAGTGCTGCGCGCCGTGCTCGGCCCCGGCAGCGCCGCGGTGGCCTTCTTGAAGCCGCTGCAGCGCAACCTCGGCCCCTTGAGCCCCGGCGGCTGGTTCCGCGCCCGGGTGGACCGTCTCCACCGCCTCATCACTCCCCATATCGAGCGCAGCCGCCGCGATGGGCCGGACCCCACCACCGCGCTCGGCGCCCTGCTCGCGGCCCGCGACGAAGCGGGAGAGCCGCTCTCCGAGGGCGAGCTCCTGGACCAGGTGGTGACCCTCCTGGTGACCGGGCAGGACCCGCCCGCCACCGCCATGGCCTGGGCGTTCCATTGGCTGCTCTCGACTCCGGGAGTGCTCGAGCGGCTCACCGACGAGATCGCCCCGGTGCCCGCGGACGCCGCGGAGAAGCTGCTCGAGCTGCCCTACCTCGAAGCTGTCTGCCGCGAAGCGCTGCGCATCGTGCCGGTGGTGGAGGCGGTGCAGCGGGTGGCCCGGGTGCCCTTCGCCCTCGCCGGTTTCGAGATCCCGCCGGGAGTGATGGTGGCGCCCTGCGCCTACCTGGTGCATCGCCGGCCCGATCTCTATCCGGATCCCGAGCTCTTCCGCCCGGAGCGCTTCCTGGAGCGCAGCTTCTCCGCCAGCGAGTTCCTGCCCTTCGGCGGCGGCACCCGCAAATGTCTGGGGGCTCCCCTCGCTTTGCTCGAGATGAAGGTGGTGGTGGCCACCCTGCTGCGCCGCTTCGAGCTGCGGCGCCATGAGCCGGAGAAGCTTCAGCCCTCCCGCCGCAACGTCACGGTGGCACCGTCCGACGGCACCCGGGTGATCGCGGAGCCCAGGAGATGAGCTCGGAGCCTGCCGTGACCCGGCCCGGGAGAGCGCGGTGATCGCCCTGGTCACCGGCGCGAGCGGCTTTCTGGGCGGAGCGCTCGCCCGGCGGCTGGTGGAGGAGGGCCACCGGGTGCGCATTCTGGCCCGCCCGGCGAGCCGCCTGGACCACCTCTCCGACCTGCCGCTCGAGGTGGTTCGCGGCGCACTCGAGGAGCCGCCGAGCCTCGAGCTGGCCCTTTCCGGGGCGCGGCTGGTTTTCCACTGCGCCGCCTGCTCGACGGATTGGGCCCCCTGGCGTGACTACCGGCTCGCGAACGTGGTCGGCCCCGGCAACCTGGCGGCTGCCGCTCTGCGCTCCACCACCCTCGAGCGCGTGGTGCACGTGAGCAGCACCGACGTCTATGGCTATCCGCGCTCCCCCGGCCCGGAGAGCTCGCCCCTCCTCGACGTGGGCCTGCCCTACAACCGCAGCAAGATCCTCGGCGAGCAGGTGTTGCGCCAGGCGGCGGAACAACACGGCCTGCCCCTGACCATCCTGCGGCCGGCCACCATCTACGGGCCGCGGAGCAAGGATTTCGCACTCGAGATCGGCGAGCTGCTGCTGGCCGGAAAGATGCTCTATCTCGACGGCGGTGCCGCACCGGGAGGCTTCGTCTACATCGACCATGCCGTGGATGCGCTGCTCGCGGCCGCGTCCACACCGCAGGCCCTCGGCAAGGTCTACAACCTGACCGACGGCGGCAGCCAGACCTGGCGGCAGTACGTCGAGGCGCTCGCCCGGGAGCTGGGCGTGGTGGCGCCACGAAAGTCGCTTCCCTCGGCGGTCGCTCTCGCTCTGGCGCGGCTCATGGAGTTCCTCTGGAGAGCTCTGCGGCGCCATCATCGGCCGCTGCTCACTCGCCACGCCGTGTTCTTGTTCTCTCGCAGCCAGGCCTTCCCCAATCGCCGTGCCCGCGACGAGCTGGGGTTCCGGCCGACCCTGCCTTTCGAAACGGCCGTCGGGCGGACCGCCCGGTGGTTCCAAGACCAGCCGCGCCGCGCCGCCTGATCGGGCCCTGGAGGACAGCATGCTCACCCTGGACGACACCGGAGAACGGATGATCCCCCTGCAGGTCGCCGCCGAGGACTCCCTCACCCGGCAGCTCCTGGAACACTCCCTCGAGCGCTACCGCAAGGCTCTCCCCTACGTCGGCGGCAAGCGGGTGCTCGACATCGCCTGCGGCTCGGGCTACGGCAGCCGCATGCTGCTCGATGCCGGCGCCCGGGAGGTGGTCGGGGTGGACCTCTCGCCGGAAGCCGTGGGCTACGCCGAGGCCACCTATGGCTGCCCAGGGCTGCGCTTCGTGGCGAGCGACGCGATGAGCTTCGAGGGCGGCGGCTTCGATGTGATCACTTCCTTCGAGACTCTGGAGCACGTTCCGGACCCCCGGCTGTTCCTCGCCACGCTCCGCAGCCGACTCGGCCCGGGCGGCCTCTTGCTCCTCTCCGCTTCCACGGTTCCGACCTCGGACCTCTACGTCTTCCACCTCCACGACTTCGATGCCGACGAGCTGCGGCGGCTGGTTCGAGAGGCGGGCCTGGAGATCTGCGACGAGCTCGAGCAGCACGACCGCTTCACTCCTCGCCAGGTTCGCCTGGCCCTGCGCCTGCACACCGGCAGCCTGCCGCCGAGCCGCATCCTGCGCGCACCTCTGCACTACCTGCGCCGTGGACTCGAGGTGTTGGTGCTGCGCGGGCTGGACTACCGCAATCTGCTGCTGGTGTGCGCGCCGGCTTGAAGCCGAGCCCGCGAGGAGCAGGCGCGAGGCCTGCCCCTCGGGGCTCGTGGTGAGCTACGGCGTGTAGGTGACGGTGAGGGTGGGGCGGTTGGCCGCGGTGGCGTTCTCGCCCGAGAAGTAGCCGATGTAGTCGTTGCCCAGGTCGTCGTTGTCGTCGAGCGAGAAGTAGATCCGCAGCTGGGTGAGGCCGGTCTTGTTGATCGCCGCGAGCCCGGCGGCATTCAGGCTGCCGGTCGAGGCCGAGCCGTTGGCGGCGGCGTTCGACAGGGTGGCGACGCCGGTGGCGGAGGCCGCCGCCTGGAAGTCCCCGGCTTCGAGGGCCGATGAGGTGCCGAAGGCGCCGGTACGGATGTCCACCAGGCAGCTGCCGTGGGTGGTGAAGGGGTTGGTTCCGGAGGCGGTTCCGCGCACCAGCTTCACGGTGGCCGAGGTGATGGTGGCGGTGTCCGGAATCGACGAGGTATCGAAGGAGAGGAAGCTCTTGTACTGGGCGTCGGCGTTGGTGTCGCCCACGCGCAGCGCCGAGGTGGTGCTGTTGCTGGCGGTCACCGTGCCGCCGGCGTTGCTGGTTTCGGAGGATTCCACCACTCGGCCGTCATCGGCACCGATGGAAGTGAAGGTGACGGTCACCGGGTTCGAGGGAATGCTGGTCACCGAGACGGCCACTTCATTCGAGACCAGGGTGGAGCCGCAGCCGGGGGTGGTGCGCTCCACCAGGAAGTAGCTGCCCACCGCCGGGAAGTCCGCACAGTTGAGCTGGTAGGTTCCGCCGGTCTTGCCGGCGAGGTCGGTCACCGCACCGCCCGAGACCGTGCGGTACCCCCACTGGTGATTGGCGGTGCCGCCGCCGGTGTCGGTCACCGTGGCGGTGCCGCCCAGGCAGGGGCTGCCGATCGTGGTGCTGCCGGCCACGGCGATGGTGACGTTCGAAAGCGGCGGGGCGATGCTCACCGTGGCACTGCCCGCGCCCGGCTGGTTGCAGCCGGTGCTCGAGACGCTGGTGAGCGAGTAGGTGGTGGCGACGGTGGGCGAAACCGTGCGGGTGGCCGGGGTGCTCGCCACGCCGCTCTGCACGAGACCGTCCGACCAGGTGAGGGTCCACGGCCCGGTGCCGATCAGGTCCACGGTGAGATTGGCCGAGCTCCCCGAACACACCGCAGTGGAGCCGCTCACCTTGGCCGGAACCGCGCAGCCCACGTCCAGTCGGCCGTAGCCGTAGACGTTGTTCGGCACCGCCCCGGCGGCGCTGCTGCAGGTGGCGGTCGATAGCGGGATGGCGTGCGCCGAGGAGGTGATACGGGCCTCGATCGCGTCCGGGTTGCCGGCGAGCGACGGGAAGGCCGAGAGCAGCAGGGCCACGCCGCCGGCCACGTGAGGGCCGGCCATCGAGGTTCCGGAAAGCGATGTGTAGGCGGTGTCGCTGGTGTTGTAGGAGGAGCGGGTGCTGGTTCCCGGCGCCGAGATGTCCGGCTTGATGCGGTTGCTGCCGTCCGCCGTCACCGGGCCGCGGCTGCTGAAGGTGGCGATGGTGTCCGTGCCGGTACTGAGCGCACCGGTGGTGAAAGACGGGTCGTAGAAGCTCGGCGGATCGCTCACCGTGGAGCAGCCGGAGCCGGAATTGCCCGCCGAGACCTCCATCACGATGCCCGCCGCGCGGGTGTTGGCCACACCGGTGAGCAGGATGTTGGGCGTGGTGCAACCCTCGCTCGTGGGGCAGCCCCAGGAGTTCTGGGTGACGTGTGGCGCCTTCGAAGGATCGCCCTGGGCCGTCGTGCCGCCCACCGGATAGGGGGCGATGAAGAACTCCATGCACTCGAGGTAAGTGGTGGGCGTGCCGTTGCCCTGGTCCATGTTGCGGCAGCCGATCCAGCGGGCGCCGGGGGCCATGCCCACCTGGTTGGCGCCGTCCAGCCCCACCGAGGTGCCCATGGTGTGGGAGCCGTGGCCGTTGTCGTCGCAGGGCTGGGGCGAGTTGGCGCCGCAGATGCCGCCGCCCGAGTGGATCGAATCGTGCCAGTTGTAGTCGTGGCTGGCGGTGGTGCCGTTCCAGCCCCGGTAGCCCGCCTTCAAGGCCGCGTGGGTCCAGCGGTAGCCGGTGTCCGCACCGCCCACCACCACACCCTGGCCGGTGTAGCCCAGGTTCCACACGTTCGGGGCCCGTACGTAGCTGATGCCGGGCTCGACGGTGGTGATGGCGTCCGGCGTCCAGTCCGGGTTGAACTCCAGGGGCTGCGGCGGCTCCGGCTCGGGCAAGGCCTGGCGCATCACCGGGTTGCCGTCGATCCGGGCCACGTCCGGCCGGCCAGCGAGCGAGAAGGCGAGGCTGCGGTCTCCCTTCACCCAGACCGCATTCACCAGATAGAAGGAGCGGTGCTCCACACCGCGGGCGGAGAGGTCCGCCAGCAGCGGCGCTTGGCTCTCGCGGGCGGTCTTCATCAACGTGTCGTACACGTACCGGCCCTTGGCCTCCTTGCTCTTGAGCTTGGCCGCCGCCGAAAGATCCGCCTGGCGCGCCAGCACCACCAGGAACTCCGCCTCGGCTCCGGCCCGCGTGTTCTCGAGCACCCAGGGGTCGATCTTGGCCGAGGCCGCCGGGGCCTGGGCGCCGAGTGCCGGCGCCAGGGCGAGGCCCAAGAGCCAAACGCCGAGTGCGCGGCGAAGGGCGCCGTTCGTTGTGCCACAGACATTCCTCATCGTTGCCTCCAGAAGGGGGATGAAGTGCGGTCCGCGGTGAGACGGCGCCGCCACCCACGGCGCGCGGCGCCGCCGGCGGTGCCAGGCCCCGGCAGGCTTACAGGGCTCAGCGCTGACCACGATCTCTGCCTCCCATGAAACACCAAGGAGTGCTTCGAGTCAACGCGCCTGGAGGTATTCGACTATGGGCTGTTTTTGCTCAAACTTGGGTCCGGCTTCAAGGTGGCCACCAGCTTCACTTCGACCTCCGCTTCCTTGTCCACCCGCAGCACGAAAGCGCTCGGGTCCTTCATGCCCCAGGCCACGAAGGGCAGCTTGAAGCGGCTGTGGGCTTCCACCTTGCCCTCCTCGAGGCTGAGCTCCACCGGATAGCTCACGGGATGGCTCGCGCCGTGGATCGACAGCACTCCCTTGAGCGCCACGCGGCTCGTGCCGGAGGGGGCGATCGGGCCGTCGAAGCCCTGGACCTCGAGCACGATTTCCGGGAAGCGGCCGGACTCCAGCACGTCCTGATGGAGGTTCTTGTCGCGCGAGGCATTGCCGGTGGCGAGACTTCGCGCGTCCACCACCACCCGGCCGCTCGCCGTTCCCGCCGCGGGGTCGAGCTGGACCTCGCCGCTTGCGATGCGCGCGGTGCCGTGCACGGTGTGGAGGGTGGCACCCAGGGTAAAGTGGATCTCCGAGCTCTCGGGCAGCACGGTCAGAACCAGCGGCTGGGCCGCGGCAGGCAGGCTCGAGAGCAGCAGAAGGGCGAGCGGGGCGACGGGTCGAAGCATGGCGAACCTCCCGCCCTATTCTAGGGATCCCGCAGGCGGCCCCTGCGCCGAACGACGAGAAGGGGGGAGGGAATGAGGCGTCTCTTGAAGCATGCCTGGCTGGGTCTGTTGCTGGCGGCGGGGTCGGCCGAGAGCGCGCCTCCGGTGGATCGCGGCCTCGCCGTGAAGAGCTTCCGGGAACAGCACGCTACGGCGATCCTCACCGAGCTCGCGGACTTCCTCGCCCTGCCGAACCTCGCCACGGATGCTCCGGCCATCCGCAAGAACGCCGAACACCTGAAGGCGATGCTCGAACGCCGGGGCCTCGCAGCCGAGTTGCTCGAGTCTCCCGGCTCGCCGCCGGCGGTGTTCGCCAGCCGCACCGTTGCCGGCGCCCGCCGGACGGTGGTGTTCTACGCCCACTACGACGGCCAGCCCACCGATGCCACCCAGTGGGTGAGCCCGCCCTTCACCCCCACCCTCCTGAGCGGCCCGCGGGAAGCCGGAGGCCAGCCCCTGCCCTGGCCGGGAACGCCGGCGCCCTTGCCGCCGGAAGCGCGCCTCTACGCCCGCTCGGCAAGCGACGACAAGGCGCCCATCGTGGCCCTGCTGGCGGCGCTCGACGCCCTCGAGGCAGCGGGAGTGCCGCCGTCGGTGAACCTCAAGTTCTTCTTCGAGGGCGAGGAGGAAGCCGGCTCGCCCCACCTGGGGGAGATGCTGCGCGCCCACGCGGCACGGCTCGCTGCGGATGCCTGGCTGTTTCTCGACGGCCCGGCGCACCCCAGCCGGCGCCTGCAGGTGGTGTTCGGCGCCCGCGGCGTGATGGGTCTCGAGCTCACGCTGTACGGCCCCACCCGGGCGCTCCACAGCGGCCACTACGGCAACTGGGCACCCAACCCCGCCGTGGCCCTGGCCGAGCTGGTGGCCGGGCTGCGCAGCTCGGACGGCGAGATCAAAGTGGCCGGTTTCTACGACTCCCTGCGCCCGCTCACGCCCGCGGATCGCGCCGCCCTCGCGGCCCTGCCGGACCCGGACGCCGAGCTGCGGGCCGAGGAACAGCTCGTT
>CALMKX010000084.1 GCA_937867335.1 uncultured Acidobacteriota bacterium
GACTTGGTACGCGCAAAGATTCGGCGGCAATGCCGGCATAGGGCCCCGGCTCATCACCGAAAGCCCCTGCGGAGCGAGCCCCAGCTCGGCCAGAAGTTCGCTCTCCACCTCCTCCAACCAGAACTCGCCGAAGGATTCGACGTGGAATGGCAAATACAGAAAGGGCAAGCCGAGGGCCCGATAACAGCCGTTGTGCAAGCGGGGAGAAAGGGAGTGCGAGACCGGGTTGCCGGCGATGCCGAAGAGGCTCTCGATGGGCCTCAGGCCGGGCAGGCCGAAGTCCTCGATCAGGGTGCGGATGGCCGGCTGACCGGGCGCGGCTGGTCTCTCCGCGAACGAGCCGTAGACCACCGGAGCGCCGAAGCGGGGCGCCAGGAGCCGAACCCAGCTGCCGAGCGCGCCGGTGGGAAAGGCCACCACATCCCCCCGCCCGAGCCGGGCGAGAAAGGACAGCACGGCAAGCTCGTCGCCGTGCGTCGAAGCCGCCGGCACCAGCTTGTAGAGGGCGGCGGAGGTTTCCTCCAGGCTCGCGAAGCGGCGGAAGAGGGCCCCGGCATCCGCCGCCCCGCCGTGCCAGGAGAGCAAGCGCTTCTCCGGCGGGATGGCTGCCAGCAGCTGCGGGGAGAGATCCCGGGCCGCCTCGAGGTCGATCAGGTCGTAGCCGGCGGCGTGAGCGGCGAGGAGCGAGGCCTGCCGCTCGAACGGTGCGGTTCCGCCCTCTCCGCCCTCGGCGGCGCTCCGCAGGGTGAAGAGGAGCTGCCGCCCGCTCGCCTCGCGCAGGCCCTGGGGCGAGGTCTCGCCCAGCAGGTCCGCCCGTACCTCCAACCAGCGGACTTCCGGCGGCAGGGCCGCGAGCTCGGCCTCGGTGGGAAGCGAGGTCAGGGTCGCCACCAGGGTGGCTTCCGACGTCGGGCGGCGCTGTGGGCTCAGCTGCAACAAAAAAGCTCCTCCGGGTTACCGAGAGGAGCTTCTTGTCATCGCCGCTGGCGTTGTCGCTCGTCCCGGACCTTCGAAGGTCGGGACGAGTTGCGACCCCGACCTAGGCCTTGGAATGCGCGTGGCCATGCCACCACCAATGGCTGGTGGTCGAGGCGGCGGCAGTGGCTACGAGCACGGTCATGGTTCGAGGAGATTAGAGCCCGGGGGCCGGGCTGGTGTCAAGGCCGGGTGGGGAGCGCCCGGCGAGAGCGCCGAGGGCTCGCTGCACCGAGGGTCGAGCCAGGGGCGAACCCGGCCCTCGGTGTTCGAGCGAAGGGGCGACGAGCCTAGTTCGCGGGCTCGGCCGGAACTTCGATCACGGCGCACTTGATCGGCGTCGGAGCCGGAGCCGGCACCGCGTTCCTCGGCGAAGCGGGCTGCACGTTGCACGGCTTCGGCGGCTTGGTCGGGTGCGGCCCCGAGTGGGTAGCGGCCGTGGGGAAGAAGTTCGAGGTCCCCGGGAGCACCTTGTCGAGAGCGCCGTCGCAGTTCGAGTCCACGTTCACGTTGCCGCTCACCACCACAGCCCCGGCCGGCGGCGCGTACTGCCAGGCGCCACCGGTGGTGACCATGCGCAGCGAATCGGTGGTGGTCAAGCTGGTGGCGCCGCTGGTGAAGATCACGTCGGCCTTCACGGTGAAGTCGGCGGTGAAGCTGCCGCCGCTCGCCGAGGTGACGACCGCCGTGATGCTGCCCGGAGCCTGCACCGCCGAAAGACGCGCCTTGACGGTCCAGGTGCGGCCGCAGGGGTCCACCCAGCCGCCGTTCTTCACGCACAGAGCGGCCATCACCAGCGTGGTGCTGCCCTTGCCGGTAGCGTCGAAGTTGATGATGCCGGTGCGCTGCAGGATGGTGTCGCTGGTGCCGAGGGCCTTGTCCGCGGCGATCGGGTCGCCGGAAACCGGAACCTGCCCGGCGAAAGGCGACGGGCAGCCCGGGAAGAAGCCGGCCGGCAGCGGGTTGTCCGAGAAGTCGATCACGGTGCCGGGCTGGGTCTCCCACAGGTCGATACCCGGGTTGACGGCCGGTACAGCGCTGGCAGGGCCGGCCACGGCCAGGCCGGCGATCAGGAGAATTGCGAGCGTCAGAACCTCAGTTCTCTTGTTCATTTAAATTGTGGCTCCATGTGAAGAAAAGAAAGTTGTGCCCCTGGTCCTTCGTTGCGCGCGATCTGGCCGGTAGCGGACTGGATGCCGCTTCTAGGAATCCATCATCGGCTACTGCTGCAAGTATCTGCCGACAATTTTTCGCTTCCTTCGTTCAAGTGCATCTTTGTGGGCAGAGAGAGACACTCATTTTTTTGCTTTGATCCGCCTTCGTTATCGCCGGACACGCCGTGGACGAGGCACTGCCTGGGCATCTTCCGGCGAGGAAGGCGTCCGGATAGAAAAGCGCAAGAAAACGAGATCAGGAATAAAGACGGAGGAAACGATCCAGCAGGCCGTCCGCCTGCGGGCTGGGTCGCAGCCTGCCGAGGAAGCGCTGGTAGGCGTCTTCATCGGCTCCCAGGTAGCGATCCTGGTAGAGGCGGGCCCGCTGGCGCATCTCGGGCTCCCCCATCTCGCTGTGGAACTGGCTGCCGTAGACCGGCCGATCCGCCAGGCGCACCAGCTGGCAGAGGCAGCTCGGCGTGGAAGCCAGAACCACCAGCTCCGCGGGCGCCGGCTCGATCTGGTCGTTGTGCCCGAGCTGCACCGCGAACTGCTCCGGGAGGCCGTCGAGCAAGGGGTCCGCCTTGCCGGCCGGGGTCAGCTCGAGATCGAAAGTCCCTACTTCAGCCCGTTCCTTGTCGGTGATCACGGCTCCACCGAGGATCTTGCCCAGGAATTGATGCCCCCAGCAGGAGCCGAAGAACGGACGGCCATCGTCGATCCAGCGCAGCACCACCTCGGTCAAGGCCTCGGTGAAGGGGTAGTCGACGGTCACAGAATGAACGCCCGCGCCACCGATCATCAAGACATCGGCGTCTTCTACGGTCGCCCAGCAGAGCTCGGGATGGTCCGCCACGTTCTGGATGCGGAGCTGCTGGGGCTCGAGGTGGCAATGGCGCAAGAAGCACTGGCGTTCCTGCTCGGCCACCACGGGAAGGTCTCGGATCTGAACCAGGAAGACCCGCAGCTCCGAGCGCGGCTTGCCCACCTCGCCCCTCCCTACTGAACCAGCTCGCCCGCTCGTCGCGTGGCCTCGACGACGGTCTTGATCAGGGTCACCCTCAGTCCACCTTCTTCGAGCTTCAAGATGCCGTCGATGGTGCAGCCGGCGGGTGTGGTGACGGCGTCCTTGAGCACCGCGGGATGGTCGCCGGTCTCGATCACCATTCGGGCTGCCCCCAGGCAGGTCTGGGCCGCGAGCTCGGTGGCGATCGCTCGAGGCAGGCCGGCCTTGACCCCACCTTCGGCCAGGGATTCGATGATGATGTAGACGAAAGCGGGTCCGCTCGCCGAGAGGCCGGTGACGGCATCGAAGTACTTCTCGTCGAGGACCATGGCCCGGCCGAGGGACTCGAACAGGCGCTTGACCACGGCGAGCTGGCCCTCTCGGGCGTGGCGGCCGCCGCAGACGCCGCTCATGCCAGCGCCGATCAGGCTCGGTGTGTTGGGCATCACCCGAACCACGGCCACGGGAGCCGGCAGACGCTCCTCGATGTAGCCCGTCGAGACGCTGGCGAGGATCGAGATCACCATCTGCCCGGGGCGGAGCACCGGAGCGAGCTCCGCCAGCACCTCGGCTGCTCCCTGAGGCTTGACGCCCAGGAGAATGGTGTCCGCGCTAGCCACCGCCTGACGGTTGTCGAGGGTGGCCTCGATGCCCAGCTCACGGGCCACCTGCTCGATCCTCGCCTGATGGCGGGCGGTGGCGATCACCTGGGCCGGGCGCACGACTCCAGCTCCCAGCCAGGCACGAAGCAGGGTCGTTCCCATCTTGCCGGCACCGACGACCGCCAGCCGGCCCAGCTCGAGTTCGGGTTCCATCCGCGCTACCTCGAGGCGGCTGCGGGCCGGAAGAAGGCCCGCACCACGTGGCGAGCGACCTCGGGGTTCTCGCGTAGCCGCCGAATGGAGTAAGCGTACCAGTCCCGTCCGTAGGGCACATAGACCCGCAGGCGGTGCCCTTCGGCGATCAGATATGAGCGCAGCTCCTCCTCCACTCCCAGCAGCATCTGGAGCTCGTAGCGATCACGCGGCACTTTCAGACGGTCCACCAACGCGAGGGCCCCCGCCAGCAGGTACTCGTCGTGGGTGGCGATGCCCACGTAGACGCCCCTCGACAGCGCCTTCTCGAGCTGGGCGAGGAAGGCCAGCCGAACCGTTTCGTAGCCCTTCCAGGCCACTCGCCGGGGCTCAAGATAGATGCCCTTGCACAGCCGGATGTTGGCGCCGGAGGGCGGCAGGGCTTCGATGTCCGCGGGTGTTCGCCGCATGTAGGCCTGGAGCACCACACCGACATTGCCGTGGCTCCGCTGCAGCTCGTGGTAGAGCGCGAGCGTGGCATCCGTGGTGGTGGCATCTTCCATGTCGATGCGCACGAAGTTGCCGTGCTCCTTGGCTGCCGAGACGATCTTCTCGACGTTCTCGCGGCAGAGCGCCGGGTCGATCTTCAAGCCCAGCATGGTGAGCTTGATGGAGACGTTCGAATCGAGCCCGTCCGTCGCGATCGAGCCGAGGAGCTCGACGTATTCCTGGGCGAAGCGCCTGGCCACGGCGGGCTCGGTGACCTCCTCGCCCAGCACATCGAGCGTGGCCATCGCCCCGGCCTGGTTGAGCGCCCGCACTGTGGCCAGAGCCTCCTCGCGGGTGGCCCCCGCCACGTAGCGAGAGGCCACCTTGCCCACGATGAAGCGGGGAACCAGGGGAAGTCCGGCTTTGACCAGGCGCCCGAAAAGGCTCATCCAGCGCGCCTCGCCGAACGGAAATCAGAGCGATTCAGCTCCACCGCGCCACGCACCCGTCGCCAGCTCAAGCCTGCGCCTGCGACTCCAGCTTCACCGCCGGCTCATCGCGCACCCAACGCACCGCTCGCGAGCACTGGCAGGCTCCGCCCACTCGGCGCAGGGCGGGCATCTGCCGCGAGGCTTCTTCGGCGGTCATCTCACCGGCCGCCACCTTGCGCAGCGCCAGGGTGTAGTCCTTGAAATCGCGGCCGGCCAGGTAGGCTTCCGGCAGGTTGCGGCAGAGGTAGCGCAGGTACTCTTCGACGTCCTCGAAGGTTTCTCCCTGAGCGCCCACCATGGTGAAGGCGGCCATGCCCCGGCGGCGGAAGAAGCCGAGGTGCGGTACCCGCAGCAGCTCCTCGGGCTGGATGCCGTGCTGCACCGTCCCTTCCTTGTGCAGCGCCTCGAGGGCCGCTTCCGCCTCGACGCGCGAAAGCTCAGGCCTCTTGGCCCGCACGTAGCGCAGGTTGAGGTCGCGTACCACCTTCTCCACTTCCGCGTAGTACTGCGCCTGGGCCTCGGAGTTCTTGATCGGCTTGAGCCCCATGCGCACGTTCGAGGCACCGCCCCGCTCGTCGCCGAACATCTCGACGGCGCGAGAGATCCACTTGTTCAGGGTGTGCTGGAGCGCGGCCATGGAGACGTAGGGCTCCCCCGCCGCGGCCTGCTGTACCCAGCGGCGCAACGGCACCACGCCGGCAGCCAGGTGGAACGCCTCTTCGCGCAGCATCGGCGGCATGCTCTCCGCCATCGGCTTGTAGGCCGAGACCCCCTGCAGCGTGAGTTGGTACTTGCCCACGCGGTCGATCATGGCGCAGAAGACGATCGAGTCGAGAAAGCTGTCGAAGGCGATGTTGAAAGCCCCTAGAACGTGGGAGCCGGTGGTCATGGAGAGGATCTCTTCCACGAAGTCGGCGGAGGATTGCTGGCTCACGGAGGACCAATCGTCCTCCACCAGCAGGTGCAGCATCTGGTAGCCGTGGCGGAGCTCTTCGGCCATCATGCGCAGGATCCACACTTGCTCTTCCTCTTCCGGCGCCCGGGCCAGCACCTCGCGATGCTGCTGGATGGAGCCGAACTCGGTCGAGGCCTGGGCCTTGATGGCACTCAGTAGGTGGTGGGCCTGCTCCGAACTCAGGTCCGCAGCCACCGTTCGCTTGGGCTGCCCTTTGTGCTCGCCGCATTCGATCTCGTTGCAGATCCCCACTTCGCGGTAGGCGCAGAGCTCGAAGCGTCGGTCGTTGGGAAAGTACTTGTCCCAACTCTCCATCAGGAAGGGGAAATCGGTGAGGTAGGTATCCCTCCAGCGCACCACAGCGTCGTGGAAGTGCTTCGGCAGGGTGGTCGAACGGGTCCGCATGGAAGTTGCCTCCAAAGAAGCAAGACGCCGGCACGGGGCCGGCGGGTGTAGGGATTAGAGCGCCATCACCAGGGGTCGCAGTGTCGCCGGCTGGAAGCCCAAGGAAGCGAAGAACGCCGAGAGATCCTCTCGTTCGGCATCGACGAAGGTCCGTACTTTCGCAGCGCCCCGGCGGCGGAAGTGATCGAGCATGGCCGAAGCGAGTTCGCGGCCGACCGAGCGCCCGCGGTGATCGGGATCCACCCCCACCACTTCGATCCAGCCTGTCGCTTCCTCCTGGCCGAACTCGCCCGAGCGCACTTCGCCGAGCATGAATCCCAGGAGCTCGCCGTCCGCCTCGGCGACCACCGAGGAGTCCGGATCGCGGCGCAGGTAGTAGGTCAGCCGGCGCTCCCAGATGTCCGGCCGGTACTGCCCGGAGAGTTTTTCGTCGATAGCTATGATGGCGTCGAGGTCGAGCTCGTTGGCAGGGCGGATGGTTACGGAATCACTCATGATGGCCGGAAATTGGCACCCGAAAGGGGTGCCACCTCTCGCCCTGGAATTCTACTTCACAGCTCGGCCCTCCCCGCAAAGTCCACCTCAACGGGTAGGGCCAGGCAGCGGAGCTCGGAACTCTGTCGTCTAGGAGCAGCCGGGCGGATCCGGAGCGCCGTCGCAGACGGGAAGGAGGGTGTCCGGGGCGGTGGCCGGGTCGGTCACGTTGCCGAGCTGGATGCCGTCGTAGCCGACACTGAACCGACCGTTGGCGGAGTGAATCACCTGCACCCAGTTCTGGAGCAGAGGCTCGAAGGGCACCTGCGATCCGGCCACGTTGTTGTCGAGGTTGAGGTACACCCAGCCGAAGTTGAAGCTCACCGGGAAGTTCTCGCCCCCGACATGGGTGAGGTTGGCTTCCCAGGGAAAGGGGATCAGCAAGTCGCCAGGAATCGGCGGCGAGAACGGGCTGGTGGGTGGCACCTCCGGGTTCTCCGCTTCGTCGAAGACCACGATCTGATTGGCCGAAAGGGGGAACGGGTTCGGCGCCTCGAGCGCGCAGCTGAAGGGTGAGATCGAACGCTTGCTGTCCCTCCAGACCACCAGATCGGTACCGCCGTCGAAGGCCCCACCGTTCAGAAAGCGCGCTGCGAAGAGGTTGCCCAGGCCCTCGCGCTGGTCTGAGCCGCCGGAGTAACGGCGGTAGAAGGTGTAGTCGGCCGGGCCCAGATCGTCGCTCGCCTCGACGTGCACGAGGGTCATGCCCTGGGCCGAGTTCTCGGTCTCGTTGACGTAGAACATGTCGCCCCAGAGCACGTTCTGGTTGTTGCCCACCCCGAGGCCACCGGAGATCCAATAGCCGGTCTCGCCGGGGAACTGCAGAGAGCAGAAGTTCACGTTGTCGATGGTGATGTAGCCGCGAGCGACGTTGTCGCCGTGATCGACGCCGGAGCAGAGGCCGCCGAAGATCACCGGCGAAGCCTGGCCGGTGTGAGCGGCGCGAATATGGTCCAAGAGCAGGGCCGGAAGGGCCGGCAAAGGCAGCTGGTCATTGCAGGAGGTCGAGCCCGGGCCGACGCCTGTCACTGGATTGGTGGTGTTCGAGTAGATTCCCCGCGGGCTGATGGTGGTGTTGACGTGCGAGGTCTGTGGCAGCCTGCCGGTGGTGAACAGATCCCGCAGGTTGAAGGTCACCACGTCGTAGCCGGTCAGGAAGACGTTGAAGTCGAGAGTCGGCACCGAGAGATCGGTCCACAGCGTGACGTGCGCAATCGCCGGCTCGGCCGCCGCGTTGTTGATCGAGAAGAGGGTTGCGGTCCAGTCGGTCGGGTCGAGGTTGATCTCGAAGTACGGAACCAGCAGCGTGGCCGCCGGAACCGCATCGATGGTGCCGATCTCGGCCGAGGCAATCTGAGCGGAGAGACCCAAGAGCAGAAGGCCGGCGATGGTCGCAAGTCGAGTCATGATCGTCCCTCTTCGGAAGACCCGAGAATTGAGCCTGGAACAGAGCATCCCCACGGGGGGCTGAAGGCCGGCGTATGTTACATCAGCAAACAGCCGATCGCCAATAGATTCAAGGCTCGCAAGCTCGCGACGGCTGGTCGATGGCGCTCAGCAGTCCTGGTCGAAGACGAGCTCAGCATAGTAGAGGCCCGAACCCGGATCACCCGGGTCGGAGAGCGAAGGACAAGAGACGCCCTGAGGGCAGCCCACCGCCGCTCGCACCGCGACCCAGCCCTGAACCGTGGTGGCGTCGGGGCAGCTGATGATCTGCACCTGGGCGTCGTCCTCGGCTCCCGCCTGCTCGAAGACCTCGAGGAGAAGCTGGCCGCCGTCCTCGAGCTTCTTGAGCTCGGTGAGCGGGTTGTCCACCACGGAAGTGGTGATGTTGACCGGCCGGATCTCGGCTTCAGCACCCTGGAAGTCGATGGCGCGATGACGACGCAGGCAGGCCTTGCGCGGTGCCTGGGCCCTCGGGAACTGGAAGGGGAAGTAGAAGGTCAGGTCCCGAGCTCCTTGGGACCAGGTATTGCCGTTGTTGTCGCCACAGTGGGGAAAGCTGTAGCGGTTCGAGTCGTCCTGGAGGAGCGCGAAGATCCAGCCCTGTCGAGCCTCCGGGTGGCGGAACCAGATGGCGTCCAGCGGGTGGATCTCGGGACGATCGTGGCTGGCATCCAGCGAACAACAAAGCTGGCTGTGGTCCTTGACTCGGTGGTCGGGCCCGTGGTCGATGGCGTAGACACCGAACACGCAGGCCTCCCGCCCGGGCTGGGAGGGCACTCCTCCCGGAGGCGGCGGCGAGGTACCCCACTCGCTCGCCGGCTCGAGAGCCGACCGGCAGCCCCAGCCGTCGCCACAGCCGCCGCCGTCGGCGATCGGCAGGAAGCTGGCATCCCGACCGTAGAGCTGCTGGGCCGGCGTGATCTCGGCATGGATGCACTTGCCGGTCTTGGCCGCCGCGGCCGCGAGGCAGGAAGAGACCGGGCACTTGGCGTCCGACTTGGCGAACAGGTTCTTCTCAGCGGAGCTCAACGGTGTGCACTCGGTGTTCACGAAGCCGGCCACGAGGTGCTCGAAGCCCGCCTTGGGAACGATGTTGATCATGATGTCGCGGGGGTCTGCGTTCTCATCATTGACGCCGTACCTCTCCACCGTGCCACAGAGCCGCCGGCGCAGCGGTAGCCCGCCATCCGACTCCAACTTCTCAGGGCCGTTGGGGGTGGGGCGGAGGGCGCCGAGGGACTGCTCTCCGCAGTACCAACAACAGTTCGTCCAGGCTTCGGCCTCGGTCACTCGAGCCGGGCGGGCCTCCACCAGCACGCTGGCCAGGTCTTCCATGGGTCCGGCGTTGTAGGGGTTGCAGCCTGGATAGGCGGTATCGGGGAGGTCGATCGGGGGCTTGTTCTGAGCGCCTGCCAGAGTTCCGGAAACTCCCAGCCCCAGGAGCAGAGCGGCGACAAACGGAGCCTTGTTTCGATTCATGGAGTTCCTCTCCTCGGCTGCAACAGGGCGGTTGGTGCCTTGCTCTCGGTCGCGCTGCGACAGCGAGACCCGTGTCGAGCGGACCAACCTCTACCTGAGCCTTGTTGGCGATCTGGAGGAGAGGCGGCGGCGCTGGGTGGAGCGTTACACCTGAGCGGGGCGGGCCCGGGGCGACCCAGGAGCGCCCTGCCTTGCTGAAACGGTGGGTGCCACGTGCTCGTGGGCGTGGTAGCTGCTGCGCACCAGGGGGCCGCTTTCGCAGTGCGCGAAGCCGATCTCGAGAGCACGGGCCCGGTAGGCCGCGAATTGCTCGGGAGTTACCCAGCGAGCCACCTCGAGGTGCTTGCGTGTGGGTTGCAGGTACTGGCCGATGGTGAGGATCTCCACGCCGGCGCCACGGATGTCCTCGAGCGTCTGGTGGATCTCGTCGTCCGACTCGCCCAGACCCACCATGATCCCGGTCTTGACGCGGCCGGGATAGGCACCTTCATCGCGCCGGCGTGCGGCCTCGCCCAGCAGCGCCAGACTCCGCTCGTAACGGCTTCCGGGACGCGCCTGCCGGTACATCCGCGGCACCGTCTCCATGTTGTGGGAGAAGACCTCCGGCCGAGCGCCAAGCACGCGATCGAGAGCGTCGGCGACGCCCCGGAAGTCCGGCGTAAGCACTTCCACGGCCACGCCCGGGCTGCGCCGATGGATGGCCTCGATCACTTCGGCGAAATGGCCGGCGCCGCCGTCGGGCAGATCGTCGCGGTCCACCGAGGTGATCACCGCGTGCTTGAGACCCATCACCTCCACCGCCTCGGCCACGTGCTCGGGCTCGGCGGCATCGGTCCCGGGACGGGGCCGGCCGGAGGTCACCGCACAGAACCCGCAGCGCCGCGTGCAGATCTCGCCCAGGATCATGAAGGTCGCCGTACCATGCTGGCCCCAGCACTCGTAGATGTTCGGGCAGCGGGCTTCCTGGCAGACCGTATTGAGGTTCAGGCGGGAAACCAGGCTCTGGACCTGGTGGTAGGAAGCCGGGGTGTGCAGGCGGATTCTCAGCCACTCGGGTCGGGGTTCCCGACCGGGAGTGGACCGCCCGAGCTGGACCAATCGCTCCGTCATGAGACCGGCAGTCTAGCAGCCGCGGGCGGGCTCGAGGTTGAGATCAGAGCTCGACGTCGAGGGCGACGTCGAGGTTCGGGGCGGAATGGGTGAGCCAGCCGATCGAAAGCAAGTCCACGCCGGTAGCCGCCACTTCAGCCGCGGTGCTCGGGGTGATGCCGCCAGAAGCCTCGGTGATCGCCCTCCCGCCGACCAGCCGAACTGCCTCCTTGAGCTCCTGCGGCGTCATGTTGTCGAGCAGGATCGCCTCCACTCCGGCCTCGAGGGCTTCCGCCACTGCAGCCAGGGTGTCGACCTCGAGTTCTACCTTTACCAGGTGGCCCACGTGGCCGCGGACGCGGCGCACCGCCTCGGCGATCGAGCCGGCGATGGCGCGGTGGTTGTCCTTGATCAGCACCGCGTCGTCGAGGCCGAAGCGGTGGTTGGCTCCTCCCCCCACTCGCACGGCGTACTTCTCGAGCGCCCGCAGCAGAGGAGTGGTCTTGCGGGTGCAGACTACGCGGGCCCGGCTGCCGGCCACGGCTGCCACCACGCCACGAGTGACCGTCGCGATGCCGGAGAGATGGCCCAGGAGGTTCAGAGCCGTGCGCTCGGCCGAGAGCAGCTCACGGGCAGGTCCCTCTACCCAGGCGAGAGTGGCATCCGCATCGACGTCCCGGCCGTCCGGCGCGGGGATCTCGAAGCGAAATGAGCCGGAAAGGAGCTCGAAGGTCCCGAGCGCCGGGCCGAGCCCCGCCACCCGCCCTCCCTTGCGGGCCACCAGGCGAGCTTTCGCCGGCATCCCGGCGGGCACCACGGCGTCGCTGGTCAGGTCGCCGGCCCGGCCGAGGTCCTCCGCCAGCGCGGCTCGCACGATGGGCTCCCAGAGGAGGCGGTAGAGCTCTGGAATCCGAGAGTCCTCGACCGAGCTCATCCCAGCGCCTCGGCCGCAGGGGCCACCGACTCGCCCTGGACCGGGACGAACTGCCCCCGGGCTAGCACGAAGCTCGCTCGATGAGCGAGAGCCGGGTTGGCAGCCGGGTAGTCGCTACGAAAGTGGCTGCCCCGGCTCTCTCGCCGAGCGAGCGCCGCGGTCGCCACCGAGCGGGCGACCAGCAGCAGGTTTCGCGCCTCGCCTCCTACGTCCGGGCCAGCGCCCTCGAGCTTCGCGAATTGCCGGAGAGCCCGCTCGAGCCCCTGTTCATCGCGGCAGAGCCCGACGTCAAGCCACATCCTCCGGCGGAGCTCGAGCACCAGCTCCGCATCTCGCTCCGGCTCGCCGGCGGGCGGCAGCGGGAGGGCCGAGAGCCGCGGCGTGACCATCGCCGGCGGCAAGCTCGAGGCGATGTCCGCGGCCACCCGGCCGCCGAAGACCACCGCTTCGAGAAGCGAGTTGCTCGCCAGGCGGTTCGCCCCGTGAGCGCCCGTCGAGGAGACCTCGCCGCAAACCCACAGCCCGGGCAGCGAGCTACGGCCCTCGAGGTCGCAGGCGACTCCGCCCATGTGGTAATGCGCCGCCGGCGAGACTGGAATCGGCTGTGTCCGTGGGTCGACTCCGGCCTCCTGGCAAAGCTGGAAGACGCGCGGAAAGCGGTCCGGGAAGCGCTCTCCGAGGGCCTCTCGAGCGTCGAGCACCACCCTGTCGCCGGCAAGCAGCCGACGATGGATAGCCCGGGCCACGACGTCGCGTGGAGCGAGCTCGGCCAGCGGGTGCTCATCGAGCATGAACCGGTGGCCCGCCGAGTCCAGAAGCCACGCGCCCTCGCCTCGCAGGGCTTCGGTGACCAAAGGCATAGGATCCGCCCCGGTGGCCAGAGCCGTCGGATGAAACTGCACCATCTCGAGGTCGGTCAGTCGAGCTCCGGCCCGCGCCGCCATGGCCAGCCCGTCGCCGGTCGATTCGAGCGGGTTGGTGGTATGGAGGTACGCCCGGCCGATGCCACCGGTGGCCAGAATCACCGCTCGGCCGAGATGGAGCGCCAAGGTGCCCTCCGGGTGGCGAGCGACGACGCCGACGACCCGGTTGCCGACCTGCGCCAGATCCTCCACGAAGCAACCCGCAAACGGACGGATCTCAGGGGCCTGAACCACCGCAGCCGTGAGCGCCCGTACCATCTCGGCGCCCGTGGAGTCGCCATGCGCATGCAGAATGCGCCGCCGGCTGTGGGCCGCTTCTCGTCCGAGAGCGAGGTCTCCCCCGGGCTCGCGGTCGAAAGCCACTCCGAGCTCGAGCAGCCGCGCCACGCGCTCCTTGCCTTCACGGGCCAAGAGCTCCGCCACCGCCGGATCACCGAGCCCGCCCGAGACCGCCAGGGTGTCCTGGGCATGGAGGACCGGCGAGTCGTCCGACCCCACCGCCGCTGCCATGCCACCCTGGGCCCAGTTCGAGGCGCCCCCCTGGCCGAGCTGCGTCTTGGTGAGCAAGGCGACCGTTCGGGGTGCCAGGCCGAGCGCCGCCGTCAAGCCGGCGAGGCCCGCGCCCACCACCACGACATCGTGGCTGAAGACTTCCTCGATCCGTCGCGGCCGGTTCATCGCCCCGGCCCCCGTCCCACCGCCAGCATGCGCTCGACCGCCTGGCGGGCGCGCAGGCCCACCTCGGCCGGGACCTCCACCTTGTGCTCCAGGGTCTCGAGGGCGCGGAGCACCCCGGGCAGAGTGATTCGCTTCATGTAGGGGCAGAGGTTGCAGGGTCGAACAAACTCGATGTCCGGAAACTCCACTGCCACGTTGTCGCTCATCGAGCATTCGGTGACCATCACCACTCGGTTCGGACGGCGACCGGCCACGTAGTGCACCATTCCAGCCGTGGAGCCCACGAAATCGGCCTCGGCGAGCACCTCCGGGGGGCACTCGGGGTGGGCCAGCACGACGAGATTCGGCTGGCCGTGACGGTACGCCCGCACATCCTCGGCGGTGAAGCGCTCGTGCACCTCGCAGTGGCCGTGCCAGAGGATCAACTCCACCTGCGTCTTGCCGGCCACGTACTTGCCGAGGTACTCGTCCGGCAGGAAGATCACCCTCGGCACACCGAGGGACTCCACCACTTCGACCGCGTTGGCCGAGGTGCAGCAGACATCCGATTCGGCCTTCACCTCCGCCGAGGTATTCACGTAGGTGACGACCGGCACACCCGGGTAGCGCTGCCGGAGTAGGCGAACATCCGCCCCGGTGATCGAAGCCGCCAGCGAGCAACCGGCCTCGAGATCCGGAATCAAGACGGTCTTCTCAGGGTTCAGGATCTTGGCCGTCTCGGCCATGAAGTGGACGCCGCAGAGCACGATGATGTCGGCGTCCGTGGCTGCCGCCCTCTGAGCAAGGGCGAGGGAATCGCCGGTCAGATCGGCCACGCCGTAGAAGATCTCCGGCGTCTGGTAGTTGTGCGCGAGGATCACCGCGTTGCGCTGCTTCTTGAGCTCCGCGATGCGAGCGATGTAGGGTGCGTGGAGCGGCCATTCGAGCTCGGGAATTACTCGGGAGACGCGCTCGTAGAGCGCCGCCGTCCGCTGTGCGATCTCGGGAGTGTAAGAGAGGAGACTCGACCCGCCTGGGGGCTGGCTGGAGCTCTCCGGGATCAGGCTCATTTCGAGGGGCCCTCCGCTCCATTATGCTCATTTTGAGCATAAGTGAGGCGCAGAAAAGGCCGGCTTGGCCGGCGGGCACTTATACTAGAGATGAGAATATCTAGCTGTCAAGCCCAGAAGCTGGCCGGGAGCTGGCTGCGCGCACTCACCAGGGCGTCGTCCCTTCCTCGAGTTTCGTGGCAGAATCCTCCCGACCTGCCCGCAGCTGGAAGCCCTGTACCTCGGCCGTGCCAGGCTTCCGGCCAGCCAAGACCCCTTGGAAAGGAGCCACTGCTATGCATAGTGTCCCTTCGCTCTCCTACGCTTTCGACGCTCTCGAGCCCTACATCGACGCTCGGACGATGGAGATCCACCACGACAAGCACCATGCCGCCTATGTCACCAACCTCAACAAGGCCCTGGAAGCGCATCCAGATCTGGCTGGCCAGCCGGTGGAGAGCCTCCTTCGCCAGATGGCGGCGATTCCCGAGGCGATTCGCACTGCGGTTCGCAACCACGGAGGTGGCCACGCCAACCACAGCCTGTTCTGGAGTGTGATGGCGCCCAACGCGGGCGGTGCCCCCGCGGGCGACCTGGCATCGGCGATCAGCCATTCGTTCGGCAGCTTCGAGAGCCTCAGAGAGAAGCTCACTGCTGCGGCCATGGGCCAGTTCGGCTCCGGCTGGGGCTGGTTGGTGGCTGCGCAAGACGGAAGCCTCGAGGTTCTGGCCCGTCCCAACCAGGACAGTCCCTTGATGGAGGGCAAGACGCCTCTTCTGGGAGTCGACGTCTGGGAGCACGCCTATTACCTCCTTTACCAGAACCGCCGTGCCGACTACCTCAATGCCTGGTGGAACACGGTGAGCTGGAATGCTGTGGCAGAGCGACTCCGACAGGCTCGCGCCTAGCCGGAGCTGGAACCGAGAGAAGCCCCCGCCCGCGCCAGCTTCGAGCGTCACCCCGCCGGGCCAACTCGAAGCTGGCCGCCGACGGTCAGCCCTGGCAGTCTTCCCTCCAGAAGCATCTGTCGCCTGGCTCGACACCCCCAAGCGCCACGGCGTCGTAACCTGACTCGTAATAAACCTTGCCCCTGCCACGTTTCGGTGGCGACGCGGAAATTTCGCCGTCACGGGCCCAACTTCTGAATATACACAAGTTTACACCTCATTGCTCATAGACTGGGCATATCCATGCCCTCATGCCTGGCCACTTTCAATTGCAGTTCAAGTCCCACCGCTGTACACTTTCGCATGTGAACGGAGCGGCCTAGCTTAATGGGCCAGTATCCAGTGAAGGAGATCAACCATGCCAGAGGTCGATTCGATGTCGAGCGGGGGACGGGACGAGCGCCATCTTACCAAGGTGTTCAAGGCTCTCTCCGATAACACTCGCCAGGAGATTCTGCGGCTCCTCGAGAGCCACCAGCGGACGGTGGGCGAAATCGTCGGCAACTTCAACCTTTCGCAGCCGACCATCTCCCGGCACCTCTCCGTGCTGAAAGAGGCTGACCTGGTGATCGACCAACGCCAGGGTCAGAACGTGATCTACCGCCTCAACGACGAAGCCCTGTCGACCTCGATGCGCGAGTTCTTCGGGCAGTTCCGTAGCTGCCAAGAGTCGCTGCGCTAGGCCGAGAGCCTGGGGCTCTTGCTGAGCCGAGCGCCACCGGCTTCTCGAAGAACCGATCTCCACCTCGCCTGACGGAGTCCTTCCGATCTCAGGCGAGGTGAGCAGCCCGGTTTTTCCCCACGAAGGGCGTGAGGCGTCGCGTACTGCCGTGGAATAGGGCAGCTCGACGATCCTGTCGACCTCTGTATAATCCACCCTCCGCAGCCCGCCCCGCCCATCGCTTCGCGGGACGCAGCAGTTTCCAGGCGGTGTAGCTCAGCTGGTCAGAGCGAGCGGCTCATAACCGCTAGGTCATGGGTTCAAGTCCCGTCACCGCCACCAATTCCCCTGCCCTTGCCCGGCTTCTGAACGAAGTGGCGGCAGCGCTCTCCCGGCTCGCGACCGAGGGCTCTCCCGGCTCCTATCTGGTTGCTTTCTCGGGCGGTGCGGACTCCTCGGCCCTCCTCGTGGCGCTGAGCCATCTCCGGGAGAAACTCGGCTTCGAAGTCCTAGCGGCTCATCTGGACCACGGAATGGACCCGGGCTCTGCCGGCCGCGCCGCAGCAGCGGCCGAGCTCGCAGCCAGGCTGAGGGTGCCATGCCACTCCGGGCACCGCGAGGTCTTGGCCGAGCGCGAGTCCGGCGAGAGCCTCGAGGAGGCTGCCCGACGGGTGCGGTATGGCTTTCTCGAGGCCGTTCGCAAGCAGACCCGTGCCGACTGGATCCTCACCGCCCACCATCGCGACGACCAGGCCGAGACGGTTCTCCTTCGCTTGCTCTACGGCTCTGGGCTAGCCGGCCTGGCCGGCATCCTGCCGGTCTCGGGGCGAGTGGCGAGGCCCCTCTTGGCGCTCGGCCGAGGCGATCTCCAGGCGGCCCTGACGGAGGTCGGCGTGCTCTGGCTCACGGATCCCACCAACGCCAGCCTGAAGCCTGTTCGCAACCGGCTCCGGGCCCGGTTGTTGCCGGCACTGGAACGAGAGGATCCGTCGGCTCTAGAGCTTCTGGCACGAGTGGCCGCCCTGACAGCCGGCCTGCGCACCCGCTTGGACACTCGGCTGGCTCGGTGGCTGGATTACCGCGAAGCGGCCACCGAGCCCAGCCTCGGCCTGCCTCACTTCGCCAAGCTCGCTCCCGAGCTCCAACCCTTCGCTCTCTCGCTCCTGCAGCGCTCGGCCGGTGCTGCGTACCCGCCGTCTCGGCAGGCCGCGGAGGAGCTAGGCCGCCAGCTCGCTCGTAGCTCGCGCATCCGTTCCGACTGCGGCTCGAGCTGGTACTGGGAAAGCTCCCAGCGGCGGCTCTATCTAAGGCGAAAAGAGCCAGTCTGTGCCCCTTTCTCTTATACTTTCAGGGTTCCAGGAGGGGTGATCGTCCGAGAAGTCGGCCTTCACGTCTCCCTGGAGCTTGCCGGTCCGGCGGTTGGTTCTCCTGAGGCCGGGGAGGTCGTGGCCGAGATCGGCCTCCAGCTCGCGGAGGGAGACGCGGTGGAGATCCGCAACCGGCGGCCGGGGGATCGGTTGCAACCGGTCGGGCGCAGCAGCGTAAAGCGTTTGAAGGAGGTGCTCATCGACCTCGGCATTCCGCGCCAGCAACGGGACCGCTTGCCGCTTCTCGCGGTGGCCGGGAATCTGGTCTGGGCGGACCGCGTAGGGCTGGATCGGCGGTATTGCCCCCAGCCCGGAAAGCGAAGCTGGGTGCTGAAAATGACTCGCCTCCAGCCGACTTGGCCTGGCGCCGATTCTGCATCCTGCCCTCAGGTCAACGAGCCCGCACCGGCCGAGCCGGCGGGGCAGGTCAACACTTAAGGGAGCTCACCTTTGAGTTCGACGGTGAAAAGCTTGATTCTCTGGGGCGTGCTGTTCGCGGCCGCCCTGGTTCTCTGGCAGGCGATGGGAGCGGGCAAGATGACTCAGCCCCAGCCCACGTTCGGCCAGTTCATGGAGCAGGTGGAAAGCGGCAAGGTGGCCACAGCCACCATCAAGGGGCGCAAGATCACCGGCCGTTACAAGGAAAGCGATCAGAAGTACACCGTTCAGCTGCCCTTCGAGCCGACCCTCGATTTCGAACGCCAGCTCGCCAAGCACGGCGTGGAGACCGCCGGCGAGGAGGATCGCGCCAACCCCCTCCTGAGCTTCCTGGTTTCGTTCGGCCCCTTCCTGATCCTGATCGCACTCTGGATCGTCTTCATGCGCCAGATGCAGTCCGGCGGCAACCGGGCTCTCTCGTTCGGCAAGAGCAAGGCCAAGTTGCTCAATACCACGGGTAAGAAAGTCACCTTCAAGGACGTGGCAGGGGTCGAAGAAGCCAAGGAGGAGCTCCAGGAGATCGTGGAGTTTCTCCGTGAACCCCAGAAGTTCCAGCGTCTGGGTGGCCGAATTCCCAAGGGTGTGCTGCTGATGGGCCCGCCTGGAACCGGCAAGACGCTCCTCGCCCGAGCGATCGCCGGCGAGGCGAACGTGCCCTTCTTCTCCATCTCCGGCTCGGACTTCGTCGAGATGTTCGTGGGCGTGGGTGCCAGCCGGGTGCGAGACCTCTTCGAGCAGGGCAAGAAGAACGCCCCCTGCATCATCTTCATCGACGAGATCGATGCCGTCGGCCGGCACCGGGGAGCCGGCCTGGGCGGCGGCCACGACGAGCGCGAGCAGACGCTGAACCAGCTGCTGGTGGAGATGGACGGCTTCGAGTCGAACGAGGGCGTCATCCTGATCGCCGCCACCAACCGCCCGGACGTGCTCGACCCGGCGCTGTTGCGTCCGGGTCGCTTCGACCGCCGCGTGGTGGTCGACCGGCCGGACTTGAACGGCCGCCTGGGCATCCTCGAGGTGCACACCCGCAGCCTGCCTCTCGGCGGCGATGTGGACCTCAAGGTGATCGCTCGGGGCACCCCGGGTTTCGCCGGCGCCGATCTCGCAAACCTGGTCAACGAGGCCGCCCTGATCGCCGCCCGCAAGGACAAGAAGAAAGTGGACCTGGCGGACTTCGAATACGCCAAGGACAAGATCATGATGGGCGTCGAGCGTCGGACCTTGATCCTGACCGACGCCGAGAAGGAAGTCACCGCCTATCACGAAGCCGGCCATGCTCTGGTCGCCGCCTTCGTGCCGAATTCGGATCCGTTGCACAAGATCACGATCATTCCGCGCGGCCGTGCCCTGGGTCTGACTACCCAGCTACCCACCGAGGACAAGCACAACTTCTCGAAGACCTACATCGACTCGCGGATCGCCATCCTGATGGGCGGCCGGATCGCCGAGGAGCTCACCCAGAAGGACATCACCACCGGCGCGAGCAACGACATCGAGCAAGCCACCGAGCTCGCCCGTCGCATGGTGTGTGAATGGGGGATGTCGGATCTCGGCCCCCTGGCGTACGGCACCAAGGACGAGCCGGTGTTCCTCGGCCGGGACTTCAGCCAGCGAGCGGACTACAGCGAAGACACGGCCATCCAGATCGACCGCCAGGTGCGGGCCATCGTCCAGCACGGCTACGAGCGATCCCGTGGGCTCCTCACCGAGCACCGCGCTGTGCTCGACGCCATCGCCCAAGGTCTGCTGGAGCACGAGTCGCTCGACGGCGAAGAGGTCTACCGGATCATCCGCGAGATGACCGGCGTCGAGGTGGGCTCGCCTCGACCGTCTCCCGAGCCGCCGCCGGCCAAGCCCTCGGCGAAGCCGGCGACGGTGCAGCCCAGCGCGCCGGAACCGATGGGCCTGCCCAACGCCCAGCCGGTCGGGGCGACTCGCGTCGCCACCCGGCTCGAGAACGGCTCGGCTCCGCTCACCGTGGCCGAGAGGACTCCCCGCCGGGCGTGATCGGCCTCGACCCTCAGGGACGACGCCCGCGCGTGCTCGAGCTGCCGCGCGGGCGCTCTCTCGAGCTGGCCGGGCGGCCCCTGGTGATGGGGGTCGTCAACCTCACACCGGATTCCTTCAGCGATGGCGGTCTGCTGGCGAGCGCCGAGCAGGCGGTCGCCCACGGCTTGAGCTTGCTCGAGCAGGGTGCCGACCTCCTCGACCTGGGTGCAGAGTCCACCCGGCCGGGTGGAGGGGTCTACGGGTCCGGAGCCCGGGAGGTACCCGCAAGCGAGGAGCTCGATCGCTTGCTGCCGGTGCTCCAGGGCCTGCGGGCTAAGGCTGAAGCGGTGGTCTCCGTGGACACTCGCAAGGGCTCGGTGGCCAGAGCTGCTCTGGAGGCGGGCGCTGATCTGATCAACGATGTCAGCACACTTTCCGACCCGGAGCTGGGAGCCGCGGTGGCCGAGGCCGGCTGCCCGCTCGTCCTGATGCACTCCCGGGGTGCCCTGGCGACGATGCAGACCGAGATCCATTTCGACCGGCTGATGGCAGAGATTCGGGGCGAACTCGCCGATGCGGTCGCCCGAGCCGAGGCGCTCGGCATCGAGCGGCAACAGCTGATCGTGGATCCCGGCATCGGCTTCGGCAAGACTTACAGCCAGGGCTGCGAGATCCTGGCGCGGCTGGGAGAGCTCGCGCCTCTCGGCCTGCCGGTGCTGGTCGGCGCCAGCCGCAAGAGTTTCATCGGGCACCTCACAGGCGGTGCCCCGCCCCAGGACCGCCTCGCGGGCAGCCTGGCCGCGGCCGCCTGGGCGGTACGCCAGGGCGCCGCCATCGTGCGGGTGCACGATGTGCGCGACACGGTGCGCTTCCTCAAGGTGTGGAGCGCGATCGAGCAGCTTCAGGGAGCAGGGGCTTGAGCTTCAGCCAATTCCTCACCCTGCTCTCCTGGCGAGATCTGGCCGACGTGCTGGCGGTCGCTGTGGTGATCTACTACTGCCTGCAGCTGATCCGCGGCACTCGGGCCGCCCAAGGCCTGGTCGGGCTCGCTCTGGTGGGCCTGTTCTACGCTGGTGCCCGCCTGCTCGCCCTGCCCACGCTCCAGACCCTGCTCGGCAACTTCCTGCTGTTCCTTCCGTTCGCCGCCATCGTGCTGTTCCAGCAGGAGATCCGGCGTGCTCTCGCCGGCTTCGGGCGGAACCCGTTCTGGGGGCGGAGCGGCCAGAAGCACTCCCCCACCACTTTCAACGAATTCGCGGTCGCCGCCACCGCTCTCGCCGCCCGGCGCACCGGGGCGTTGATCGTGATCGAACGGCTGGACAGCCTCAAAGCCTACTCTGAGAACGGCATCACCCTCGACGCTCAGCTCTCTTACGACCTGCTGATCAACCTGTTCACTCCCGGCGCCCCGCTCCACGACGGCGCGGTGATCGTCCAGGGGGACCGCATCGCCGCGGCGGCCTGCTTCTTGCCGCTGACGGCCAACCCCGAGCTGTCGCGAGACTTCGGCACCCGCCACCGCGCCGCACTGGGCATCAGCGAGGAGACCGACGCCCTGGCGATCGTGGTTTCGGAAGAGACCGGGGTGGTCTCCCTCGCCGTCGAGGGCCAGCTGCTGCGGGACCTCGACGCCAAGATGCTGCTCAACCACCTCTACCGGCTGCTGGTAGCGGACCTCTACGCCCCCGGCAAGAGGTGGGCATGAGGGAGCGGCAGGCCAACTGGCCCTATCGCCTGCTGGCGCTGGGCATCGCTCTCGGCCTATGGTGGACCACCGCAGCCGAGAAGCGGGAGCCGCAAAGCGAGAAGACCCTCGATGCGAGCGTCACCTACAACTTGCCCAAGGGGCTGGTGCCGCTCTCGCGAGTGAGCCAGGTGCGGCTCTCCGTGCGCGGCAGCAAGCGGGAGATCCGCCGCCTGCGGCCTTTCGATATCGATGTCGAGGTCTCTCTGCCCACCGCTCGGGCGGGGCCGATCACGGTCAACCTCGGCGAGGAGAATGTCATTCTGCCGAACGACAACCTCCAGGTGGTGGCGATCGAGCCCAAGGTGCTGAGCCTTCGGCTCGACACGGAGGTGGAGCGCACCCTGCCGGTGTTCGTCGAGATCACCGGCGAGCCGGCCGCCGGCGCTGTGTTGCGCTCGTATCGGGCGAGCCCGGCGACAGCGCAGGTGGCCGGCCCGGCCTCCGCCCTCGCCACGGTGCGCCGCCTGCAAACCGATCGGGTCTCGCTCGACGGCCACGCCTTCACCTTCGAGAAGGAGGTCGCGGTCCTGGCTCCCGACCCCCTGGTGCGAGTCTTGTCGCCTGCCTCGGTCACGGTTCGAGTGGAGCTGGACCAGCCGCAGGCCCCACGCTGAGGAGCTCTCTTCGATGCCTCGATTGTTTGGAACCGACGGGATCCGGGGTGCGTTCGGCGCCGAGCCCCTCGACCGCGCGACCGTCACGGCCCTGGGGGTCGCTCTCGGCCAGGAGCTCGGCCGGGCTGGCGGCGAGCCGTTCGTGGTCCTGGCGGGAGACACTCGCGACTCCACTCCCACCCTCGCCGCCTGGCTCGCTTCGGGACTCGGCCGCGCCAACGTCGCAGTACGCTTCGGTGGCGTGCTGCCGACGCCGGCCGTGGCCTTCCTCGCCCGGCGGCTGGGTGCGGCCTGCGGAGTGGCTATCTCCGCCAGCCACAACCCCCACCCGGACAACGGCATCAAGCTGATCGACGCGGCAGGCTACAAGTGGAGCCCCGAGAACGAGGCTGCGATCGAATCGGCTCTGATCGCCCTGCGACCGGCTGTGGCCGCGGAAAACGAGCCTTCTCCGCCCTCCCTGGAGCCGGATCCCGAGCTCGGTGCGCTCTATCGCCGTTTTCTCCTCGAGGCAGCGCCCGGGCCGCGCTGCCTAGCAGGTCTTCGCATCGCCCTCGATCTTGCCAACGGCGCTGCCTACCGCCTGGCCCCGGACCTCTTCACCCGGCTCGGAGCCGAGGTCGAGGTCTTCGCGGCCGAGCCCGACGGCACCAACATCAACCGGGGCTGCGGCTCGACCCACCCGGAGGCCCTGGCCGCCCGACTCCGAGCCGGCGGTTTCGACCTCGGCGTGGCCTTCGACGGCGATGCCGACCGCGCTATCCTGGTGGATGAAACCGGGGAGATTCGCGACGGCGACGCCATCCTCTATCTCTGGGCCGACGCCCTGGCGGGCGAAGGTCGCCTGAGCCCGGCCCGCTTGGTGGCTACCAGCATGAGCAATCTCGGCCTGGAACGCGCCCTCGGCAGGCTCGGTGTGGGCGTCGAGCGCTGCAACGTGGGCGACCGCGAAGTAGTGGCGACGCTCCTGGCCGAGGGGCTGACGCTGGGCGGCGAGCAGTCCGGGCACATCGTGAACCTCGAGCTCGCCACCACCGGCGACGGCCTGCAGACGGCCCTCCACCTGGCGGCGATCGTGGCTCGCTCGGGCCGGAGCCTGGCCACTCTGCTCGGCGATTTCGAACGTTTTCCCCAGGTGCTCACCAACGTGCGGGTGCAGCGCCGGGAGCCCCTCGAGAGCCTGCCCGGGGTGGCCGAAGCCCTCGCCAAGGCGCGCCGGGAGCTGGGCCTCGAGGGGCGGGTGGTGCTCCGCTTCAGCGGTACCGAGCCGCTCGCCAGGGTGATGATCGAAGGCCCGGACCAGCGTCAGATCGAGAACCTGGCCGGCAGCATCGCTGCGGCCGTCGCGGAGGCTTTGGGATGAGTCAGCCGGTGCGCTTGCAGGTGAACGTCGATCACGTCGCCACCCTGAGACAGACTCGCCGCTCGGCCTATCCGGACCCGGTGGAGCTCGCCGGAATCGCCCTCGGCGCCGGAGCGAGCGGCATCACCGTCCACTTGCGGGGGGATCGCCGGCACATCCAGGACCGCGACGTTCGCCGCCTGAGAAGCGAGCTCGACACTCGCCTGAACCTCGAGATGGCCGCGACGCCGGAGATGATCCAGCTCGCTCTCGAGCTACAGCCGGACCAGGTCTCTCTCGTTCCCGAGCGGCCGGAGGAGGTGACCACCGAGGGTGGCCTCGATCTCGCGGGCCGGCTGGCCGAAGTCGCTCGGGCCGCGGAGGCTCTGGCCGGGGCCGGCATCGAGGTCTCGCTCTTCCTGGACCCCGACCCTGGACAGATCAGTCGTCTCGAAGCGCTCTCCCGGTCGGTGCGCGGCTTCGAGATCAACACCGACGCCTACACACGCGCCCCCCTGCCCTTGAGAGCCGAGGAACTCGCCAAAGTGCAAGAAGCGGCGGCCCTCGGCCGAAGCCTCGGCAAGGCCGTCTTCGCCGGGCATGGGCTGACGGCGGCGAACGTCGGCCCCATCGCCGCGATCCCAGAGGTGGAGGAGCTCAACATCGGCCATTGGCTGGTCTGCCGCTCGCTCACGCTGGGGATGGCGGGAGCGGTGGCCGAGATGCTCTCGGCGATGAGACGGTGAGGGCCGAGCCGCCCGGCTAGCGCTCGATCTCCATCTCGAAGTCGTTCGCGGCTTCCGCCTGCTGGGCGATGATCACCGTGCTGCCGATGGGAAAGTAGACGCGGTGCAAGCGGTCTCCGAACCGGCAAGTCGCCTCGTAGTAGCCGCTCGGATGCACCCGCAGCAGAGTCGCCCTGCCGCCCTTCAAGCCCAGCTGCTCGTTGTGGATGAGCACTTCTGCTGGTAGCTCCATGTCCCCTCACTCCTTGAAAAAGCCGTGCTCTTTGTACTCCCGCAGCTTGCGCTGCAGGGTGCGCAAGCCGATATCGAGCAACCGCGCGGCCTCGGCGCGATGACCTCCGGTCTTGGCCAGAGTCTCGAGGATGGCCTGACGCTCGATCTCTTCCATGGTGCGGACCTCCGGCTGGCGGGCCGCGGGCGGCGGCTCGGCGAGAGAGGTCGAAACCGGCCCCGGCGCCGCGGCCGGCACCATCGGAGGCGGCGGTACGTCCCCCAGGCTCTGGCGGATCTCGATGGGCAGGTCCTGGTACTCGATGGCTTCGCCCTGGTGGAAGATCACCAGGGATTCGACCACGTTGCGCAGTTCGCGCACATTGCCCGGCCAGGAGTAGCGGTGGAACGCCGCGACCACCTCGGGAGAGAGGGTGATCGCCGGCTTGCCGTGCTCCTGGCAGAACTGCTTCAGGAAGGACTCGGCCAGCAGCTCGATGTCCGAACCACGCTCGCGCAGGGGCGGGATGCGCAGGGTGACCACTTTCAGCCGGTAGTAGAGGTCCTCGCGGAAGCGGCCCTCGGCCACCTCGCGCTCGAGGTCCCGGTTGGTGGCGGCGATCAGGCGGAAGTCGACATCGATCAGCTCGCTGCCGCCCACGCGCATGATCTGGCGCTCCTCGAGCACCCGCAGCAGCTTGACCTGGAGTTCCGGGTAGAGCTCGCTGATCTCGTCGAGGAAGAGCGTGCCCCGGTGGGCGAGCTCGAATTTGCCGATCTTGCGCGACACGGCGCCGGTGAACGAACCGCGCTCGTGGCCGAAGAGCTCGCTTTCCAGGATGTCGCTGGGAATCGCGCCGCAGTTGATCGCCAGGAAGCGCTCGTCGCGGCGAGGGCTTGCGCGATGGAGGGCGTTGGCCACCAGCTCCTTGCCGGTGCCGCTGCCGCCGATGATCAGCACGCTCGAACGGGTGGGGGCCACCAGTCGCATCTGCTCGAAGAGCCGTTCCATCGGCTCGGAGCGGCCGATGATGCTCTCGAAGCCGTAGCGCTTGTCGAGCATCTGGCGCAGACTGGAGACTTCTTCCTTGAGCTGCCGTCGCTCGAGCAGGTTCATCACCCGCTTGCGGAGCTCGAAGAGGTCGACCGGCTTGGTGAGGTAGTCGTCGGCGCCCACGCGCATGGCCTCTACCGCCGACTCGATCGAGCCGTAGCCGGTGACCAGGATCACCGAGAGGTCATAGCCGCGCTCCCGCACGGCGTTCAAGAACGACAGCCCATCCATCCCCGGCATGCGCAGATCGCAGATCACCAGGCGGATCTGATCGTTCTCGTCCAGGTAGTCGAGGGCCTTGCGAGCGTCATCGAAGGTGCGCACGCCGAAGCCGGCCTTCTCGATGGCGATGGCCATCGACTCGCGCGAGCCGGTTTCGTCGTCGATCACCAGGATGGACGGCTTCTCGATCACGACTGCCATTTTGGCACACCCTCCAGGCTACGTCGAGGCAAAGCTCGCAGGCGATGCGGGGCGACTAGGCCTGGCTATCCGCCAGACCCCCCTCGCTGCGGTAGATCAACCAGAGATTGCGCAGGTAAATCACCCAGCCGGCGCCCTGTCCGAGGACTCCCACTAGGTCTTTGCGCCACAGAAAGTAGGCCACCAGCAGGGTCGAGCCGGCAACCGAGAGCCACCAGAAGCCCACCGGCACCACGCTGCGCCGCTCCCGCTCGCTCGCCAGCCACTGCAGCAGCATGCGGCCGGTGAACAGCAGCTGTCCGGCGAGGCCGAGCCCGACCCAGGCGAGGCCGATCGGCGAGGTGATGTTGAACAGCCGCAGCCACCAGCCTCGCCCGGCCTCTTCGGTGAGCAGACGGCTGGCGAAGTCGTCCGGGGAGAGCGTTTCGCGCCGGCCGTCGTCGCGGGTGATGACGAACTCGGGATGCCCGTCGGCTCCGCGTTCGACCTTCACCTTCTCCTCGGCGCCGGCGAGCTTCACCTTGACGCTCGCGGTAGCGCCGTCGTTCGGCCCAGCGCCCTCGCGCGCGATGGCCCAGCCGCCGAGCCCGATCGTCGCCAGCGCGGCCAACGCCAGCCAGAGCGCCCTTCTCCCTCGCGGTTGCTTCACACCGTCTCTCCCTCACTCGAGTGAGGCATCAGAAGGCGCCTGCGAGCTGCAAGCGCCAGGCCAGACCCTGGGGCTCGGCGGCTGAAGACGGGCCGCCGCTCAGGCGAACCAACGGCGGTAGAGCTCCGGCCGCCGATGCTGCCAGAAGAGCCGCCGGGCGGTGGAGCAAGCAGCGGCTCGGAGCTCGCAGTCGCAGAGCACGAGGTCCTCCTCGCCGCTCGCGCCCCGTGCCAGCACCCGGCCTTCCGGGTCCACCACGAAGGACTCGCCGGCGAAATCCAGTCGATCCTCGACCCCCACCCGGTTCACCAGAGCGGTGAAATAGCCGTTCTGGAAGGCCGCCGCCCGCACTTCTGCCTCGTACATACCCTCCGGCCACTCGCCCACGGTGCCGGCCTGGGGGATCACCACCAACTCCGCCCCGGCGAGGCCCAGCGCCCGCAGATACTCGGGGAAGTGGCGGTCGTAGCAGATCGCCACGCCTACCCGGCCGGCCCGGGTTTGGTAGACCGGCGCGCCGTGGTCTCCCGGGTGGTAGTAGTCCTGTTCGTGGAACAGCGGATAGTCCGTGATGTGCACCATCCGGGTGGTGCCGAGTAGCGTGCCGTCGGCGTCGATCACCGGCGAGCTGTCGAAGGTGCGACCCTCGGCGTCGCGCTCGTAGAGGTTGAACACCGTCACCAGGCCGAGCTCCCGGGCGAGCGACGCCAGCCGCTCGGTGGTGGGCCCCGGAACCGGCTCGGCGAGCTCCCGGGCACTGGCATCCCCCGGCCGCTGGGGAAAGAAACGGTCCAGGGCCAGCTCGGGAAAGGCGATCAGCTCGGCCCCGGCCGCCGCCGCCCGGCGCATCTGGGCCAGGGCTTTCTCGAGGTTGGCGGAGCGGTCCGGGCCGGCTGAAACCTGGGCGAGGGCGAGGCGCATGGGTTCTCCTTCGGGCGGGATTCTACCGTCGACCCTCGCCCCGTCCGGATGGCGTCACCTTCTCCACCGGAAACAATCCCCTCTGTCCGTCCAACTAAGAGAGGATCGAGAGCAGGAATTCGCCGGAAGCCCGGGCCAGCTCTCTTGGCCCGGCGCCAGCAGCGCACGCTGACCCCAGGAGGCTCCTCCATGAACCGTCCCCCAGCCTCTCCTGCCAAGAGCCAGGCCTATCCTCCGGAGATCGAAGGCCGCGAAGCCAGGCTCGTCGGCCAGCGTCGCCGAGCGGCCGGGGTCGCCTCCGCCGACGGACCTCCCGTCGGCGTGGCTCTCTCGGGAGGCGGCATCCGCAGCGCCACCTTCTGCCTGGGAGTGTTCCAGGCCCTGGCGCGACGGAAGCTGCTGCGACGGATGGACTTCCTCTCCACCGTCTCCGGCGGCGGCTACTTCGGCAGCTTCTTTACGGCCTTCTTCGCCCGCCAGGCGATCGACGGTCAGAAGGTCGCCGGGCCGGGGGACGTCGAGGAGGTGCTGCTGGGCCAGCGCTGCCCGCGCCGTCTGCGCTACCTGCGCGAGAACGGCCGCTACCTCTCCCCCAGCGGCTCCGGGGATCTGCTGCTGGGCGGAGCCGTGCTGCTGCGCAATTGGGTGGCCATCCACCTGGTGCTGCTGACCTCCCTCCTGGCTGGCTTCCTGGCTGCGCAGGCCGTGCGCTTCTCCCTGCCGCAGGCCTGGCTCGGCTGGATTTCCAACCTGGACAACGGCTGGATCTGGTGGTCGCCGTGGATGGTGGTGCCACTGGCGATCTTCCTGCTGGTGGCCTTCCCCGCCGGTTGGGCCTACTGGGCCATCACCCCGCGCCGCTCGCCGGGGCGTTGGGAGGGGATCCACCCCCTGGTGGGGGTAGGGTTGGTCACCGCAGCCGGTTATCTGCTCGCCCGGTCCCGAGCCGCCGGCACCGAGCTGGCCACCGGCGGCCCCGTCCACTGGGATTTCGTGGGCCACGCCGGGCTGCTCCTCGGTGGGCTCACCGTGCTGTACTGGGCTCTCGCCATGTTGTTCGCCGGCAGGCGGCTCGAAACCCCGGCCGATCGCGACGCGGCGCGCCGGAGCTGGCTCTCGCAGCTGCTCAAGACGGCCCTCGTGGCTACCGCCGGCACCTTGGTCTTCGCCCTGATCGACTCCCTCGGCCAGACGCTCTACTACCTGGCAGCAAGCCGAGACCCGATGCTCGGCTCGAACTGGGGCAAGTTGGCTACGGGCCTCACCGCCGCCGTCACCGGCATCGCCGCCTTCGGCCGCCGGATCGTTGTGCTGTTCTCCAAAGGCGATCGAGATAGCCGGCCCAGCCTGCCTCTCAACCTCTTCGCCACCGTGGCTGCGGTGCTGCTGCTGGGCCTCGTGCTGGTGGGGGTCGCCACGCTCTCGCACGGCCTCGCCTGGAACTTCCAGCCGCCGAGCGCCAAGTTCCTGCCAGGTCGGCTGCAGGAACCTCGACCGGCGGACTCGCCGGACACTGCGGCGCCGCTCAAGCTCACTTTGACGGGCGGCAAGCTCGAGCTGCCCCAGGGCGTGGACGGCCCTTCGCCCGAGGGCCAGAAAGCGAGCGTAGAGCTCGACTTCGAAGGCCAGAGAGCAGTCGCCCCGCGGCACGCCGAGGCCGCTCCCTCGTTCGAGCCACGCCGGTCGCGACCGCTGTGGTGGGGCCTGGGTCTGGCAACTCTGCTGGCCTTGCTCTTCGGCCAGACCTACCCTTTTCTGAACCGCTCCTCGCAGCACGCGCTCTACGCGGCCCGGCTCACCCGGGCCTACCTCGGCGCGTCGAATCCAGGCCGCCGGGGGGACGAACCCTTGTCGCGAGTGGTGCAAGGAGATGACCTCTCCCTGCCCCAGTACTTCGCGGACGGGCCCGCGACCGGCGGCCCCCTCCACCTGATCAACGTCACCCTGAACGAGACCGTGGACGGCCGCTCGAACATCCAACAGCAGGACCGCAAGGGCAGCGGCCTCGCCATCGGGCCCGCCGGCATGAGTCTCGGCGTGCGCCACCACCTCGAGGTGGACTGGACGGACGGCGGCGGCCCACGCGCGGGCGCCCAGTTCGGCGCCTCGGAAGAGGGCTTCCAGGTGTTCGCCCAGCCCGTGGGGCCGCTGCGTTCCGAAGCACTGACTCTCGGCCAGTGGGTGGCGATCTCCGGCGCCGCCTTCTCCACCGGCACCGGCTTCCGCACCAGCCTGGGGCTCTCCCTCTTAGCCGGCATCGGCAACGTTCGCCTCGGCTACTGGTGGCGGCACGGCAACCGCAGGCCTCCCCGCCCCCTCCTGGAGCGGCTCTGCTACTGGCTGGGCTCGGTGCAGACCTACCTCGCCAACGAGTTCCTGGCTCGCTTTCCCGGTACCGCCCGAGGCCGCTGGTATCTGTCGGACGGTGGCCACTTCGAGAACATGGGCGGCTACGAGCTGGTGCGGCGCCGGCTGCCGCGGATGGTGGTTCTCGACGCCGAAGCGGACGCCGACTACACCTTCGATGGCCTCGCCAACCTGGTGCGCAAGGCGAGGATCGACTTCGGAGCCGAGATCCGCTTCCTGAGCGCCGCCGAGCTTGACGACGCCTTCGGCAAGGCCTCGGCAGGCGACAGGTCCTCGCTGCGGGCCTGCTTCGGCACCCTCGAGGATCTGCGCCGCGGTACTCGCTCGGAGGAGGGCTCCGGCGCGGTGACGGACCCCGATCCCCGCCGGCTCTCCCTCGCCCACGCTGCCCTGGCCGAGGTGATCTACGAAGACGAGGCACCCGCTCGGGGCACCCCCGCCGAGCAGCTGGTCGAGGGCACCGGGCACTGGCTGCTCTACCTGAAGCCCACCCTCTGCGGCCGGGAGCCGAGCGACGTGCTCGAGTACCACCGCCAGCACCCGGCTTTCCCCCACGAGTCGACCGGCGACCAGTTCTTCGACGAGGCTCAGTGGGAGAGCTACCGCAAGCTCGGCGAATTCATCGGCGAGGAGTTGTTCGGCGGGCGCCGCGCCGTGCCGGCGGGCAAGCTCACAGCTGCGGCCTTCTTCTCCTGAGCCTCCGGGGCCCGGGCTGGGCCTGTGCTAGATTGCCGTTTTGCTTCAGGACCCAGCCCGGAGAGGCTCTCGCCATGACCCGAGACCAGGCCGCCGAGCGAATCCGCGACCTCACGCGGGAGATTCGGCACCACGACTACCTCTACTATGCCAAGGACGCTCCGGAGATCTCCGACGAGGCCTACGATCGCCTCTTCCAGGAGCTGAAGAAGCTCGAAGCCGAGCACCCGGAGCTGGTGGACCCCGACTCCCCCACCCAGCGCGTGGCCGGGCTGCCGCTCTCTGCCTTCGCGCAGATCGAGCACACCGCGCCCATGCTCTCGCTCGACTCCTCGCAGGACGAAGCCCTGCTGCGCCGCTTCGACGAGCGGCTGCGGAAGGCCCTCGGCACCGAGCGGGTGCGCTACGTGGTGGAGCCCAAGCTCGACGGGGCATCGATCGAGCTGGTCTATGAACACGGCCAGCTGGCCCGCGCCGCCACCCGCGGCAACGGCCGGATCGGCGAGGGCGTGACCGCCAACGTGCGCACCATCGCCTCGGTGCCGCTGCGCCTGCGCCAGGAGCAGGGCCTCTTGCCCGGGCTGCTGGCCGTGCGGGGCGAAGTGATCATGGCCGCGAGCTCCTTCGAGGCCCTGAACGAGCGCCTGCTCGCCGAGGGCAAGACTCCCTTCGCCAACCCGAGGAACGCCGCCGCCGGGGCGCTTCGCCAGCTCGACCCGCGGATCACCGCCTCTCGACCCCTCGAGGTGTACTGCTACGACATCCTGGCCGCGGAAGGGGTGGCCGTCGAAAGCCAATGGCAGGTGCTCGAAGCCCTGGCAGGCTGGGGGCTACGGGTTTCCCAGATGATTCGCCGCGCCGACGACGTGGAGGAGATCCTGGCCTTTCACCGGGACCTCGAGGCCCGCCGGGACGACCTCGAATTCGAGATCGACGGCATCGTGATCAAGCTCGACGACCTCGCCGCCCGCGAGGAACTCGGCCTCACCTCCCACCACCCCCGCTGGGCCTACGCCCACAAATTCCCGCCCCGCAAAGAGGTGACGCGGGTGCTCAAGGTGGTGGCGAGCGTGGGGCGCACCGGCGTAGTGACCCCGGTAGCGCTGATGAACCCGGTGGAGATCGGCGGCGTGACGGTTTCCCGCGCCACCCTGCACAACCGCGAGGAGGTGGCCCGGAAGGATATCCGGGAGGGCGACAAGGTGCGGGTGCAGCGCGCCGGGGACGTGATCCCTCAAGTGGTGGAGCGCATCGAGGAGCCTGGCCGCGAGCGGGGCCCGGCCTTCCGCATGCCCACCGAGTGCCCGTCCTGCGGCGCCGAGCTCTTCGAGCGGGGCCCGTTCACGGTGTGCCCGAACGGCTTCGATTGCCCGGCCCAGCTGGCCGGCCGGCTGATCCACTTCGGCTCGCGCAACGCCCTGGACATCGAAGGGCTGGGCGACGAAACCGCCAAGCAGCTGGTGGAGGCGGGCCTGGTGCGCCATCTCCCGGAGCTTTTCGACCTCACGGCCGACCAGCTCTTGCCGCTCGAGGGCTTCGCCGAGAAATCGGCCACCAACCTGGTGGCGGCGATCGAGAAAGCCGCCACCCCTCCCCTTTCCCGCTTCCTCTTCGCCCTCGGCATCCCGGAGGTGGGCGCCACCGTGGCCCGCCAGCTCGCTCGCCACTTCGGCAGCTTCGAACGGCTGCGCCGTGCGAGCTTCGAGGAGCTGCAGCGGGTAGAGGGCATCGGCCCGCGCATGGCCGAGGAGATCACCGGCTTCTTCGCCGACGAACGCAACGCCCGCCTGCTCGACGCCTTGCTCGAGCGCTGCCGGCCGCAGGAGGAAGAAGCGGCAGCCCCTGCCGCGACGCCGCTCGCCGGGCTCAAATTCGTGTTCACCGGCGGGCTCGAGTCAATGAGCCGGGACGACGCCAAGGCCCGCGTCGAAGCGCTGGGAGCCAAAGCCGTGGGCTCGGTCTCCAAGGCCACGGACTACGTCGTGGCCGGCAGCGAAGCCGGCAGCAAGCTCGAAAAGGCCCAAGAGCTCGGCCTCAAAGTACTGAGCGAAGAGGAGTTCCTGGCGTTCCTGGCCGAGCACGAGACCTAGCTCCGGTCTCGCCTTGGCACGCTCTGGCTCCGCCTTGCGTAAAAGTAGCAGAGTGCAATGTTGCCTCAACCTCTATGCAAGGAGCTGCCATGAAGACTCTTCTCGGTGCTCTCGCTCTCGCCGCTCTGCTGCTCTCCGCTCCTGTCTCCGCCCAGCCTGCCGGCGCGCCGCCCTCGGCGGCCGAGGAGGCCTTCCTCCTCACCCTCGCCTCCCCCGCTCCCGGCAGTGAGGCGACTGCCTCGGTTCCGGCGCCCACCCTGGTTTCCACCAGCGACTGCGCCCGGCTGGCCTCCGAGTGCCTGCGGGCCAACTGCCAGTGCAGCGAGGACTGCGGCGGCGTGGTAGCGCAGTTCCCCTGTGTGTTCTTCCCGCGCCAGTGGCGGGAGTGCATCTGCGGTTGAGGCGCTCGGCACCCTGACGGCTGCGGTCTCCGCCGAGCGACTCGCGATCGGCTTTGACCGCGTGCCGCCCCGCCCGTAGACTCCGGCGCATGCTCCGCCCTCGGAAGCCTGCGCTGGAGTCCCTCTCCCGCGAGTTCGTCCTCGCGCCCACGCTGGACGGTCACCGCTGACCGCCATGGACAACGCTTCCCTGGCGCGACACCTGGACGAGCTCGCGGACCTCCTGGAGATCCGCGGCGACAACCCCTTCCGCATCCGGGCCTATCGCAACGCCGTGCGCACCGTGGAAGCCGAGGCCATACCCTTCTCCCGCCTGCTCGAAGAAGGCCGGGACTTGACCGAGCTGCCCGGCATCGGCAAGGAGATGGCAGCGCACCTCCGCGAGCTGGTCGAAACCGGGCGACTTGCCTTGCTCGAGCAGCTCGGCGAGGAGATCCCGCTCTCCTTGCTGGAGCTGATGCGCCTGCCGGGGGTGGGTCCCAAGAAGGCCAAGAAGCTCTGGCAGGAGCTCGGTATCACCACCGTCGAGGCCCTCGAGACGGCGGCCCGGGCCGGGCAGATCGCCGACCTCGAGGGCTTCGGCGCGAAGAGCCAGGCGAAGATCCTCGCCGGCATCGCCGACTACCGCCAGCACACCGCCCGCTTCCGCATCGACCAGGCCGACCGCATGGTGGAGCCTCTGCTCGCCCACCTGAGGAAGGCTCGCGGCCTCGAACGGCTGGAGGTGGCCGGTAGCTGGCGCCGGCGCAAGGAAACGGTGGGCGACCTCGACCTACTGGCCGTGGCCCAGGACTCGGCGCCGGTGATCGCCGCCTTCACCTCTTACTCCGGTGTGGCCCGGGTGGAGTCGGCCGGCGAGACCCGCAGCACCGTCGTGCTCGAGAGCGGCTTGCAAGTGGACCTGCGGGTGATCCCCCGCGAGAGTTTCGGCGCCGCCCTGGTGTATTTCACCGGCTCGAAAGAGCACAACATCGAGCTGCGCAAGCGAGCCGTGGCCCGCCACCTGAAACTCAACGAATACGGCATCTTCCGGCTGCCTCCGGGCTCGGACGAGACGGACGAGGACCCACGCTCCGGCCTCCGGCTGCCGAGCGAGGAGGAAGCGGCGATCTACGCTGCTGTCGACCTCCGCTGGGTGCCCCCCGAGCTGCGCGAGAACCGGGGCGAGATCGCCGCCGCCGAAGAGGGCAAGCTGCCCGAGCTCCTCCGCCTCGAGGACCTCCAGGGCGACCTGCAGATGCACAGTACCTGGTCCGACGGCAAGAACACGCTCGAGGAGATGGTGGCCGCCTGCGCAGCACGGGGCTACCGCTACATGGCGATCACCGACCACAGCAAAGCGCTGGCGATGACCGGCGGGCTCGACGCCAAGCGGCTGCGCGAGCAATGGCGGGAAGTCGCCGAGATCGCCGAGCGGCACCCCGGGATCCGCATCCTGCGCGGCCAGGAGGTGGACATCCTGGCCGATGGCAGCCTCGATGCCGACGAGGAGATCCTGGCCGAGCTCGACGTGGTGCTGGTCTCCGTGCACTCCCGTTTCGAACTCCCCGCCGCCGAGCAGACGCGGCGGGTGCTCAAGGCGATCGCGCACCCGCAGGTGAACGTCCTGGCCCATCCCACGGGCCGACTGATCAACCAGCGCAAGCCGATCGAGCTCGACCTCGACGAGGTGCTCCACGCCTGCCAGGAGCATCGGGTGGTGGTAGAGCTGAACGCCGCCCCCGAGCGGCTGGACCTCAAGGACACCCAGCTGATGCTGGCCAGGAAGCTCGGCGTGCCAATCGTGATCTCGACCGACGCCCACTCGGTCAAAGGCCTCGAGATGATGCGCTACGGCGTGGAACAGGCCCGGCGAGCCTGGCTCGAGCCCCGCGACGTGCTCAACACCCGACCACTCAACGAAGTTCTCGAGGTTCTCGCCAAGCGCCCTTGAGGGGCTTGGATCTGCCGCCATGGGCGACTTCTCGCGCTTCACCGAGGAAGATCGGGCCCGCCTCGCCGAGATCCTGGGCGAGGCCGGCCTGCGCTGCGATCCCACGGCTCTCGAGCGCTACGGTCGGGACGAGACCGAGGACTTCCACTTCCTGCCCGAGGCGGTGGTGCTGCCGGCTTCGTCCGCCGAGGTCTCGGCCGTGCTGGCCCTGGCCCGAGAACGCAGGTTGCCGGTGACGCCCCGGGGTGCGGGCACCGGCCTTTCCGGCGGGGCCCTGCCGGTGGCCGGGGGGCTGGTGCTCTCGGTGGAGCGGCTGAACCGCATCCGCGAGATCTCGGTGGCCGACCAGCTGGCGGTGGCGGAAGTCGGCGTTGTGACCGGCGAGCTGCAGCGGCAGGTGGAGGAGCTGGGCCTGTTCTACCCCCCCGACCCGGCCAGCCGGGACAGCTGCCTGCTGGCCGGCAACCTCGGCGAGGACTCGGCCGGCCCCCGCTCGCTCAAGTACGGCACCACCAAGGCCTGGGTGCTGGGCCTCGAGGCGGTGCTGCCGGGCGGCGAGGTGATCCACACCGGCGGCCGCACGCGCAAGAACGTGGCGGGCTACAACCTGACGCAGCTCCTGGTGGGCTCGGAGGGCACACTGGCGGTGATCACCGCGGCTACCCTGCGCCTCACCGCCCGGCCCCGGGCCACCCTCAGCCTGCTGGTGCCCTTTCCTACTTTGGAGACCGCCGCCGCCGCGGTGGCCGCGGTGCTGGCCGCCGGCCTCGACCCGGCCGCCTGCGAGCTGGTGGAGGACGGCGCCTTCGCCGCTCTCGCCCTGGTGGAGCCCCTGCCGCCCTTCCTGCTGGGCCAGGCCGCCTTCCTGCTCTTCGAGCTCCACGGCGGGGGCCAAGACGAGCTGCTCGAGCGGGCGGCCGCTCTGGCCGAAGTGGCGGCCGAGGCCGGGGGCGGCGAGGCCATCGTGGCGAGCGACGCCGCGCAGGAGCGGCGCCTCTGGGCTCTGAGGCGGCGGGTGGGCGAGGCGGTGAAGCACCGCTCGGTGTACAAGGAAGTGGATGCCGTGGTGCCCCGCTCCCGGCTCGCCGAGCTGGTGCGGGCGGCCCGCGCGGCGGCAACGTCCAGGCCTCGCTGCACGTCACCGTGGAGGGGAACGCCGACGAGCG
>CALMKX010000085.1 GCA_937867335.1 uncultured Acidobacteriota bacterium
CGACGAGCGCGGCCTGGGTCGCCGCCGAAGGCAGGACGCCAGCGGCGGCCACCGTGAGCACAGCGCCCTGCGTGGCGGCGACCACCTTGCGCCACCGGCGCGGAGGCAGCGGTGCGCGCAGCCACGGCACCAGCCATCCCGCCGCGAGGAACACATAGCGGGCCGCACCGATCGCGAGCACCCACGCCCCCGCCGAGCGGGCGACGTCGACGCTCAGCACGAGGATCAGGAAGGCGTCGACCTCGCCGTCGAAGCGCGCGCCCCAGGCCGTCGCCGTGGCAGTGCGCCGCGCGACCCAGCCGTCGAGCGCGAAGTAGACCCGCTGGTCACCACATCTTCAGCCGCACACTACCTTGACCCGGATCCTCGAACGGTCCCGCCGACGGACCCGCCGGGTTTCTCTTCCGGCCCACGTAATCCTGGTCGATTACGACACGCGACCCATCCGCGTTCTCGTACGCACAATCCGAGGTCTTGGCGCGACCCAGCCGTTCTGTATCGACCAGTTGGGCCGCCGGGTTTCCGAGCCGTTCTGAGCCGCGCGCCGCCGCGCGGAGCGCGCACGTTTCGGCGCGAGGCGGTTTTTTCGTGACTCGATCGCCGGTCGCGTTGTAGACTGGAGGGCACTAACCAATCAGAAGGAAGCACCGTGAAGAAGAGCAGTCGCCGCCGTCCGTGCAGTCAGCGGAAGATTTCCATCATCAACCTCGACCTCGAATTCGTCGAGGTGGGCTTCGACGCCGCCGGGCGTACCGACTCGGCGGCCCTTGCAGCCGCCGTGGATGGCGACACTCTCTGTGTGGCGGTGCAATCCCCGAACTACTTCGGCGTCGTCGAGCCCTGGGCGCCGGTGGCCGAGGCCGCGCACCGGCACGGAGCCCTCGCCGTGGGCGTAGTGACCGAAGCCCTGTCCCTCGCCCTGCTGGCGAGCCCGGGCGAGGCGGGAATGGACATCGTCTGCGGCGAGGCCCGTTCTTTCGGGCTGGCGCTCGCCTACGGCGGGCCCTACTTGGGCTTCTTCGCCTGCCGGGACGAGTACAAGCGGGCGATGCCCGGCCGGCTGGTGGGCGAGACGGTGGACGTCGACGGCCGCCGTGCCTGGGTGCTCACACTCTCCACCCGCGAGCAGCACATCCGGCGCGAGAAGGCCACCTCGAACATCTGCACCAACGTGGCCCTCTGCGCCACGGCCGCCACCATGTACCTCGCCCTCCACGGCAAGCGGGGCCTGCGCCGCCTGGCGGAGATCAACCTCCAGCGTACGGCGGCCTTGCTCGCGCGACTCGAGGGCAGCGGCCTCTCCCGGCGCTTCGCCTCGCCGTTCTTCAACGAAGTGGCGCTGCGCTCGAGCCGGCCGGTGGCATCGCTGCTTTCCGGTTTCGAGGCCCAGGGCGTGCTCGCCGGCGTGCCGCTTGGGCCGGACTACCCCGAGTTCGCCGACAGCTTCCTGGTGGCGGTGACCGAAACCAACCCGGTCGAAGAGCTCGACCACTTTGCCGTCGCCGCCAAGAGCCTCGCTTCCGGCTCCGCCCCCATCGCCTGAGGACCCGCCATGAACCGACCCGAGATCGCCCACCCGGAGAAGCACTGGAAGAACGAAGGGCTGCTGTTCGACCACTCGGAAGCGGGCCGATTGGGCGTGCAGCTGCCGCCTGCGGGCGTGGCCGAGAAGCCGCTCGCCGAGCTGCTACCCGAGGGACTGCTGCGCACCGAGCTCGAGGAGATGCCGGAGCTCTCCGAAGTGGACGTGATCCGCCACTTCTCGCGCCTGTCGCGCAAGAACTACTCGCTGGACCTCGGCCTCTACCCCCTCGGCAGCTGCACCATGAAGTACAACCCGCGGATCAACGAGGAAGTGGCCCGCTATGCCGGCTTCGCCGATGCCCACCCCCTGCAGCCGGATTCGACCGTGCAGGGCAACCTCGAGCTCGCCTGGCAGCTGGAGCAGGCGCTGATCGAGCTCACCGGCCTCTCGCGAGTGTCGCTGCAGCCGTCGGCCGGCGCCCAGGGCGAGTTCGTGGGCATCCTGATGGTCAAGGCCGCCCTCGACGCCCGCGGCGAGAAGCGGCGCTACGTGCTGATTCCGGACTCCGCTCACGGCACCAACCCGGCCTCGGCCCACCTCGCCGGCTTCGAGGTGAAGGAGCTGGTGTCGAACGCCCACGGCACGGTGGACCTGGCCGAGCTCGAGCGTGAGATGAACGACGACGTGGCGGCGCTGATGCTCACCGTGCCGAATACCTTGGGCGTCTTCGAGGACCAGATTCTCGAGATCGCCCGCATCGTGCACGGCCGGGGCGGCTACCTCTACTGCGACGGCGCCAACTTCAACGCCTTCGTGGGCAAGGCCCTGCCGGGCAAGATGGGCATCGATGTGCTGCACCTCAACCTGCACAAGACCCTCACCACCCCGCATGGCGGTGGCGGGCCGGGTGCGGGGCCGGTAGCGGTGGCCGAGCGGCTGGTGCCCTTCCTGCCGGCGCCGATGGTGGAGCGCCGCGCGGACGGCAGCTTCTACCTGGACTCGAACCGGCCCCAGTCGATCGGCCGGGTGCGCTCCTTCTCCGGTCAGTTCGCCGTGCTGGTGCGCGCGCTCTGCTACGTGCTGGCGATGGGCGGCGAGGGCTTGAAGCGAGTGGCCGAGCATGCGGTGCTCAACGCCAACTACCTGAGGAAGTGCCTGGAGGGCGCCTACCACCTGCCGTACCACAGCCCGAGCCTCCACGAGGTGGTGTTCTCGGACAAGCACCAGCACGACCTCGGCGTGACTACGCTGGACATCGCCAAGCGGCTGATGGACTACGGCTTCCACCCGCCCACCATCTACTTCCCGCTGATCGTCTCCGGAGCCCTGATGATCGAGCCCACCGAGTCGGCCGGCAAAGAAGAGCTGGATCGGTTCGTGGACGCCATGCTGGCGATCGCCCGGGAAGCCGAGGAAGACCCCGAAGTGCTCAAGGGCGCCCCCTACGACACGCCGGTCCGTCGCTGCGACGAAGCCCGCGCCGCCCGCGACCCCCGGCTGCGCTGGCAGAAGGGCTAGAGGCCGAAACAAGGACACCTGCGGCCGCCCCGGCAACCGCCCAACAGGGCCTCAGGCTGTAGGGGCGTAGCAGGCTGCGCCCTCGGCCCGGCGGCCTCGGCATCCCGGGCGCAGCCTGCTGCGCCCCTACGGCCGATCGGGCAGGCCGGTGCCTGAGCCGGCCGACGATTTCGTGGGGGCGGCCCACCGTGGCCGCCCTCTTCTCCTACTCCGACGACTGCGAGCGCTGGCGGGGGTCGAGGCGTTGTTTCAGGCCCTCGCCCAGCAGGTTCCAGCCGATCACCGCCAGGGCGATCGCCACACCCGGCAGGAGCGACACCCACCAGGCCTGGGGCAGTGAATCCCGGCCGTCGTTGATGATGGTGCCCCAGCTCGCCTGGGGCGGCTGGATCCCCATGCCCAGGAACGACAGGGCGGATTCGGCGAGGATGATGTTGCCCACCAGGATCGGCCCCATCGCCAGCACTGGGGCGAGCGAGTTGGGCAGCAGGTGCCCCACCACGATCCGCCAGCTGGGCAGGCCGGCGGCCTCGGCGGCGAGAATGAAATCCCGCGCCGCTACGTCCTTGATTTCCGCCCGCACCAGCCGGCTCACCTCCATCCAGCCAGTGCCGCCCAGGACCAGCACCAGAAGGCCATTGCCGGGGCGGAAGAGGGCGGAGAGGGCCAGGATCAGCACCAGGCTCGGCACCGCCAGCAGGGCGTCCACCAGCCGCATGAGCGCGTGGTCGAGCCAGGGCCGGGCGGTGCCGGCGATCGAGCCCACCCCAACTCCCAGAGAGAGGGCGAGCAACACCGAGACCAGCGACAGCGTCATCGAGACCCGCGCGCCGTAGAGCAGCCGGGAATAGAGGTCGCGGGCGTAGCGGTCCGTGCCGAGGGGGAAGCGGAGCCGATGCGGCTGCCCGCTCGGGCCGGCTGCGAGGTCATCGGCCGCCACTTCACGCCACTCCCCCTGGCGCTCGAGCCGGAAGCCGCCCAGCGCGAGAGGCTCGCAGCGATCCCCGCAGAGCCGGCGCCCGTCGGCGAGCTCGAGGCAGGTCATCCGGGTGGCGGGAGGGCGGTCGCCGGCAGCGAGGGGATCGTGCTGCTCGTTGGGGGGATGGGGCGCCAGCCACGGCGCGAGCGCACCCAGGGCGAAGAACAGGCCCACCAGCGTGGCGCCGGCTGCGAGAGCTCGCTTGCCCCCTGCCATCCGCCGCTCTCCCTTCCTCTCAGGCGAGAGCCGGCCGCAGGCGAGGGTTCAGGGCCAGCTGGGCGAGGTCGGCGCCGAGCGTTCCCGCCACCACCAGCACCCCCGACAGCACGGTGCCGCCCAGGACCAGCGGATAGTCGAAGCTCTGGATGCCGATGAAGAGGGCCTGGCCCACGCCGGGCCACGAGAACAGGGTCTCGATCAACAGCGAACCGTTGAGCAGCCCCGGCAGGGTGTAGCCCAGCACTTGCACCAGCGGCGTGAGCGAGTTGCGCAGGGCATGGACCAGCAGCACGCGGGCTTCGGAGGCTCCCTTGGCCCGGGCGGTGCGGATGTAGTCCTGCGAGAGAGCCTCGAGCAGGCTGGCCCGTAGCAGCCTCACCGTACCGCCGAAGCCGCTCAGGCCGAGCACGGTCGCAGGCAGGACCAGGTGACGCAGGAAGTCCGCCACGGCCGGCCAGCCGCGCACGCTGGCGGCGTCCGGCGAGCGCATATGCCCGGCCGGAAGCCAGGGCAGCCAGCCGCTGAAGGTGAGAATCGCCACCAGGCCCAGCCAGAAGACGGGCAGGGAGTTGAGCACCAGGGCACTTGCCTGCACCAGGCGGTCGGCGCCCTGGCCCGCCCGCCGCACGCTCCACAGCGCCCCGCCCAGGGCGAGTGCGAGGTGGATCAGGATGGCGGCGGTGGAGAGCGCCAGGGTGGCCGGGAAGGCGTCGGCGAGCACTCGCAGGACCGGCCGATGGAAGGTGAAGGAGGTCCCCCAGTCCAGGCGCAGGAGAGCGCTTCGGAGCCAGCGGCCGTACTGCTCGTAGAGCGGCCGGTCGAGGCCCCAGAGCTGGATCAGCCGTTCGCGTTGTTCCGGGTTCTGGTTCTTGAGCAGCGCCGTCGGCTCACCGGGTACCGCATGCATCAGCACGAAGACCACGGTCACCAACAGGAAGACCAGCAGCAGGGCTCCTGCGATCCGGCGGAGCAGGTACGCTGCCATGGCCGCCTACGGGGATCGCCACCAGTCTTCGATTTGCCAGAAGCGACGCAGCGCGTTCGGCTGCAGGCCGTGGACGCGCCGGTGATAGGCCCCGAGGTCGTGGGCCTCGTAGAGCAAGGTCAGCGGCAGATCCTGGTGCACCAGCTGCTGCACCTCGAGCAGACCCTGGTGGAACTCTTCCAGGGTGGCCGCGTTGCGGGTCTTCTCGAGCAGGCGATCCATCTGGGGGCTCGAGTAGCCGAAGATGTTCTGCGCTCGGCCGATCGACTCGGTGGCGAGAGCGAAGGAGAGGTCGAGGTCGGTGGGCATGGTCCAGCGCGCCAGCAGCGCATCGAACTCGCCCCGATCGGCCTGCTCCATCAGCGGGTTGAAAGCCACGAAACGCAGCTGGGCGTCGACGCCCACCTTGCGCAGCTGCTGCTGGATGAGGATCAGGGCGTCCTGGCGCTGGGGATTGCCCGAGTTGGTGGCGAGCTCGAAGCGGAAGGGCTTGCCGCCGCGATCCAGGATGCCGTCGCCGTCAATGTCCCGGAAGCCCTCGGCGGCGAGGATCTCGCGCGCCTTGGCCGGATCGTAGGGCCAGGGCTTGAGGCTGCGGTCGTAGGCCCAGACGTCGGAGATGATCAGTGAGTTGCTGAGCTTGCCGTAGCGGCCGTAGATCGCCTCCACCAGAGACTCGCGATCGATCGCCAGGGTCAAGGCCCGGCGTGCCGCGGGGGAGTGGAACAGTTCGCGGCGAGTGTTCCAGGCCACGAACGCGAAGCTCCTCGACAGCCAGGAGACGACGCCGAGGGAGGGCTGGGCTTCGATCCGCTTGACGTCGCTGGGAGTGATGCCGAACACCACATCGAGGTTGTCGGCCAGAAACTCGGCGACCAGGCTGCTGACTTCCGGCACCACTCGGATCACCACTTTGTCGAGGTAGGGCGGGTGGGGGGAGCGGAAGTGCGGGTTGGGGGCAAGCACCAGCTCCTGCTGCCGGGCCCAGCTCTCCACGGTGTAGGGGCCGCTGGTCGCCAGGTGCTCGACGAACCAGTCGTCGTTGCTATGCCAGCGGGCGAACGGCAGCTGGCTCCAGAGATGGCGGGGGAGGATCTGCCCTTCGTTGATCTGCAGCAAAGGGTTCGCCGTCCGCCGGCTCAGGTGGAACTTCACCGTGGCCTTGTCCACCACCTCGACGTCGCGGATGAAGCGCTTGAATTGCGAGGAGTCCCAGGCCACCTCGGGGTTGGTCTGCGCCTGCCAGGTGTAGCGGATATCCTCGGCGTCGATCGGCGTTCCATCGCTCCAGAGAGCGTCCTTCTGCAGATGGAAGGTCACCGTCAGGCCGTCGGGGGAGATCTCCCAGCTCTCGGCGAGGTCTGGGCCGAAAGTGGGTGGGTGATCGGTGTAGTCGGGGTTCTCCCGCAGCAGCTGGCGGAAGAGCACCGAGGCGATCTCCTGGGTCACGGTGGTGCTCAAGGTGCTGTAGGGGTTGATGCTGCCGATGTCGGCGGTGACCCCGACCACCACCCTCCCGCCGGCGACCGGATTCTCTGCCGCCGGAGCCGGCACCGGGGTGGGTGCCGCCGGTGCGGATCCGCCGCCACAGGCGGCGAGCAGCAGCCAGGCGAACCCCAGGACCCCGCCGCTGAGGGCGGCGATCGGGCGCTTCCAAGCTGCTTGCTTCATAGCTCTTCGAGGTTATCACGGGCGATTGCCGCGCCGGATCGGCGGTCGCTACGGCGAAGCGGTGATTTCCGCCACTTTCGAGGCCGCGCCTTGCCTGTGGCGGCAAGATCCTGTATAGTTGTGACTACCAACTATGACGCCCTCCACCGCCAATTCGGATCCCGGCCTCGAGGCCGATGCCCAGGAGCTCCACGCCGCTCTTTCCGAGCTGGTGCGGGTCTACCAGTTCCGGGATCGGGATCGCATCTGCTGCCACGACGTTTCGGTGACACAGTGCCATGCCCTCGAAGCTCTGCTCGAGCGCGGACCGCTCACCTTGAGCGCCCTGGCGGGCGAGCTCTTCCTGGACAAAAGCACCGCCAGCCGCGTGGTGGCCACCCTCGAGCGCAAGGGCTACGCCGCGAGGGCCACGCATCCGGAGGATTCCCGGGCCGTGCTGCTGACGGCGACCGCCGCCGGGCGGGAGCTCTGCCGCCGCATCGAGCACCAGCTTGTGCTCGAGGAGCGAGAGCTCGTCGCAGACCTCGAGCCGGAAGTGCGGCGAGGGGCGGCCCTGCTGCTGCGCCGTCTGGCCAGGGCCGCGCGCAGGCGCTCGGGCCTCGGCGGCGAGCAAGGCGAGCCAGCGTGTTGCTGCGAGAGTTGAGTTTTTTTGCCGTGATCGTTGCTAGTGACAACCAAAGGAGTCTGCCATGAGCCATAGCGATCTTCCCGTCGTCGTACTCGGAGCCGGTCCAGTGGGGTTGGCTGCCGCGGCGCACTTGCTCGAGCGAGCGCTCGAGCCCCTGGTCCTCGAAGCTGGAGACCGCGTGGGAGCGAGTGTTCTCGAGTGGGGGCAGGTGCGGATGTTCTCGCCCTGGAGATTCGTCGTCGACCGTGCCGCTGGGGTGCTGCTGGCCCGTCATGGCTGGACGCCACCCGAGGGCGAGGGCTTCCCGACCGGCCGGGACCTGGTGGAGCGCTACCTCGAGCCTCTGGCCGCCCTGCCAGAGCTGGCGAGCCGCGTCCGCCTGCGTACCCGAGCCCTGGCCGTGTCGAGGAGCGGCTTCGACCTGCTCAAGACCCGCGGTCGCGAGGCGGCGCCGTTCGTGGTGCGGGCCGAGACCGCAGAGGGCGAGATCGAGCTGGCGGCCCAGGCCGTGGTGGACGCCTCCGGCACCTGGCGTAACCCCAACCCGCTGGGGGCGAGCGGCCTGCCTGCCTTCGGCGAGGGGGCGGCCCGCGAGCGCATCTTCTACGGCATTCCGGACGTTCTGGGCGCCGAGCGTGAGCGCTACGCCGGCAAGCGGGTGCTGGTGGTGGGTAGCGGCCACTCGGCCCTGAATGCGCTGCTCGATCTCGCCGGCCTGGCCGAGCAGGCGCCGGCCACGCGGATCTACTGGGCGCTCCGCCGGGAGCGGTTGGGCAACCTCTTCGGGGGCGGCCGGCGGGATGGGCTGGCGGAGCGGGGGCGGCTGGGCGAGCGCGCCGAAGCGTTGCTTTCGAGCGGCGGCATCGAGCTCGTGACCGGCTTCAGCCTCGAGCGGCTCCGGCTCCACGAGGACGGGCTTCTGGCCGAGGGGGGCGGGCGGGTGATCGGCCCGCTGGACGAGATCATCGCCACCACCGGCTTCCGGCCGGATCTCGGCCTCACCCGCGAGCTGCGCCTGGAGCTCGATCCGGTGACGGAAGCCCCGGTGCGCCTGGCCGGGCTGATCGACCCGAACGTGCACAGCTGCGGCACGGTGCCCCCTCACGGCGCGGTGGAGCTCGGCCACCCGGAGCCCGGCTACTTCGCCGTGGGCATGAAGAGCTACGGCCGGGCTCCCACCTTCCTGTTGCTCACCGGCTACGAGCAGGCGAGGTCCGTGGCGGCCGCCCTGGCGGGAGACTGGGAGGCCGCCCGCCGGGTGGAGCTCCAGCTGCCGGAGACCGGGGTCTGCGTCACGGATGCACTGGCCGCGGCTTGCTGCAACGGCGAGTGCGCCCGCCCGGCGGCCGAGCGGGCCGGGGGGTGCTGCTCGTGAGCCTCGCCGGTCCTGGCCTCAGGGCTTGAGCCAGCGGTCGAAGAACTCGGTCATCCGCTGGTAGAAGTGGCGTTCGTTCTTGCCGGCGATGGCGTGGGTCGAGCCGGGGTAGATCGCTTCCTCGAACGGGATGCCTTCCTCGATCAGAGCCTGGCTCAGGTTGAGGGTGTTCTGCGGGTGGACGTTGTCGTCCGCCGTGCCGTGCACCAGGAGCAGGTGATCCTTGAGGTTCTTGGCGTAGGTGATGGGCGAAGAGGCCTTGTAGCCGTCCGGGTTCCCGTCGGGGCTGTCGAGGTAGCGCTCGGTCCAGATCGAATCGTAGAGGTGCCAGTCGGTGACCGGCGCGCCGGCCACTGCCGCCTTCCACACCCCGGGGCGGGTCAGGAGAGCCATCAGCGTGTTGCTGCCGCCGCCGGACCAGCCCCAGAGGCCGATGCGGTCCGGGTCCACGTAGGTCTGGGTCTTCAAGAACTCCACCGCGGCCAGCTGGGCGTCGGTGTTGAAGCTGCCGAAGGCGCGGTGCACCTGGTCCTCGCCCTTCTTGCCGAAGCAGGCGGTGGTGGCGTTGTCCACGCTCAGCACCACGTAGCCACGCTGGGCCATCATGCGATGCCAGAGGTCCCGGGAGTTGCCCTCCCAGCGGTTCACCACCACCTGCGAGCCGGGCCCGCCGTAGTGGTAGACGATCACCGGATAGCGCTTGTTGGCGTCGAACGGCACCGGCCTCAGGATCCGCGCCGGCAGCCGCGTGCCATCGAGGCCCCAGAGGGTGAGGAACTCCCAGCTCGGCAGCATGGAAGCCGAGAAGGCCGGCTCCGGGCCGGTGGGCAGGCTCGAGAGGCGAGTGCCGTCGGCGCGCACCACGGTGCGTTTGGGAACCTGGGAGGCCGAGCTGGCGGTGTGCAGCCAGTACCGGGCGCCGGGGGCCACCAGAGCCTCGTTCCAGCCGTGCTCGGGAGTGATCGGCTGGGACTGCGTGCCATCGATCTTCACCCGGTAGACCCGGCGGTGAATGCCACCCGAGGCCGGTGAGGAGAAGCCGGTGAAATACACCCAGCCACTGGCTTCGTCCACGGCGTCCACCGAGGTGACCGCCCAGTTGCCGGCGGTGAGCTGGCGCACCAGCTTGCCGTCCGGGCCGAGCAGGCTGAGGTGGCGAAAGCCGGTCTGCTCCGAGCTCCAGAGCAGGTTGCCGTCCTTGAGGAATTGGTTGTCGTCCGAGAGGTTGATCCAGGTGGGATAGCTCTCGGTGACCGGAATGGCGCAGCGCCCCTTCTGCGTGTCGCAGACCAGCAGATCGAGGTGGTTCTGCTCCCGGTTCAAGCGCTCGATCGCCAGGCGGTCGCCCTGGGGCAGCCAGTAGATGCGGGCGAGGTAGGCGTCCGGCACGGTGCCGGTATCGACCTTGACGCTCTTGCCGGAGGCGACGTCCGCCACCCGGATTTCCACCTTCGGGTTGGCGCGGCCGGCCTTGGGGTACTTCTGCCAGCGCACGGCAGGGTAGAGCGGCTGGTAGTCGGTGAGCGCGTAGGTCTCCACTCCGGCCTCGTCGAAGCGGTAGTAGGCGAGGCGCTTGCCGTCCGGGCTCCACCAGAAAGCCGCAGGATGGCGGTTCCAGATCTCCTCCCAGTAGATCCAGTCGCAGACGCCGTTCAACACCGAGTCCTTCTTGCCATCGCGAGTGAGGGCTTTCTCCTTGCCGCTCGCGAGGTCGAGCACCCAGAGGTTGGCGTCGCGGGAGTAGGCGAGGCGGCTGCCGTCCGGCGAGAAAGTCGGACCTTGCTCCACCTTGCCGAGGCCGGGCAGGGGCTTCAAGGCGCGCGTCGAGGGGTCCCACAGCAGGTAGTTGTCGCCACTCGTAACCAGGAGGCGGTCTCCCTTGGGCGACCACTGGTAGGAGTCGAGCTTGGCTTCCGGGAGGTCTTTGGCGGAGATCAGGGCCTGAGGCTGGCCAGTCTCGGCCGCGAAGCTCCAGAGGGTGAGGGTACCTTCGGCATCGGGAAGCAGATAGCTGAGGCGGTCGCCGTCCGGGTGCCAGGCGATCTGCTTGGGCCAGCTTCCGGGGCGGTTCTCCGCGAAGATTTGATCGAAGCTCAGTACCTCGCTACCGGCCTGGGCTGCGGGGGTGGGCTGGGCGCTGAGCATCAGGGGCAGGCCCAGCAGGGAGAGGGCCAGGCTTTGCAGGGTCTTGGGCATCGACTCCTCCTCGCGCGCAAGTCTACTTGCTCCAGGGAAAGCGGACTCCGGCAAGAGTCCCCTGCCGGTTTGGCAGCTGGCCTCGCGGCGATGCGAAACTTTTGCCGACAAGGGTGCGTAGGGTCAGCTCGACATCAGGAAGGAGAACCATGATGAGAAAGCTCACCCTTTTCGCCGGCGCGCTGGGCCTCACCCTCGCCGTAGCCGCCTCGCCCGCGAGCGCCGCCAGCGATCGCAGTTTCACCAAGACCTTCCCCGTTCCCGCCGATGCCACCCTGCGCCTGGCCAACCTGGCCGGCCGCATCGAGCTCAGCCAGGCCCCGGGCTCCGAGCTCAAGGTGGAAGCCCACGTTTTCGCCGAAGGCAAGGATGCCGCCGAGACCCGCCGCCTGCTCGACCAGATGAGCTGGGTGGAGGGGCGCGACAAGAAGGGCAACCCGGAGTGGGCCCTCTCCTACCCGGTGAACGACTACCGTGGCTTTGCTTACCCCGGCAGCGGCCGGGGCGAGCGCCACGACGAGCCGGGCGTGCTCGAGCGGCTGCTCGAGAGCTTCAACCTCGGCAATCAATCGACCGGCACGTACCTCGGCAAGCGGGTGTCGGTCTACGGCTCGCCGGGAGCCTCGGTGCCGGTGCTCTACGCGGACCTGAAGATCGCCCTGCCAGCCACCGGCAAGGTACGGGTGCGCAACCTGATCGGCCCGGTCGATGGCGGCGACCTCGCCGGGGATCTGGTGGTGGATACCGGCAGCGGCGCCGTCAAGATCGACGGCTTCACCGGCAACCTCTACGTGGACACCGGCTCCGGCTCGGTGAAGCTGGGGCGGGCCCGCGGCGAGACCAAGGTGGATACCGGCTCCGGCGGCATCCGGGTGGCCGAGCTGGTGGGCAACGGCGACCTCGACACCGGCTCGGGCAGCGTTCAGGTGGAGAAAGTGGCCGCCGGCAAGCTGCGGATCGACACCGGCTCGGGCAGCGTCTCGGTGCAGAACGGCCAGGTGGGTACCCTGACCGCCGACACCGGCTCGGGGAGCATCCACGTCATCGACGTCGAGGTGGAGACCTTCTCCGGCGATACCGGCTCGGGCAGCGTCACCCTGCAGAGCTCGCTCGCCGGCGCCCGGGATGTGCACATCGACACCGGCTCGGGCAGCGTCACCATCGTGGCCGGTGCCAACGCCTCCTTCGACCTGGTGGCCGATCAAGGCAGCGGCCGGCTCTCGGTGGGCTACGACGACGCCGTGCTCAAGAAGGAAGGCAACCGCGTGGTGGGAGCCCAGCGCGGCAGCAAGCAGACCCGCATCGTGATCGAGACCGGCAGCGGCGGTTGCAGCATCTCGCCCAAGACCTGAGGCCCCTAGCGGGGAACCGGATCGATCAGCTCGCCGTCCGGCGACAGGCGGGGATAGGCCACTCCCTTGGTCTGGCAGTAGGCGGCGAGCTCCGGGTAGGTCCACTCGAAAAGCAAGCGCTCCGAAAGCCCCGGCTCGAGCCGGGGCTGGTCGTAGAGGCCGGCCTCGCGCCGCTGGCGCTCGGCTTCGTAGAGCAGCAGCGCCGCCGCCACCGACACATTGAGCGAGCCGGCCAGGCCCATCATCGGAATCATCACCTTGCCGTCACAGCAGGCGAGGGCCTCTGCAGTGACCCCCAGCTTCTCCTGGCCGAGGAGCAGGGCCGTCGGGCGGCAGAAGTCCACCTCGCGGAAGGGCCGGGCGCCGTCCTCGGGATGGGCCGCGAGCACCTGGAAGCCACGGCTCTGGAGCTCGCGGATGGCCGCGCCGATCTCTTCGTGGAAGCTCACCTTCACCCACTTCGAGGCGCCTGCGGAAGGGTGGTGGAGCCGCGCCGAGGGTCGAGCGGCGGTGACGGCATGGGCTTCGAGCACCCCCACGGCGTCGCAGGTGCGCAGCACCGCCGCCAAGTTGTGCGGCTTGTGCACCTGCTCGAGCAGCACCGTCAGGTCCGGCTGGCGGCGCGCCAATACTTCGCGGAAGCGCTCGATTCTCAGCCGGCTCATCGGCTGGGCACCTTAGAGGAATCGGCAGGCGCCTTGCAACGTCGGACCGGCACCGGTCGATTCGGCGCCTCGCTCCGGCATAATGAAGAGCGAGGCAGGAAAGCGAGAGCGAGTGGATCGCAGGCGAGCGGGAGCGCCCGTCTCCCGAGGAAGGGATCTTGAGGTGCTGAGAGCAGCGAGTCTTCTTTCTCTGATGGTCTTCTTCGCGGTGAGCCCGACACGAGCGGCGGTCGAGCAGTACGGGGCCGGCGTGACGCTCGCGGAGTCCACATCGCTCGCCCGGTTGATGGCGGCGCCCGAGCAGTTCGAGGGCAAGCAGGTCCGGGTGGAAGGCTCGGTCCTCGATGTCTGCCCCAAGAAGGGCTGCTGGTTGAAGCTGGGCGCCGAGGGCTCGTCGGTGCGGGTGAAGGTGGAGGACGACGTGATCGTCTTCCCCCGCTCGGCCAAGGGCCAGAAGGCGGTGGTGGAGGGGACGGTCAAGATCGTTCGCCTGAGCCGCGAGGAATTCAGCGCCTGGCTCGCCCACCAGGCCGAGGAGAGGGGCGAGCGTTTCGACCCGGCGAGCGTGGGTGAAGGCCCCTATCGGATCATCGAGATCGCTGGTTCGGGAGCGCGGATCGGCGAGCCATGAGCGGCTCTATCAACTCTCAAGCCGGGGGGCGGGCCAAGAGGCTCGAGCGCCGCACCCTCTACCGCGGTTCCTTCCTCGAGATGACCCAGGAGCGCGTGGAGCTGCCCAACCAGGTGACGGTGGACCTCGAGCTGGTGCGCCACCCGGGAGCCGCGGCGGTGGTGCCCCTCGGAGCGGATGGGCAGGTAGTGCTGCTGCGCCAGTACCGCCACGCCACCGACGGCTGGCTGGTGGAGGTCCCGGCCGGCAAGCTCGATGCCGGCGAGGCTCCGGACGTCTGCGCCCGTCGCGAGCTCGCCGAGGAGGCCGGCCTCGCCGCCGACGATCTGGTGCCCCTCGGACCCTTCTGGGCGAGCCCCGGCTTCACCGACGAAGTGATTCACCTCTTTCTCGCTCGCGGCCTCAATCCCACCGAGCAGCAACTGGAAGCCGACGAGTTGCTCCACACGTTCAAGCTGCCCCTCGCCGAGGCCGTGGCTCTCGCCGCCCGCGGCGAGATCGCCGACGGCAAATCGGCCTGTGCCTTGCTGCGGGCCGCCTGGTTCCTGGGCCTCCCTCCCGAGCCCGCCAGCCCCTCCTCCAACCCTTCCCAGAAGTCGAGGCAACCATGAACGAGAACCCTGAGCTCGTCCCCGAGGAGTCCACCGAGGTGGCGGAAGCGGCGGCAGAGGCACCAGCCGAGGAGCCCGTGGAGGCCAAGGGCTCCGGCGGCTCCACCCTCTGGCGGGAATGGGTCAAGCCGCTCCTGATGGTGCTCGCCGTGATGGTCTGCGTGCGTTCGGCGCTCGCCGACTGGAACGACGTGCCGACCGGCTCGATGAAGCCGACCATCGTCGAGGGGGACCGCATCTTCGTCAACAAGGCCGCCTACGACCTGCGGGTGCCGCTCACCCGCATCCGGCTGGCGAAGTGGGCCGACCCTGCGCGCGGAGACATCGTGGTGCTGTTCTCGCCGGACGACGGCAAGCGCCTGGTCAAGCGTGTGGTGGGGATTCCGGGCGACACGGTGGAGGTGCAGCGAGGCCGGCTGCTGATCAACGGTGAGGCCTTGCCCTATCAGCCGGCGGCCGAGGACGTGGCCGTCGACCTCGACCCCCACGACCGCGTGGGGGCGCGATTCGAGAGCGAGACCCTCGGAGCCGCCACCCACCCGATCATGCTCTTGCCGGGTGTGCCCTTCCTCGACAATTACGGGCCGATCGTGGTGCCCGAGGGGCGCTACTTCGTGATGGGGGACAATCGCTCGCAGAGCCGAGACTCCCGCTTCTTCGGCTTCGTCGAGCGGGGCGCGATCGTGGGCAAGGCGGTCACCGTGGTCTTCTCTCTCGACCACCATCGCCGTTTGCTGCCTTCGTTCCGGCTCGATCGCTTTTTCCACTCTCTCGGCTAGGCCGCGGGGCTCTCGGCTCTTCGGGAGGGCGGATGCCACGGCATGAGAGCGAGAGCTGGGGTCAGTACCTCGGCCCGGGAGCAGTCTCCTCCTGGGCCATCGCCATGGCCAGCTCGATCTTCACCCTCGGCCTGCCGGTGTGGTTCCGGCTTGCCCAGGTGGTGAAGACCGCCCGGGTCGACGAGGTCGAGCCGGCAGACGCCATCCTGGTGCTTGGCCGTAGCCTCAAGAACGACCATCCCACCGAAGTGTTCCTCGAGCGCCTCCGCCACGGCCACGGCCTGTGGCGGCAGCGGATCGCTCCGCGGGTGGTGGTGGCCGGCGGCCTGACCGGCAACGCCCGCCGCACCGAGGCCGAAGCCGGCAAGGAAGTGCTGCTCGGTCTCGGCATGCCCGAGGAGGCGGTGATCTGCGAGGACCGCAGCCGTCACACCCTGGAGAACCTGGCCCATACCCGTGAGGCGATGCGGGAAGCCGGCTGGCAGAAGCTGGTGGTGGTCTCGGACCCCTTGCACCTCGCCCGGGTGGCGGCCTACGCTCGTGGCTTCGGCCTCGAGGCCGCTTTCTCGCCGGCGAGCAAAGCGCCGCCTCGAACGGGCTCCGCCGCCTGGTGGCTGCGGGCCGTGAAGGAGGCCTACCTGGTGCACTGGTACCACTCGGGCGTGGCCTACAGCCGCGCGATCCGCTCGCGGAAGCTGCTGTCGAGGGTGGAATGAAATCCACGGCCCCCGACGAGGGGGCGGCCGGGCCCCGGCGGCGACCAGCCACGAAAGGTGCTGGCCCGCGCGGCTTCGTGCCGCCGCAGCCGGGCATCGCCCTGCGACGGGTGCTTTCCCGTGGCTACGGTGCGGCCGACCTGCGCGCCGATCTCCTCGCCGGGGCGGTGGTGGGGGTGGTGGCCCTGCCGCTCTCGATGGCGCTCGCCATCGCCGTGGGGGCACCTCCCCAGCACGGGCTCTACACCGCGATCGTCGCCGGGGCAGTGATCGCCCTCGCCGGCGGCTCGCGGGTCCAGGTCTCGGGTCCCACCGCGGCTTTCGTGGCCATCCTGGCTCCCGTGGTGGCAAGGTACGGGCTGGGCGGCCTGCTGCTCGCGACTTCGATGGCCGGGGTGCTGCTGGTGGGCTTCGGCCTCGCCCGGCTGGGGCGGTTGATCGAGTTCGTGCCGGAGCCGGTGACTCGCGGCTTTACGGCCGGCATCGCGGTCGTGATCGCGACGCTCCAGCTCAAGGACTTCCTCGGCCTCTCGGTGGCCCACCTGCCCGAACACTACCTGGACCGCGTGGCGGCTCTCGCCGGCGCCCTGCCCACCCTGCGCTGGCAGGACACGGCCGTGGGCTTCTTGACCCTCGGACTCCTGATCCTCGTGCCCCGATGGACCAAACGCGTACCGGCGCCGCTGGTGGCGCTGACGGTGGCCACCCTTGGCGCTCTGCTCGCCACCAGGCTGCTTTCGGGCTTCAGCGTGGAGACTATCGAGAGCCGGTTTTCCTATGAGCTCGGCGGCGAGACCCTGCGCGGCATCCCGCGTTTGCCACCCCTGCTGCACTGGCCCTGGACCTTCCCGGGCGCCGATGGCGCACCCCTGGTGCTCTCCCTCGAGCTGGTCCGCGAGCTGATTCCGGCGGCTTTCGCCATCGCTGTGCTGGGGGCGATCGAATCCCTGCTCTCCGCGGTGGTGGCCGATGCCATGGTGAGCGGCAAGCACGATCCGGACGAGGAGCTCATGGCCCAGGGCCTGGGCAACCTGGTGGTGCCCTTCTTCGGCGGCTTCGCGGCCACCGGGGCGATCGCCAGGACGGCCACCAATGTGCGGGCCGGGGCCCGTTCGCCACTCGCCGCGGTGTTCCACGCCGTGACCGTGCTCCTGGCGGTGTTGCTCTTCGCCCCGGCGCTCGGCTACTTGCCGATGGCCTCGCTCGCGGCCCTCCTGCTGGTGGTGGCCTGGAACATGAGCGAAGCCCACCATGCCCTGCGCTCCCTCTCGCGTGCGCCCAAGAGCGACACCGCGGTGCTCTTGACCTGCCTGGTGCTGACGGTGGTGTTCGACATGGTGGTGGCGGTGGTGGTGGGTTTCGTGCTCGCCGCGCTGCTGTTCATGCGGCGGATGGCGGAGGTCTCGGGCATCGAGATGGTGCCGGAAACCGAGCGACTGGACCGCGCCCATCTACCGCCTGGAGTGCTGGTCTACGAGGTGGCCGGGCCGCTCTTCTTCGGGGCCGCGGTGAAGGCGATGTCGGTGCTCGAACGGGTACCGAGTGATGTCCAGGCGGTGCTGCTCGACCTGCGGGCCGCTCCCGCCCTGGACGCCACCGCCATCAGCAGCCTCGATCTCGCCGTCGACCGGTTGCGCCGCCGGGGGATCAAAGTGGTCCTGGCCGGGCTCCAGCCCCAGCCTTTCCGGGCCCTGGTCAAGGCCGGCTGGCGCAACCGGCCGGGAGAGGTGCTGCTCCGGCGCTCCTACTCCCGGGCTCTCGAGGCCCTCGCCACCTCCCGGGAGCGTCCCCCTTCCAGCTGAGTGGTACCAGCGAAGAGAAGGGGTCTCGAGGTAGGTGCCGAGGTTGCTTCAAGGCCGGTCGAAGCGAAAATGACCGGTTTTTCCTGGCCCTCTTGTCTTTGGTTGTAACAGGCAGTACACTGCCGCGCCAGATCATCTGCCCATTGCCAAATTCCCTTCTGCAGGGGGTTCTTGTGATGAAAGCTCGGCGTGTGTCTTTCGACGCTCTCGTTCGGATAAGTGTGCTCACAGCTCTGCTGGTCGCGTGTGGCTCCTCGGCCTGGGCGGCCGGCCCGCCGTTGAGCCTGGTGGACATCGGCGGCGGGGGCGAGGTGAAGGGTGGGCCGCCGGCAGACAAGCCGCTCGCCCCCTACCGCTCCGGCCGAGGGATCTACGCGCCAACCGGCCAAGGCTTCGTTTCCGAGGTGGAGCCCAACAACACCGCGGCCACGGCCACGCCCCTCGGCGGCACCAACGTAGTGGTGCGAGCCAACATCTTCCCCAACGGCGACATCGACTTCTTCTCGTTCACGGCCGGCGCCGGGGATCGCGTCTACGCCGCCACCATGACCAGCTTCTCGGCCAACGCTTCGTCCGACAGCCAGCTGGACGTGATCGCGAGCGACGGTACCACTTCGCTCGAGTTCGACGACGACGACGGCAGCCTGGGCGGCCTTTCCTCCTCGATCGCCGGCGTGACCATCCCCTCGGCCGGCACCTATTACCTGCGGGTCAAGCACTTCAGCGCCACCAATCAGCTGCGCCCCTACGACCTCCACCTTCGGGTGCAGAGCGGCACACCGACCGCGGAGGTGGAGCCCAACAACACGCCGGCCACGGCGACCCCGCTGCCCGCTTCGGGTTGGGTGAGCGGCAGCGTCAACCCGGCGGCGGACGCGGACTTCTTCAGCCTGACACTCGCGGCGGGCGATACCGTGTACCTCTCCCTCGACATGAACCCCGAGCGCGACGCCACCACCTGGAACGGCCGTCTCGGCCTCGCCCTCTTCGGCACGGCCTTGAACCAGATCCTGGTGGTCAACGATGCCAGCACCACATCGCCCAACTCCGAGGCCTTCTTCTTCACGGTCAAGGATGCCGGCACCTACTTTGCCTACGTCGACGAGCCGGCGGCGGGCGGCGGTGCCGCCTTCACCTACCACCTGAGCGTGAGCGTCCACCCGAACACGGCGGCCACCGCCAACTGCACCACTTACACTTCGACCGACGTGCCGCAGACGATCCCCACCGGCCCCGGCCAGGTGAACTCGACCATCGTGGTGCCGGGCAGCCATCGCATCGCCGATCTCGATCTGCGGGTGCAGCTCAACCACACCAACATGCCGGACCTCGACGTCCACCTGATCTCGCCGCAGGGCAACGACAACGGCGTGTTCACTGACATCGGCGCAGCCGCCCAGACGGCGATGGACACCCTCTTCGACGACGAGGCCGGCATTCCCGCTGGAGTCTTCACGGTGGTCTCGCCCACCGGCTTCGAGCCGGAGCTCGCCTACCGGCTGGGCTGGTACGACGGCGAGGACGCCGGCGGCACCTGGACACTCGCCATCCGTGACGATACGGCGGCCAACGGCGGCACCTTGACCGCCTGGAGCCTCACCGTCTGTGAGCCGCCGCCGCCGCCCGCCTGCCCGCCGGGCTTCGGCGTGACCACGGTCTACACCAACGACTTCGAGGCCGGAACGGGAGGCTTCACCCACTCCGGGACCCAAGACGAATGGGCCCGCGGTCTGCCGACCTTCGCGCCGATCACCACCTGCAACAGCGGCTCGAACTGCTGGAAGACGGACCTCGCCAACACCTACAACGCCTCGAGCAACCAGGATCTGCTCTCGCCCAACATCAATCTGGCCGGCCTGGTGGCTCCGGTGACCGTCACCTGGGCGCAGCGCTATCAGATGGAGAACACCTCCTTCGACCACTATTCGGTGGACATCCGCCAGGTGGGAGTGCCCACCAACGCTCAGCGCCTGTACGAGTGGCTCGACGCCACCATGACTGACACCGTGGGCAACCCCACCGTGACCTTGAACGAGAGCGCGGGTTGGGGCACGTTCAGCAAACAGGCCGACAGCTTCGCGGGCCTCAACACCGAGCTGGTCTTCCACCTGGACAGCGACACCACGGTGCAGCTCGCCGGTGCGGCGGTGGACGACGTGACTGTCACCGCCTGTCGCCAGCTGATGGCGGACCTTTCGATCACCAAGACCGACGGCGTAACCACCGCGGTGCCGGGCGGCAGCGTGACCTACACCATCACGGCCTCGAACGCCGGCCCGGACGCGGCCAACCCGGCCACCGTGGCGGATACCTTCCCGGCCATCCTCACCTGCACCTGGACCTGCGTGGGAGCGGGCGGTGGCACCTGCACGGCTTCGGGCTCGGGCAACATCAACGACGCCACGGTGAACCTGCCGAGCGGCGGCTCGGTGACCTACACGGCCAGCTGCACCATCTCGGCTTCGGCCACCGGCTCGCTCTCGAACACGGCGACCGTGTCGAGCTCGATCACGGACCCCGTCCCCGGCAACAACTCGGCGACCGACACCGACACACTCACGCCGATGGCCGACCTCTCGATCACCAAGACGGACGGCGTGACCAGCGTGGTGCCCGGAACCAGCACCACCTACACCATCACGGCGTCGAACGCCGGGCCCTCGAACGCTCCGGGCTCGACGGTGGCGGATACCTTCCCGGCCAACTGCGGCAGCGTGACCTGGACTTGCACGGGAGCCGGCGGCGGCACCTGCACGGCCTCCGGCTCCGGCAACATCAACCAGACGGTGAATCTGCCGGTCGGCGGCTCGGTGACCTTCAGTGCGGTCTGCAGCGTTCCGGCCGCGGCCACCGGTTCTCTGACGAACACCGCTACAGTGACCTCCGGCACGGGCGTGACGGATCCCACTCCGGGCAACAACAGCGCCACGGACTCCGACACCCTTACCCCGATGGGCGATCTCTCGATCACCAAGACGGACGGCTTGACCACCGCCACTCCGGGCCAGGCCACTACCTACACGATCGTGGTCACCAATCCGGGGCCCTCGAACGGCGTGGGCCTCTTCGTGAGCGATACCTTCCCCGCAGCCTTCACCAGCCCGACCTGGACCTGCGCGGGGGCGGGCGGTGGCACTTGCACGGCGAGCGGCAGCGGCAACATCTCCGATACCGTGAACCTGCCGGCGGGTGCGACGGTGACCTACACCGTCAACGGCACCATCTCGAACGCCTTCACCGGCACGCTCTCCAACACTGCGACGGTGGCGGTGAGCCCACCGAGCCCGCCGAACGGGAATCCCCCGGGCTTCACGGACCCCAATCTGGCCAACAACACCGCGACCGACAATACGGACGTGGTGGCCGCGCCGCCGGTGGTGAGCGGTACCAAGGCGGTAGCCGGCGACTTCCGGCCGGGTGGGGCGATCACCTACACGGTGGTGCTCAGTAACACGGGCACCGGCGCTCAGGCGGACAACCCGGGCAACGAGTTCACGGACGTGCTGCCGGCCCAGCTGACGCTGGTTTCGGCTTCCGCCACCAGCGGCACGGCGGTGGCCACGGTGGCGACCAACACGGTGACCTGGAACGGCTCGATTCCGGCTGGCGGCTCGGTGACCATCACCATCCAGGCGACGATCAACGCCGACGCCTCCGGCACCGTCACGAACCAGGGAACTGTGAGCTACGACGCCGATGGCAACGGCACCAACGAGGCCACCGCGCTGACCGACGATCCCAGCGTGGGCGGCAACCAGGACCCCACGGACCTGGTAGTGGGCATCAACCCCCTCGCGATCCCCACCCTCTCGAGCTGGGGCCTTGCAGCGATGGCGCTGCTGATGGCGGGCCTGGCGGTGGTGGCACTCGCGCGGAGGCGCCGGGCCTAGGGCTCGGCTTGTTCCGAGGAACCACCGAGCGGGCGGCCGAGAGGCCGCCCGTTTCGTCGAGGGGAGGGAGCACCTGATTCGGGCGGAGGCGCTGGAAGCTTTCAAGCTTGACGATAAGAGTCGGGCAGGTTAAGCTCGCCCGTTAGTTTGAGACAGGATTATCCGCGGAAAGAAGCGCCCGAAAGGGCGTGAGAATAGGCCCCAACGCGAGGGTTCTTCCCTGGTGCTGGGCTCAGAATGAGAAGTTCAAGGAGGGAGTATGAAGGGTATTCGTCGTCTACCTCAGGGTTGGTGCTTGGTGGCCCTGGCCCTGTGCTCGCTAGCTGCTGCTCCGGCCTGGGCTGGAGTGAAGGAGCAAAATTACCAGGAGATGATCAGCCTGGCCCGGCAAATGGAAAGTCTGAAGCCGACGATCGCCACGGACTCGGTGGCTGCGGCCCAGTACGCCACGGCCGAGGCCCGGTACCGGCAGATTTCCGACTCGATGGGCGGCGACGACCCCGGCCACGTGATCGCCCATCGCGGCCAGAGCGCGCGGCATCTGGGCCGGCGGGTGGTGCGCGTGGTGCCTGCTTCGCCTCCGGGCTGCGGTGCCACCACCACGAACTTCGCCAACAACACACCGGTGGCGATCCCGACGGGCCCCGCCGTGGTGACCTCGACCATCGTTGTCTCGGGAGCGGGGAGCTACCTCTGGGACTTGGACATGACCACCGGCCTGCAGCACACTTTCGCTGCGGACCTGGACATCACGCTGATGTCGCCGGCGGGAACCATTGTCACGATCACCACCGACAACGGTGCGGGCAACGACAACGTGTTCGACGGCACGCTCTGGGATGACGACGCCAACCCGGCCGGTCAGGTGCCCTACACCGCCAACAATGGCCTGGTGACCGACCAAACCTACGCGAACCTCACCTTGGCGAGCCCGTTGGTGCCGGAAGAGGCGATGGCGGCGTTCGTGGGCGAGAACCCGAACGGCACCTGGACCCTGACCATCAGCGACGACCTGGCCGGCGATGGCGGCTCCCTCAACTCCTGGAGCCTCGCAGTCACCACCTTCCCGAGCGCGCCGATCGTCACCAACGTCAACTTCGCGAACAACACCCCGGTGGCGATTCCCACCGGCCCGGCGGTGGTGACCTCGACCATCGCGGCGGCCGGCGCGGGCACGGCGATCTGCGATGTCAACCTCACCACCGGCATTCAGCACACCTTCGCGGCCGACCTGGACATGACCCTGCAGTCCCCGGCCGGCACGGTGGTGACGCTGAGCACGGACAACGGTGCGGGCAACGACAACGTGTTCGACGGCACGGTGTGGGACGACGACGCCAACCCGGCCGGCCAGGTGCCCTACACCACCAACAACGGCCTGGTGACCGACCACGCCTACGTCAACCTCACGCTGGCGAGCCCGCTGGTGCCGGAGGAGGCGATGGGTGCGTTCCTCGGTGAGGATCCGAACGGCACCTGGACGATGACGATCAGCGACGACCTGGCGGGCGACGGCGGCAGCCTCAACAGCTGGAGCCTGGCGATCGCCACTTGCACTTGCGCCATCAACGTGGACGACTCGATCACCAAGACGGACGGCCTGACCACCGCGGCGCCCGGCCAGGCGTCCACCTACACCATCACGGTAAGCAACGCCGGCCCGAATGCGGATCCGGCGGCGGTGGTGGCGGATACCTTCCCGGCGGGCTTCACGGGTGCTACTTGGACCTGCGTGGGTGCGGGCGGCGGCACCTGCACGGCAGCCGGCGCGGGCAACATCAACGACGTGGTGAACTTGCCCTCGGGCGGCTCGGTGACGTACACGGTTTCGGGGACGATCTCGAACGCGTTCGTGGGTACGCTGTCGAACACCGCGACGGTGACGGCGAGCGGCGGGGTGACCGATACGAACACGGGGAACAACTCGGCGCAAGACGACACGTCGGTTGTCTCGGCGGCCAGCCTGGTCGCCAACAAGGCGGTATCCGGGCAGTTCCAGCCGGGCGGGGCGATCACCTACACGGTGGTGATCTTCAACAATTCGAGCGCAGCCCAGCTGGACAACCCGGGCGATGAGTTCACCGACGTCCTGCCGGCGGACCTCACGCTGGTGAGCGCCTCGGCCACCAGCGGCACGGCGACCACGGCGGGCAACACGGTCATGTGGAATGGCTCGGTCCCGGGCCTCAGCTCGGTGACGATCACCATCGACGCCACGATCAACAACACGGTGGTGGCCGGTACCACGATCACCAACCAAGGCATGGTTCATTACGATGCGGACGGCAACGGCACCAACGAGACCACGGGGTCGACCGACGATCCGGCGACGACCGAGGAAGGCGACCCGACCAGCATCGTGGTGATCCAGAGCGCCCTCGGCATCCCGACGCTGTCGAGCTGGGGTCTCGGCCTGATGGCCTTGCTGCTCGCCGCCTTCGCGGCGATGACGCTGGCTCGCCGGCGCCGCGCCTGATTCGTAGGTTTTCTTCTCTCGCCTTGTTGAGGGCGGCCTTCGGGCCGCCCTTTTGCATTGAGAGGCAGCCCATGGGCAAGGCACAAGGCAGGCAGGCGAGAAGGGAAACACGGGGTTTGCTTCGCTACGAGCACCGCAGCCAGCCGGTGGCGAGTCGCCGGGCGTTCTTCCGGCGCGTTGCGCTGCATGGTGGCGTGACGGTGGCGTGGTTGGGCTTTTCACTCCTGGTGGGGACGATGGGCTACTGCGAAACGGAGTCGATGAGCTGGCTGGACGGGTTGCTCAATGCGTCGATGATCTTGACCGGCATGGGGCCGGTGAGCCCTCTCCGCACCACGGCAGGAAAGCTGTTTGCCTCAGGCTATGCGCTCTACTCGGGGGTGGTGTTCGTGGCGAGCGCCGGCCTGCTGGTGGCCCCCTTCCTCCATCGCCTGATGCACAAGGTGCATCTGGACGAAGATGACGTGAGCTAGCTGCGGCGGCCGCACGGAGGCTCGGGCTTCTGCGGTGCTCGGCCTCGACCCCGTTGGGGTGCCTCCGCTCCTCGTAGCCCGAGCCTCCGTGCTCTGGTCTGCTCGGGCTCCTGGGGTTCTTGCTAGCCCTTGTCGGGGCCCCTGGGGGCGAAGGCGCTTTCGGGAAGGACGGGGTTGATCTGCACTTCGAGGATGGTGAGCAGGGCGTAGCGGGCGCCGTACTCTTTCTCGATGCGATGGGGCAGGAGGATCTCGCCGACCTTCTTGAAGTCGGAGAAATAGGCCCGTTGGGCCATGGGATCGGCCTTCTGGGTCATGTCGTAGACGGTCGAGTCCACGGCCACCTCAAGGTAGGTGGAGGGGTCGAGGTGCCAGGTCTCCACCAGGCCGTCCTTGCGGGTCACCTTGAGGTCCACGGTGGTCTGGCCGTCGATGGCGCCACGGCCCACCAGCTCCACTTTGTGACCCTTGGCGGCGTAGTCGATCAGCAGGGGCTCGGTTTCCATCTGCTGGTCGAGCAGGGCCTCCTGAGGCTGGTCCGGCTTGCCGACCTTGCCCTCATCGGCGAAGTGCAGACTCCACCACAGCTCCTTGCCGTCGTGACCGAAAGCGACCGGGCCGTCGAGGTAGTTGGTCTCGAAGCGGAAGAGGTTCGGCCGCCGCCAGATCAGCCTCATGGGCTGTTCCTGGCTGAAGGTGGTGTAGGTCCCGGCCATGCGCAGGCTGTTCACCTTCTTCCAGGCTTCGAGACCGCCGCGGGCGGTGACGTAGCGGGAGACCACCTCGTCGGCGGTCTGCGCCACGGCAGCCTGGGCCATCGGCGGCGACAGGAGGAGGGCCAGCAGAGCCAGGAGGCCGAGCGCGGCAAGGCGAGTGGGAGCGCGCATGGTTCCTCTCCTCATTGGGGGCTGTTGGCAGCGGTTTCGGCCTCCTGGAGGCCATCGACGCCCGGGCCGATCTCGAGGCAGAGCAACTCGTCCTGGTCGCGCAGGAAGAGGCGGGTTCCGGCCACCGAGAGAGCGGTCCAGGTACGGCCGGTGAGGGCCTGGAACTGGCCTTTCTCCTGGTAGGCGTCCGGACGGGCTTCCACCAGGGTCAGCAGTCCGTTGTCCGAGAGCACGAAGAGGAGGCCGTCGGCGGAGATCACAGAGCCCTTGCCGAAGCCTCGATGGGCCCAGGCCTGCTCACCCGTGGCCATCGAGATCGCCTTCAAGGTGGCGTTGTCGAAGCCGTAGAGGTAGTCGCCCACGGGCACGGCAGCGTGCACGTGGTTGCGCATCAGGCGGTTCTCCCACACCCGTTCGACCTTCGGCTGGCCGTTTTCCGAGCCGATCCGCAGGAGCTCTCCGCCGACGTCCTCGGAGGTAGAGAGGTAGACCTGGTCCGGCGGCAGGAAGACCGGCATGGACAGAACGTAGGGCGGGGCCGGTGACCGCCAGTTCACCTTGCCCTCGGGAGTGAGGGAGACCAGTTCGGGTTCTTTCTGACGGACGGTGAGGATCTGGTGCACACCGCCCAGGTTGACGGCGATCGGCGACGAATAGCCGGTTGGAGCCTCGCCGAAGGTCCAGCGAGTCTTGCCGGTGGCACGGTCGAGGGCCACCAGCCCTTTGCCACCGGGCCCGCCGGCGTCGATCACCACCAGCTCGCCGTCCACCAGGGGCGAAGGGGCGAAGCCGAAGCGGGGCTGCTCGCCACCGAACGTGGCCAGGAGGTCCACGCTCCAGGCCGCCTTGCCGTCGGCAGCCGACAGCGCCGAGAGCTTGCCGCGGCCGCTCGCCGCGTAGACCACGCCGTCCACCACCGTGGGTGTGGACCGCGGGCCATCACCGAACTCGCCGGTGAAACGGGGCCCCAGGGGGCTCTTCCACAGCTCCTGGCCGGTGGCGGCGTCGAAGCTGTAGGCCCAGTCGCTCTCACCCTCGGCGGCCAGGGTGTAGACCCGCCCGTCCGCCACGGCGATCGAGGAGAAGCCCGGGCCGATCGGCCGCTTCCACACCACGAAGGGCCCCTTGACTGGCCACTGGCGGGCGAGGCCACGGCTGGTGCCCACGCCGTTGCGCGCCGGGCCGCGCATCTGCGGCCAGTCGGTTTCGCCGCCGGAGCTGGACACGGCGACCCAGGAGAGAGGCAGAACGAGACCGCAGAGGAGAGCCAGGCGACGTCGCATGCACGTTTTCCTCGAGCCAGAAGCCAACCAACCGACCATGCGCCAAATCGAGCGAATCCGACAGGTATACGTCGTCGGTCGCCCAAGGTTGATGCGGCGGGCTCCCGCCGCTTCAGCCTTCGAGATAGGTATAACCCGCGAGGCCCTGCTCGTACACCTGCAGCAGCTGGCGAGCCTGCTCGCGGTTCAGGCGATCCGCCTTGAGCGCACCTTCCACCGACTGGCGCAGCTGAGCCACCAGGTCATCGCGCTGGTAGCCCACGTACTGGAGCACCTCGGTCACGGAATCGCCCGGCACCACGTGCTCGATGCGATAGCCGCCTCCCGCCTCCAGCGCCACCTGCACGCAGTTGTTGTCGCCGAAAAGGTTGTGCAGGTCGCCGAGGATCTCCTGGTAGGCCCCCACCAGGAAGACCGCCAGGAAGTAGGGCTCTTCGTCCTTGTAGGGGTGGAGCTCGAGCACTGGCCGGATATCGCGCGCGTCGATGAAGTGGTCGATCTTACCGTCAGAATCGCAGGTGATGTCGGCGAGCACCGCCCGGTGGCTCGGCTCTTCGTTCAAACGGTGGATGGGCACGATCGGGAAGAGCTGGTCGATCGCCCAGGAGTCCGGGAGGGATTGGAACACCGAGAAGTTGCAGAAGTAGGTGTCCGCGAGAGCCTGCTCGAGGCCCTGGAGCTCCTCGGGAACTCGAGGCAGCGAACGGGTGATCTGCCGGATCTTGTGGCAGAGGGCCCAGAAGATGTCCTCGGCGATCACCCGGTGGGCGAGAGACATATGGCCGAGGTTGAACAGCGACAGGCATTCGTCGCGGTACTGCAGGGCATCGTGGTAGATCTCGCGGATGTTCTTCGGGTTGAGCTCGCCGAGAGCTTCCACCAGGTGGGTGAGCGGCAGGGGCGCGTCGGCGGGCGCTTTCTGGGGCAGCTCTCCGAGCTCCAGCTCGCGCACCCCGAGGACGTCCAGGATCAAGACCGCGTGATGGGCCACGGTGGCCCGCCCGGCTTCGGTGACCAGGGTAGGGTGCGGCACGCCGGTGTGATCGCAGACCTCCATCACGCCGTAGACGATGTCGTTGGCGTACTCCTGGAGGCTGTAGTTCATCGAGGAGGCGAAGTTGGTCTGCGAGCCGTCGTAGTCCACGCCCAGGCCGCCGCCGACGTCCAAGTAGCCGAGCGGCGCGCCCATCTTGGCCAGGTTGACGTAGGTCCAGCCGGCCTCGCGAAGGGCGTCCTTGACGTTGCGGATCGAGGAGATCTGGCTGCCGAGGTGGAAATGGAGCAGCACGAAGGAGTCCAGCATGCCTTCCTGGCGCAGGAACTCCACCGCCTCCACCAGCTCGCGGGCACCGAGGCCGAACTTCGAGCGGTCGCCGCCGGACTCTTCCCAATGGCCGGCGCCACGGGCCGAGAGGCGGGCCCGGACGCCGATCGACGGCCGAACGCCCAGCCGCCGGCTGGCTTCGACGATCAGCTTGAGCTCCTGGGGCTTCTCCACTACCAGCACCACCCGCGGCCCCAGCCTCGAAGCCAGGAGGGCGGTTTCGATGTACTCCTCGTCCTTGTAGCCGTTGCAGATGATCAAGGCTTCCGGGTCGGTCAGGAGGGCCATCACGGTCAGCAGCTCGGGCTTCGAGCCGGCCTCCAGGCCATAGTGGAACTGGCGGCCGAACTGCACCAGGTTCTCCACCAGCAGGCGGGTCTGGTTCACCTTGATCGGGTAGACGCCGCGGTAACGGCCCTGGTAGCTGTACTCCTCGATCGCCCGCCGGAACGCCTCGTTGATGGAAGCGATGCGAGAGCGCAGCAGGTCGGAGAAGCGGATCAGCAGCGGCAGGCCGATACCCCGCTCGCGAACCTCGTCCACCAACGCCTTGAGGTCGATCGACGGGCCTCCGGGTCCGTTGGGCAGGATGGCGAGGTGACCGTCTTTATCCGCGGTCACGAACTCCCGGCCCCAGGCATTGATGCCGTAGAGCTCGATCGAGTCGGCCACTGCCCAACGACGCTGGAGTTCTCGAGCCATGCTGGTCTTTCTCCTGGAGGCTGTCGACGCCACGGAGAACGCCGCGGGCCGCCGAGCAGCACAAAGGCGAGAAATCTACCAGAGACGGCAGGAGAAGTTGAGGGATCGCGGGCGTACAATTTCGCGGCGATGAACGGCCCCGCGCTCGACGAGCTCTATCGGCTGCGCCCGTCCCTCTTCGGCCGAGTCCTGGCGGCGGATCTGACTCGCCTGGCCACGGCGGAAAAGGCGGTCGCTTTCTTCCTCGCCTCGGTGACTTCTTACCTCGAGGCGGATGGAGCCTGGCTCTATCCGGCACGAAGCGCCGCCGAGGTGGCCCTGCCTCGGCCCCTGATCCACGGCCCCGCCGAGCTCTACGACGAGCGCCTGGCCGGGGCCTTCTGCGCCGAGGAGCGGCCCGAGGTGCCGAGGAGTACGCTGCTGGCGCCGCTCCGGGCCCATGGCCGCCGGCTGGGAGTGCTGGGACTGGCGCGGGCGGCGGGGGAGTTCGACCTCGGCGCCGGCCGGGTGCTCAACAAGCTGGTGCCGATCCTGGGCGCCGACCTCGCCCGCCGCGACGACGAGCAGCTGGCCCGGGTGCTCGATCGGATCCGGGAGAAGATCATCGCGCAGCTGCGCCCTCGGGACCTCGCCTACCAGATTCTCGACGGCCTCGCCCAGCTGGTGCACTACGACCATTCCGCCGCGCTCTTCCTGTTCGATCCGCAAGCCAAGGTAATGCGGCTGGACGCCGAGAAGGTGGCCTGGACCAAGGCCAAGAGCGGCTTCATCGGCCTCGAGCTGGCCGCGCCGGAAGCGCTGGTGGCGAGCCTGGCCGAGCCGCCGGCGATCAAGATCCTCACCCCGAGCTCGGCGGAGGATGCCCTCGCCGCACTGTTCCAGCCGTACGAGCGCTACTCCCAGGGCCGGGGCATTCCACCGGTTTCGGCCACGCTCTACGCCCCGCTGTGGGTGGGCACCGAGCTTCTCGGGCTGCTCAAGATCGCCGCCTTCGCGCGCGCTCCCTTCGACGCCCGGGACGCCTCGATCGTCGAACGCTTCCTGCCCGCGGCCGAAGTGGCCCTCGCCAACGTGCAGGCCAATCTGCGGCTTGAGGATCGTGCCGTCGAAGCGGAAAGCCGCGCCGGCCTGGTGACCCTCGCCCGGGCGGTGGCCCACGATGTCAACCAGGCGGTGGGGACCATCCTTCTGCTCGCCGACCAGGCGCGGGCCGACCTCGCGGACGGCCGGGGCGACCCGGTGCAGCTGGCGATGGACCTCGAGGAGATCCTCGAGAAGGCGAGCCTGTGCCGGCGGATCTTCGGCAACATGCTGCGAGTGGGGACCGAGCGGCTGGGGGCCGGGCCGGTGGATCTCAACCGTCTGGTCGAGGAGCTGGTACCCCTGTTCTCCGCCCAGGTCGGCGGCCGGCCGATCGAGCTTAGCTTCGCCCTGGCCGAGTCCCTGCCGGTGGTACGGGCTTCTCGGCCTCACCTGGAGCGCATCCTGTGGAACCTGGTGACCAACGCCATCGAGGCCCTGGCAGGCCGTTCCGGGCGGATCGAGGTGGCGACCGAGCGGGACGGGGAAGCGGCCGTTCGCCTGGCCGTGGCCGACAACGGACCGGGAATCGAGGCGGAGATCCTGAACAAGGTGCAGGAGCCGTTCTTCACCACCAAGCCCAATGGCCACGGCCTGGGCCTGTCCATCTGCCGCTCCCTCGCCTGGCAGCTGGGGGGCTCCCTCCACCTCGACAGCACGCCGGGTGAGGGCACTCGGGCCGAGGTTCGGCTGCCGGTGGTGGCTGCGGAGAACGCCCCATGACTCCTCTGCCGGCCATTCTTCTGGTGGAGGACGATCCCGGCATGCGGCGGGCGGTCGAGCGGGTGCTCGGGCCGTTCTACGCCGTGCAGGCGGCCACCACGGTGCGCGAGGCCCTGGCCCTGCTCTCCCGGCCCGGCCTCGAGGTGGCGCTGATCGACGTCCAGCTACCGGATGGCGACGGCTACGCCTTGACCCGCACCATCCAGCAGCGCCAGCCCGAGGTGGACGTCATCCTGATGACCGGCTCGAGCAGCGGCTCGGACGAGAACCTCTACCGGGCGCTCGAGGAGAACGCCTTCTATTTCCTCTACAAGCCCTTCGAGCGAAGGGTGCTGCTGGCTCTGGTGGAGCGCTGCCTCCGCCTCAAGCGGGAGCGCCGGGCCAAGGAGGCCTTCTCCCGCCAGGCGCAGGCGGACCTCGAGCAGGCCCGTCGCTTCCAGCACAGCCTGCTGCCCCGCGGCACCGTATCGGCCCTGGGCTGGAAGGCCGAGGGGCGGTTCCGGCCCTGCGATGCGCTGGGCGGAGATTTCTACCAGGTGCACCAGGACTTGCGTGGCTCCCTGGTGTTCTCGCTCTCGGACGTGGTGGGCCACGGCGTCTCTGCGGCGATGGTGGCGGGCATGGTGCGCTCCGCCCTCGACGCCGCGCGACGCAAGAACCCGGATCCGGTCCACGTGATCTCCGAGGTCGCCACTGGCGCCGACTTCCTCTCCGCGCCTCGCTTCGTCACCCTGATCTACGGCCAGCTCTTCGCCGACGGCCGCTGTCGCTACGGTAACGCCGGCCACCCGCCGCTGCTCTGGCTGGGAGCGCAGCCGGCCCCTCGGGAGCTCTCGGCCACCGGCCCGCTGCTCACCAGCTCGCTTGCGAGCCTCAATCGGCGGGTGGAGGAGGTCCACCTGGCGGTGGGCGACCGCCTCCTGCTCTACTCGGACGGCCTGTTCGAAGCCCGGGACGCCGCCGACCGCGAGCTCGGCATCCCCGGAGTGGCCGAGCTCTTCGGCGAAACGCGCGACCTGCCCCTCGGTGAGGCCCTCGATCGGCTGCTCACCGAGCTCGCCCGCCACTGCGGCGGGCGGCCTCTCGAGGACGACGTCACCCTCTTGCTCCTCGAGCGCACCAGCCAGGCCGAGGAGACGGGCTGCTAGACTCTCGGCGCCAACAACAGGACGGCGTGCCGGGAGGCTGTGTGCAGAGAACGATCTCGACGATCGGAGTACCGATGGACCTCGGCCAGTCGCGGCGGGGTGTCGACATGGGACCGAGCGCGGTCCGCTACGGCGGGCTCGCTCAGCGGCTGCGCGCCCTGGGATTCGTGGTCAACGACGTGGGAGATGTGCCGGTTCGAGAGCGTGACACCCTGCCCGAGGGTGGCGGAATGCTCTATCTGTCGGCGGCGGTGGAGGCCTGTCAGGCCGCCTACGAGGAAGGAGTGAGAAGCCTCGAGCACGGCGCGCTGCCGATTTTCCTCGGCGGCGACCATTCCATCGCCGTGGGCACCGTGGCGGCGGCCTCGAGATCCGGCTCGATCGGCCTCTTGTGGGTGGACGCCCACGGCGACTTCAACACGCCGGAGACTTCGCCGACCGGCAACCTCCACGGCATGCCGCTCGCCGCCCTGACCGGTCGCGGCCGGCGGGAGCTGGTGGATCTCGGCCACACCGGGCCCAAGGTCGATCCCCGCAACGTGGTGCTGATCGGCGTTCGGGACCTCGATCCCGAGGAGCGGGTGATGCTCCGCGACAGCGGCGCCACGGTCTACACCATGCGCTCCATCGACGAACGGGGGATCGGCGCCGTGGTGCACGAGGCGCTCGGGCGCCTATCGCATCTGGCCGGTCTGCACGTCAGCCTGGACATGGACGCTCTCGACCCGCGCGAGGCTCCCGGGGTGGGCACGCCGGTCCCGGGCGGCCTGAGCTACCGCGAGGCTCACGTGCTGATGGAAATCGTGGCCGACTCCGGGCTCCTGCGCTCGCTCGATGTGGTGGAGATCAACCCGATCCTCGATGCGCACAACCACACCGCGCACGTGGCGATCGAGCTGATTCTCTCGGCGCTCGGCAAGAAGATCTACTGACGGGGAGCGGCGGAGGGCGGGCCGCTGGGCCCGAGAGCGGCCTCCAGGGTCTCGAGCAACGCCGCCACCGTGGCCGAGGAGCAGGGCTCGAGCCGGCAATCACCGCTGAAGCGGGTGGCTTCCATGGCCTGGAGAGCCGCCGATACCCTCTCGACGAGAGCCGCGTCGAGGTCCGTGCGAGCGAGCTCCGCCCCCGCCTCTTCGGCGGTCAGGGCAAGCCCGCGGCGCCCGAGCTTCGCTCCGAGGTACTCGCGCACGATCCGCGAAGCCAGCTCGCACGCCACCTCCAAGCGGCCCTGGGCGCTCGCCCTCTCGAGGTCCGCGAAAGCTCTCTTGGCCTGGCAGTAGGCGTCGCGACACCGAAGCTGATCCGCCTCGCCCGGCTTCGCGGCGCGGTGGCGGCGGGCCAGCACCAGGCCCACCACGCCGAGCCCGGCGAGAGCGAGAACCCCGGCGAGGGTGAGGGCGCCTTGTCCCGGAGCGTCGGCGAAGAGCGACCAGCCTTCGGCGTCGTCGCCCGGGGAGGCTTCGCGATCCACCCGTGGCTGCGCTGCCGGGCCAACGGTCGAAGGCGGCTGCAGGGCTCTCTGCCTGGAGGGCTGGACGGTCAGCGCCAGCGTCGAGGTCTGGGCGGTGCGGTAGTCGCCGGCCTTGGGGTCGAAGTAGACCAGGTTCACGCCCGGGATCTGGTGCTCGCCGCTCGCCTTGGGCACCAGAGCCCGGCTGAAGACGCGCTTGCCGCGGATGCCGTGGTCGTTGTAGGTGAGCGAGGAGACCGACTTGTCCGCGTAGGTCTCGATTTCCTCGAGCTCGGGCAGCGAGGGCTCCGGAATGAGATCCCCGAAGCTATCGCCCACAACTTCGATCTTCAGCGTGGTGGGGTCGCCCAGGCGGATCTCCCGGCGCGACAGCGAGGTGCTCACCTGGTATTGGCCGACCAGGCCCGAGAAGCCCTCGGGGCGGGGAGGCAGCGACTGTACCTGGACCTCGAGGGGCTCTGCCTGAAGCCGCTGGCGGATCCCGGGTACGAAGCGGATCTGGCTGAGCAAGTCCGACGGGTTCAGCTGGCGGACCAGAGCTGCGAGTTCCACCAAGGGGCCGCGGACGGCGAAGGTTCCGGGGCCTTCGGGGAACAGCGCCCAGCGAATCTCATCCACGGTGTAGTGGTAGCCGCCGACCTCGGCGCCGTATTCCTTGTTGGCTCCCAGGCTCGCTGCCTGGAAACCCTTGAAGCCCTGGTCGAGGAAGTTCAGGGCGGTGCTGCGCACCCGCCGGAAGAGCCGCCAGGTGTAGACGATCTGCTGGCCAGCGTAGGGTCGGGCGTCGCTCACCTCGCCGGTCGCGAAAAAATCCTCGCCAGCTCGTGCCCCGCGGGGCTGGGGGCGAACCGTGAGCGTCAGAGGCTGGGAGCTGAGGGTCTTGCCGCCGAGGTCGAGCACGATCGGCGGCAGAGGAAAGGTGCCGACCGCCTGCGGGCGCAGCAGATAGTGGAAGGTGAAGGTCGTGGTGAGCTTGCCCGAACCCCAATCCTTCGACTTGGTAGAGGCGAGATTGATGACTTCGAAGCCGTCCAGGCTGATCGGCGGAGGACTCACCTCGCTGACGTTCTGCACCTCCACGGAGAGCATCGCCTGCTCGCCGAGGCAGATCTCGTCGCGGTCCAGGCGGGCCGCGATCCCCTGTGCCTCGGCGATCCGGGCGAGAGCCAGTGCCAGCAGCACCACGGCCGCTCCGGAGCCAGCGCCGGGCAACGAAATCGAGCTGCGAGAGAACCGCTTCTGTGTCATCCGAAGGAAGCTCGTGCTTACCAGTCCTCACCGGAGGCGGGGCGTCGGGTTGGCCGTCCTCGTCGCCCTTCCGGCCTGCGCTCCTCGAGGGCTTGCAAAAGCCGCTCCGCCTCGGCGCGGGTGAGGACTCGAGCGGGCTCCGCGCTGGCTTCTCCGGCACCGCCCTTCCCTCGGGTGCTGTCCGGAGCCTGTTGGGAGACGGGTTTTCCGGCGCTCTCCTGCGTGCTCGGCTCGCCGGCCTGGGGAGGCGGCGTGGGAGCCTGGCCTGGAGCGCCGTTCCGGTCGCTCCCTCCGCTCGGGCTGGTGGCGGCCTGCCCGCCGTTTTGACCCTGAGCGGGGCTCTGGGTCGTGCCAGAGCTGCCCTCGGCGGCGCTCGGGCCGGGCGGCTTCGCGCGGTCTCGCTGGGCGAGCCGCCGGCGTACCAGAGCGAGGTTGGCCTGGGCGTCGGCGTCTTTCGGATCGAGCTCCAGGGCGTTCTCGAAGAAGCGCTCGGCATCGAACAGACGGCCCTGGCGGTAGGCCGCATTGCCGAGGTTGTAGAGGGCGGCTTCACGCAGCCTCGGTTCGGCTGTCGTAAGCAAGCTGCCCCAGGCCCGCACCGCTTCTTCGATCTCGCCCAGTTGATAACGGGCGCTGCCCAGGGCGAGGCGGAGAGCGGGGTCCTCGGGTGCCTCCCGGGCCCGTCGCTCGAATTCCTGGGCGGCGGTGGCGAAGTCCCCGGCGCGGTAGCTCGCGAAGGGATCTCCTTCGCCGGCCAGGGCCGGCGAGGCGAGGGCCAGGGCGAGGGCGGCGCAGGCGAGGGGGCGGCGCTTCATCGGCTCGCCCTCCCGCCGCGCTCGGAGATCAGCGGCTCGAGGCCCAGGCAGAGCGCGGCCAAGCCCAGGAACCAGGGAAAGCGTTGATGCCAGCGCCGGCGGCGCTCCACTTCTTGATCCTGCTCCTCGACGGCCGGGCGGATCGCCTCGAGATAGAGCGCCCGCAGCGCGGACTCGCTGCCGGTGGCGTGGCGGTAAGCACCGCCGGTCCTGCGGGCGATGGCCCTGAGGCTCGCCTCGTCGAGACGGGAAAGCACCATCTTGCCCTCGGCATCGCGGTGGAAGCCTCCGGTGGGCTCGGGAAGAGGCGCACCCTTGACCTCGCCGAGGCCCAGGGCGAAGACCTTCACACCGGCTCGCCGAGCTTCCTCGGCAGCGGCCTGAGCCTGGCCTTCGTGATCCTCGCCGTCGGTGACCAGCACGATCGCCCGGGACGACGTCGGGCTCGAGCGGGCGAAGGCCGAAAGCGCGGTTCGGAGCGCCGCGCCGAGATCGCTGCCCGGCAAGGGCAGCAGATCGGGATCGAGCACCGGCAGGAAGCTCTCGAGGGCGCCGTAGTCGAGGGTCAAGGGGCATTCGAGCACCGCCGAGCCGGCGAAGGCCACCAGGCCGATGCGATCGCCTTTGGCGGCGCGCAGGAGATCGGTCACTTCGCGCCGGGCGCGGTCGAGCCTCGAGGCCGCGGACAGCGATCCGGTGTCCTCGGCGAGCATCGAACGCGAAACGTCGAAGGCCACCACCAGATCCACCCCCTGGCGGTGGATCTCTTGCCATTCGTAGCCCAGCTGGGGCTCGGCCAGGGCCAGCAGGAGGGCGGCGAGCCCCACGAGCACCAGGCCGCGCTTGAGCCGGCGCCGGCGAACGCTGACGCTGGCGGCGAGGTGCGGCAGCAGGTCGCTGACCCACTTGCCGCACGCGCCATGCTGCCTCCAGGCCCAGGGGCTTTGCATGCACGCGCCGGCCTGGCTTTGAAACAGCTCGAGCTTCCCGCCCGGATCGAACGGCTGACCATGGCGGCGAATCAGCTCGGGCTTGTAGTCGAACGTGTCGCA